>JAEEWC010000158.1 GCA_016287155.1 Clostridia bacterium | reverse complement strand
GAGCAATCAATTTGTTACCTTCAATTGCTACTATTTTGACGATTTCATTTTGGTCTAAAACTTCTCCGTCCTTGCTCTTGATGCTCCATACGACATCGCCTATTTTTGCTTCTCCTAGATTATCAAAGTCTGCTGGCTTTAGTACACGTACATACATTCCTACGATTAAATCAAGGTTTGTATCCGTCTCTCTGCTTTGATGCAATTTTTGCCATTTTAATAATAATGGTCTAAATGTGAAGAATGAAATTGCAGCGAGTACAGCAAATACAAGTACTTGTCCCCACCATGCAAATCCAGGAATAAATGAAAGCCCTAAAGTAATAGCACCAGCTAACGCAAACCAGATTGAAACTAGTTGTGTTGTAGATAACTCAACGATAAGAGATATCATAATTACGCTTAGCCATACCCATAGCATGTAATTTTCCATTTTTATCACCTCGCTATGTATTATTTTATATATAAAATATAAGTAAGTCAATATTGACAAAAATTGCACCCTACTTTGGGTGCATTAAAACTAAATCTTAAACATACCACCAAACCTTGCTGTTTGCGCATGAGTTAAAGCAATCGCTAGCGCATCGGCAGCATCGTCTGGTTTTGGAATCTTTGTTAAATTCAACATCTTTGTAACCATATATTGAATTTGCTTCTTCTCGGCCTTACCATAACCTGTCATAGCTTGTTTTACCTGAAGTGGCGTATATTCATATAATTGAGACGTTCTTTGAGTGCAAGCAAGCAAAATAACGCCTCTTGCTTGTGCTACATTAATACCTGTTGTTGTATTTGTGTTAAAGAATAATTCTTCAAGCGCGATATTGTCTGGATGGTATTTATCTAATAATGCATTCATTCCTTCGTAGATTTTGTTTAATCTAACTGGAACCTTATCTTCTTTTGGAGTGTTAATAACGCCATAGTCTATAACAGTAGATTTTCCTCTCTCTACACTTATAACTCCATATCCCACAATTGCTAAACCTGGGTCGATTCCTAAAATGATCATTATTGTCTAATTTGTCCGTTTCCTACAATGATGTATTTTTCGCTTGTAAGTTGTTTTAAAGCAAGAGGTCCTCTTGCGTGTAATTTTTGCGTAGAAATGCCTATTTCAGCCCCAAATCCAAATTCAAAGCCATCTGTAAATCTTGTTGAAGTATTTACATATAGACATCCTGTGTCTACCTTCTTCTTGAAAATATCTATAACCTTTTCATCTTGAGCAATAATTGCATCAGAATGCTTTGTGTTATTGTTGTTAATTTGATTAATTGCTTGTTCGTAATTATCTACGATAGAAACAGTCAATACATAATCTAGATGCTCTTTTTTGTATTCTGTAGCATCACATAATGTTGCGCCTGGTACTAATCTGCAAACTTCTTCATCTCCATTGATGCTACATCCATCTTTTACCATTCTAACTAGAAGTGATGGCAAATGAGATGCAATCTTTCTGTCGATGATTAATTGCTCTAAAGCATTGCAAACAGATGGTCTTTGCATCTTTGCATTATATATAACTTTTTCTGCTAAATCTAAATTTGCACTTTCATGAATGTATGCATGGCAAACACCACCAGCAGAAGCAATAACTGGCATAGTAGCGTTCTCAAGCACAAAGTGCTTTAATCCATCTCCGCCTCTTGGAATTACAACGTCGATACAATCGCCTTGCTTTAATAATTCTAAAGATGAATCTCTTGATGTATCATCGATAAAACCAACTACGTTTTGATTGAAGCCCTTTGTTTCTAGAGCCTTTGCGATTACTTCGTATAATGCTCTGTTTGAATTAATTGCTTCTTTACCTCCACGAAGTACAACACAGTTACCACTCTTTAAACATAAAGCAGCAACGTCAATTGTAACGTTTGGTCTTGCTTCGTAAATTACACCAATTGTTCCAAGTGGAACTCTAACCTTTGTGAATTTTAAACCATTCTTGATTTCCCAAGAATCTGTAACTTCTCCAATTGGATCTGGAAGTTTAGCTACTTGTCTTACTCCATCTACCATAGTTTGAACTCTAGCATCTGTTAGAGTTAATCTATCTACCATTGAGCTAGACAAGTTGCCTTTTGCATTTTCAACATCAATTTTATTAGCGTCATAGATTTTGTCTTTATTAGCCAAAATAGCATCAGCAATGCAATTTAACATTGCATTTTTCTCTGCTGTTGTTGCTGCTGCAAGTTCAAATGCAGCTTCTTTAGCTTTTAGACAAACATCTCTAACACTAATCATAATTAGTCGTCTTCCTCTTCTTCGAATAATTCTGCGTTATGATATACGTTTTGTACATCATCGTCATCTTCTAACATATCGATAAGTCTTTGAACCTTTGCTGAAGCGTCCTTATCTAGTGGAGTTGTATCCTTTGGAACCATTGTAACTTCAGCTGATACGATATTATAAGAACCATCCTTTTCTAAAGCTTCTCTAACTTGTGAGAAGTTTTCTGGAGCTGTTCTGATTTCGAAAACATCTTCGTCTCCGATAACATCATCAGCACCTGCATCTAAAGCAGCCATCATAACTTCATCTTCGTCATGATTTCCCTTTTCAATGATAATAACGCCTAGGTTATCAAATAAGTATGATACGCAACCACTAACACCTAGTGATCCGCCACATTTATCAAAATACATTCTAACATTACCAACAGTTCTGTTAACCTTATCTGTTAGAGTGTCAACGATCATTGCAATTCCGCCTGGAGCATATCCTTCATATACGTTGTTTACGTAGTTGATGTTAGCGCCTTCACCTGCAGCTTTCTTGATACCACGTTGAATGTTATCATTTGGCATATTTGCAGCTTTTGCTTTAGCAATAACATCTCTTAATTTTGCATTGCTGTTTGGATCTGGACCGCCAGCTTTAACTGCTACGGCGATTTCTCTACCTATCTTTGTGAAAACGTTTGCTCTTGCAGCATCGTTCTTACCTTTCTTCATTTGTATGTTGTGCCATTTGCTATGTCCTGACATACTATATCTATCTCCTTTCAAACATATTCTTATATATTATAATTTAAAACTATGGTTTTAAGCAACGGCTATTTGCCAAAAGTAAGATTATAAAGAGCTACAGATAAACTTACTGCAGCATTTAAACTCTCAATTTGTCCTACCATCGGTAATGACAAAATTGTTGTACATTTTTCTTTTAAAATCTTTGAAACCCCATGTGCTTCACTTCCAACGATTAAAGCAAATGGTTTTTTAATATTATTTTCTTTGAAAATATCCTTGCCATTCATATCTAGTGTTAATAAATCATATCCTTGCAACTTTGAGAATAATTCTTCATAAGTTGTAGGGATAACATTTACTCTAAATATACCACCCATTGTTGATCTAACAACTTTAGGTGATGTGGAATCTACTGTGTTAATGGCAAATATATCTTTAACTCCACAAGCAACACAAGTTCTAATTATAGTTCCCATATTACCTGGGTCAGATACGCCATCTAACACTACAACATTGCTACCTTTTTTAAAGGTAGTTGTTTTCTTTTTAACAACAACTAAGATTCCAGATGGAGTTGTTGTATCTGATATTAGCTTCATTACCTTTTGAGAAACAGAATAAACGATTTCATCTGAGTATCTATCTAAGATGTATTGATATTGATTAATCTTTGTATCTTCAACAAATACATAATCAACTTCAACAAAGTCAGGTAAATCTTTGACGATGTTTTCCCCTTCTACAATAAATTCATTAAATAAAATACGAGCCTCTTTATCTTTAAGAGACTTGATTTTTTGAATAAATGGATTTGAAGTAGATGTAATAACCTTCATATCTTAAAAAGGCAACCTTGTTGCGGTTGCCTTATTTAATATCTTAAGCTTTAGCCTTTTCACATAAAGCTGTGAAAGCTGCTGGATCTGATACTGCTAAATCTGCAAGAACCTTACGATTTAAATCAATACCATTCTTCTTTAAACCATGCATTAGAGTGCTATAGTTCATTCCGTTTGTTCTAGCTGCTGCGTTGATACGAGCGATCCATAATTGTCTGAAATCTCTCTTCTTTCTTCTTCTGCCAGCAAATGCATAATTTCCTGACTTCATTACAGCTTCTCTAGCAATTCTGTATAACTTAGACTTAGCGCCAAAGTAACCTTTAGCTTGTCTCATTATCTTTCTACGTTTTTTAACTCCGTTAACGCCTCTT
>JAEEWC010000157.1 GCA_016287155.1 Clostridia bacterium | reverse complement strand
CTTAATATAGGTGCTATACTTTTGATATGCAATTATTGAAGAAACTATTTATTAAGAACTACAAAGACACTCAAGATCCAAAAGTTAGACTAACTTATGGAACAGTTGCAGGCATTTTTGGAATTATCTCAAATGTCATTCTATTTATCGGCAAAATTTTAATTGGTGTTATTGGAAACAGTATCGCAATTATTGCTGATGCTATTAACAACTTATCTGATGCTGGTACATCTGTAGTTACTATAGTTGGTTTCAAACTTGCTTCAAAGCCTGCAGATTCGGAGCACCCTTATGGTCACGCCCGTTATGAATACATAACTGGATTAATCATAGGAATCATCATTTTCACTGTTGGTGTAATGCTTGGAAAGTCTTCAATTGAAAAGATAATCACACCAGACGTGACAACTGTCACAATATATACATATATTGTACTTGCCTTCTCTATCGTTTTGAAGCTTGTTCAAATGTATGTTTATTTAGATTTCTCAAAGAGTATTAATTCGCAAACACTTAAGGCTTCATCAAAAGATAGTTTAAACGATGTATTATCTACATGCGCAGTTCTTGTCAGCGCAATTATCATTTCTCTTGTAGATACAACTGTGTCAATCGATGGTATCTTCGGTTTAGCATTATCTGCATATATTATTGTTTCTACATGCTTAATGATTAAAGATATTATAAGTCCACTTCTTGGCGAAAAAGCAGATCCAGAATTCGTAAAAGCTGTAACAGATAAGATTTTATCTTATCCTGGTGTTTTAGGCGTTCATGATATGCTAGTTCACAGTTATGGAGTGGGAGCATCATATATCATGCTTCACGTAGAGGTTGATGCAAAAGTTGATGTATCTTTATCTCACGATTTAATTGATGTTATCGAGCACGATGTTGCAGAAGAATTTAAAGTTCACATCTCTATTCATATGGACCCTATCGTTATTGACGATGAAAAGGTTACATATCTTCACGATATTGTTAAACAAGGCCTAAGAGAAATGAATCCAGATTATAAATTTCACGACTTTAGAGTTGTATTTGGACCTACTCATACAACACTACTTTTCGATGTCGTTACAACTTTTGAAGATAAAACAACAAAAGATGAGATTATATCTCATCTTTCGAAGCTTCTTTCTGATTATAAACCAGCTTGTTTCTTTGTAATTGAAATAGATAGAATTTATTAAACTTCTACGAATCCTTCAAATACAGTTTCAGCAGCACCTGTCATTGTTACTTTGCCATCTTTGTAGACGATCTTTAAATCGCCACCAAGTAATTTAACTGTGATTTCATCGCCTTCTTTTGCAAATCCATTTAAGCAAGCTGCAACAGCTGAAGCGCAAGCGCCTGTTCCACAAGCCCATGTTTCACCGCTTCCTCTTTCCCATACTCTCATCTTTAAAGTCTTAGAATCGATAACTTGGATAAATTCTGTATTTACTCTTTCTGGGAAGATTTCATTATTTTCAAATAATGGTCCTATCTTTTCGATTTCAATCTTTGTTACATCATCAACAAATGTTACGCAGTGAGGATTGCCCATAGATACACAAGTAATCTTATATTCTTTGCCACCAACGCTGATAGCTCTATCTACGATTTTGTCGCCATCTAGAGTTACTGGAATATCTTTTGGAGTTAAGATTGCATTTCCCATACCAACGCTAATTAGCTTTGCAACGCCATTTTCTTCCTTTTGAACTGAGATATCTTTAATACCGCTTAAAGTATCAATTTTGAAATCTTTTTTAGTAACGATTTTGTTATCATAGCAATATTTTGCTACGCAACGGATACCATTTCCGCACATTTTGCCTTCAGAACCATCTAGGTTGAACATTCTCATTTTTGCATCAGCTTTGTCTGATTTGCAAATTAAGATGATGCCATCACCGCCAATTCCAAAGTGTCTATCAGATAGTCTAATTGCAAGATCGTTTGGGTTTTCGATTTCTGCTCCTCTTACGCAATCAAAGTAGATATAATCGTTTCCGCATCCTTGCATTTTTGTAAATTCTCTTTTTGCCATATTAAATCTCCTTGCTCAATTATACATATCTATAATTGACTTTGCCACATCTTTTTTAGTTCTTCTTTGATCCTTTGATGTTCTATCGATATGTTTATGAGCCATTTCTTCTGTCATTTTGTTCTTTTCCATTAATAGCATTTTTGCTCTTGCTACTAATTTATATTCTTCAAGCTTTTCTTGTAGTCTAATGTTTTCATCTAAAACCTTAGCCATTTTTTGTTGTTGAGCTTTGAAGTATCCTAGTGTCTTGTATAAAGCTTTTTTAGAAACTGGCTTACTCATAACAATAACTGTTGAACCAAACATCTTTTGTTCTACAGCATCTACAAGTTCGCTATTTGCGAACAAGATTGTGCTAGTGAAAACTTTGTTTTCAATATTTAATGCTAAATCATGCCCAAACTCATCAGTTAGAGGCGTGTTTATAACGACTAAGTCAATTTCTTTTTCGTTTACTATTCTTCTTGCTTCGTTTGCAGATTTTACTTGCGCGAAAACAGTATATCCAGCTTCTTTGAAAAGCTGAGCAAATTCTATACTCAATTCGCTTTTAGATACAAATAAAATCTTAGCCAATCTTAGATTCTCCCGAAGTACTTCTTATCCGAAAATTCTGCCTTATTCTTGCAAGCTTCATATTCAGCATATTCATTCTTCTTATAAGCAATGAACTGCTCTAGATGCTTAGCTGGGATGACTTCATTAATGAAGTCACTTTCTTCTGCAACCTTGATTGCTTCCTTCAAAGATAAAGGTAGTGGTTCAAATTGAGAAGAATCTAAAATGATTTCCTTTACTTGGTTCTTTAATTCTAATTTCTTTTCTAATCCTTCAGCGCCAGCAAATAGTATCAATGCATATGCAACATATGGATTGCATGATGGGTCTGCTGAATTTATAGTTGCTTTATATTTACTAACCTTTAATACTTGGTGGAACTTTTGTTCTGCCCATCCAATATATTTTGGAGAAGTTGAATAATTGAATCTATCATATGAATTTGGAGTAGGATTCATAAATAGTGTCATATCTTTAATACGGTTCATAATACCAGCTAGGAAGTATCTTAATTCTTCACTATCTGTTGTACATTCTTTATCACCCTTCTTTAGAAGAACGTTAATTCTTAATGCGCTACCTTCTTCATCCTCAATTGGCTTTGGTAAGAATGACGCATATAAACCAGCACCGTTAGCGATTGATTTAACTGTTGATTTAAATGTCATTAAATCGTCAGCCGCAAATAGAGCATCGTTGTAGCTGAATCTAATTTCGTTTTGACCTGGTCCTTTTTCATGGTGAGATGATGTTGGCTTTAATCCTTGTCTCTCAAGTGTAAAGCAGATATCTCTTCTTACGTTTTCACCTTTATCTAAAGGTGCAGCGTCTAGATATCCAGCTCTATCATATGGTGTATGAGTAGGAACGCCTTGTTCATCTAACAAGAATAGGTAGAAGTCGCAATTACTACCAATTGTACAAGAATAGCCAAGGTTAGCTAGCTTTTCTTGAGCTCTTCTTAATAACTCTCTACCATCGCATTCAGCAACTGTTCCATCTTGATGCTTTAGATGACTATACATTCTAATAACAGCGCCGTGTTGTGGTCTCCATGGAAGAACTTGCATTGTTTCTGGATCTGGGTATAGACGGATGTCGCCTCTTTCATATGATGCAATACCATCAAATGCTTCTTCATCGATAGCCATACCTTTTTCGAAAACATCTTCAAGTTCATCAGCAAATATTGATACATTTTTTAGATTGCCAAGTGCATCGCAAAATGCAAGCTTAACAAACTTAACTCCATTTTCTTCAATAAATTCTAATACTTCTCTTTGGTTCATATATTCACCTCGATTTTAATATGTTTATATTTTATATTATTTTTTTACGCATATAAAGAAAAATTTGTGTCATATATTTTGTAATCTATTGACAATTACCTACCAAAATAATAGAATGAACACAACGAAAGGAAGAAAACATGATTAAAACTTTAGTCTTTAACTTTAGAGGATGGTTTTTTAAAAGCTGCTAAATAGCTACAGCCTCTATTCTTCTTTACGAAAATAATAACAATAAAAATTAAGATAGACCTTGTAGCAAAAATACAAGGTCAATTTTTTTTACAAAGGAGTAAATAAATATGGAAAACTTGCAATCAAAACTATCTCAAATCGATGAATCTTTAAAGGATTTATACCTTCAAAGAATGGATTTAGTCCAAGAAATGTTAAATAATGATTCATACGATGAACTTGACGCGAATCGTCAAACACTAATTAATGTCACAAAGGACCTACCTCAAGAAAAGCAATTATATCTTAAAAAGATATATGAAGCTCTATTTGAAACATCAAAGGCCTATGAGACAGCAACCAAAAACATCTCTACATCATTAATTAAAACAATTAAAGAAGCTATTAAAAAAGAAGACAAATTCCCTGTTGCAGCAAAGGTTGCTTGCCAAGGAATTAGAGGAGCTTATTCTGGAATTGCAGCAGATAAGTTCTTTGAGATTGCAGACATTTCATATTTTAAAAATTTTGAGAACGTATTCCAAGCCGTAGAAAAAGGCTTCTGTGAATATGGCGTATTACCAATTGAAAACTCATATGCTGGATCAGTTAACCCAGTTTATGATTTGATGCGCGAACATAAATTCTATATAGTGAAGTCATTAAGACTTCAAATCAAGCACAATTTAGTCGCTAACACAAACGCAAAGATAAGCGATATTAAAGAAGTTTATTCTCATGAACAAGCTCTATCTCAATGCAAAAAATATTTAGAACAATATCCAAATATTAAGATTATTCCATGCCCAAATACAGCAGTTGCTGCAAGAATGGTAAAAGAAAGCGGAAGAAATGACGTAGCAGCGATCTCATCTCAAGAATGTGCAGAAATTTATGGATTAAAGATTCTACAAGCAAGCATTCAAGATTCAAATGAAAATTACACAAGATTCATACTTATCGCAAAGGATGTAAAAGTATATGACAATGCTAATAAAATTAGTATTGTAACTTCTCTTCCAAACACACCAGGTTCATTATACAAATTATTAAGCAGATTCTATAACCTTGGTATCAATATGACAAAGCTTGAATCTAGACCAATGGCAAATTCTACTTTCGAATTCATTTTCTATTTCGATCTAGATTGCGATATCAAATCTAAACCTGTTCAAAACCTAATAGCTGAACTAGATACAGACGCTATTCAGTTCACTTTCTTAGGTGCATACAGCGAAGTACATTAATCAATAAAATTTATTCACAAAAAGGCAGGGTTTTATTGCCCTGCTTTTTCTAATTTATATCGGATTTATCGAACAAATTGTTCTATAACTTGTTTTTAAGTTTATTTTATGGTATACTATTACTACTAATGGGACAAGTTCGTACGATTTTATTGGAGAGATCAGCTTTTGCTAACAATGATGAGCGCGCAGATATTCTACGTGAAGATTTGCGTAAGGCCAAAGTTATGTTAGTTAACGTAATGTCATCACCTGGTGCAGGTAAAACTTCAACTCTTACATCTCTAATAAACAACATCAAAGACAAAGTTAGTGTCGCTGTAATGGAAGCAGATATTGACTCTGACGTAGATGCTAAATCAATCGTTAAAAACACTGGTGTTGATTCCATTCAACTACACACTGGCGGTATGTGTCATTTAGATGCTGATATGACACGTAGTGGACTTGATGCTATTGATTATTCGAAATATGACATTATCTTTTTAGAAAATGTTGGAAATTTGGTATGTCCTGCTGAATTTGATACAGGCGCCACAATGGATATTATGATTTTATCTACATCAGAGGGGGATGATAAGCCATTAAAATATCCACTAATTTTCCAAAAATGCAATTTGGTAATTATAAGCAAAATTGATGCTTTAAAATATTTCACATTTGATACCAAGAAATGTATCGACAACATTAAGTACAGAAATAAGGATGCAACAATAATCCCTATTTCGAACAAAACAAAAGAAGGAATAGAAGAATTAACCACATTCTTCTTAGAAAAGATTAAAAGTTACAAGGAGAGTTAGATTATGCCAGAACAATCAAACAAAGTTTACTCTAAGTATCAAGGAGAAAAAGAATTTGACAAGGAACTTGCTAAATTAGCAAAGAAGATTACTGACGTAGTTCCACACAAACTACTAGGTGTCACATCAAATGATCCTGAGTACTGGGGATTAAAAGAGGTTTTAACACCTGAAATGGTAAAAATTCTTAACAAGATGAAGTTAAGAAAATTCTATTTGTTCGAAGAATTATTAAAAATGAATCCTGAATACGAAGCAGCTGATTTCCAAAAGTTATTGGATGCAATGGCTGATGTAGGTATCATGGAATATGACTACGGCGACAACTATAACGACGATGGCCCAATTCCAAACGCACCAAAAATTAAGAGATACCGTCTATGTTTCTTCGTTCCAGGTTCTGCAGAGTTAATGAACTCTACACAATCAAGAATCTTAAAGAACCCAGCAGTTACATCATTCTTTGAAAGAATGACATTTATCCCACTTGCTGGTGTTACTGAAATGGTTCCTCCTGGTGGTGACGGTATTGGTATGCACGTTATCCCAGTTGAAAAGGCTGTAGATTTCAATAACGAATCAGTTAAATATGAAAGAATTTCTTACTGGTTGAAAAAATACGATGGACACATCTCACTTGGTATGTGCTCTTGCCGTGCATCAAGAAAGGTTACAGGTGATGGCTGTGCAGATAACGCAGACGATTGGTGTATCCAAGTTGGTGATATGGCTGACTACGCTGTAGAAACAGGCCGTGCTCACTATTGTACAAAAGAAGAAGCTTTAGAAGTTCTTCAAAAAGCAGAAGATAATGGCTTCGTTCATCAAATCACAAACATTGATGGTTACGATAAGATTTTTGATATTTGTAACTGTAATGTTAAGATTTGTAACGCTCTTAGAACTTCACTTCTATTCAACACTCCAAATCTATCTCGTTCTTCATTCACTGCTAAAGTTGATCCAAAGAACTGTGTAGCTTGTGGTTACTGTGTTGAATCTTGTCCAGCTGGTGCCGTTAAGTTAGGCCAAAAGCTTTGCAAGAAAGATGGTTCACAACAACAATATCCAAAGGCAGTTCTTCCAGATAAGATTAACTGGGGTAGATATGCATGGGATGAAAATTATAGAGATACTGCAAGAATGCATAACACATGGCCAACAGGTACTGCTCCATGTAAGACTGCGTGCCCTGCTCACGTTCCAGTTCAAGCTTATCTAAAGAAAGCTCACGAAGGTAAATATCTAGAAGCTCTTGAATTAATTAAGAAGGAAAACCCATTTCCATCTGTTTGTGGACGTGTATGTAACAAGCGTTGTGAAGAAGCTTGTACTCGTGGCTCTATCGATAAGGCTGTATCTATCGACGCAGTTAAAAAGTTCGTTGCTGATTTAGAACTAAAGCAAGATAAGAGATTCATTCCAAAGAAGGTAGTTCCATCTGTATATGATAAATTTGATGAAAAGATTGCTATCATCGGTGCTGGTCCAGCTGGTTTATCTGCAGCATATTACCTTGGCGTAATGGGATATAAAGTAACAGTATTCGAAAAGCATGAACAACCTGGTGGTATGTTAAGATATGGTATCCCAACATACAAGCTAGAAAAAGATGTTATCGATGCTGAAATCGATGTAATTAAAGCTCTTGGCGCTGAAATTAAGTGTGGCGTTGAAGTTGGTAAAGATATTACTATCGAAGAATTAAAGAAACAAGGATACAAAGCATTCTATATTGCTATTGGTTGCCAAGGTGGTAGAAGACCAGGCGTTGCAAATGATACAGCAAATGGTACAGCTATCGCTGTTGAATACCTAAAGGATGCTTATGAAAATCAATCTAAGAATCAAAGATTCACAGGTAAGGTTGTTGTTGTCGGTGGTGGTAACGTTGCTGTCGATTGTGCAAGAACAGCTCAAAGACTTGGTGCTATCGAAACTTCTATGTTCAGCTTAGAAAGCAGAGAAGAAATGCCAGCAAGCAAGTTAGAAATTGAAGAAACACTAGAAGAAAATATCGCTATCAATAACTCTTGGGGTCCAAAAGAAGTTACGGTTGATGCTAAGGGTAATGTTACAGGTATCATCTTCAAGAAGTGTGTTTCTGTATTTGATGAAAATCATAAGTTTGCTCCAAAATATGATGAAAACGATACTATCGAAGTTAAGGCAGATAAGATTATCTTCGCTATCGGTCAAGCTATCGAATGGGGCAAGTTATTAGAGGGTACTCAAGTTAAGTTCTGGCATGGCAACTACCCTGTAGCAGATAAGTTAACATATCAAACAGATGATCCAGATATCTTCGTAGGCGGTGACGTTTACACAGGACCTAAGTTTGTTATCGATGCTATTGCTGCTGGTCATGAAGTTGCTGACTCTCTACATAGACATGTTCATGAAGGAGCTCACCCAACAATTGGTAAGGATAGAAGAAACTTCATCCCACTAGATAAGGAAGATATTACATTCCCAGATTACGATAAAGCTGGCCGTCAAGAAGAACCACTTGATCCATCAATTGACTACAAGAAATCATTCAGAGATGCTAAGTTAACATTGACTGAAGAACAAGTAAAAATCGAAACAGGTCGTTGTTTATCATGTGGTGCGTCAGTTGTTGACCCTAATAAGTGTATCGGTTGTGGTATCTGTACAACAAGATGTAAGTTCGATGCTATCCACCTATTTAGAGACCATCCAGAATGCACAACTATGAGAGTTGCTGAAAAGAAGGTTGGCGGTTTATTAGCATATGCTACAAAGCGTGCATTTAAGATTGCTGCTCACTCAATGAGTAAGGAAGCTAGAATGATGCGTGCTAAGAGAAAAGCATACAATAAGGCCATCAAAGAAGCAGGAGATCCAAATCCAAACACAGGTAATTCAGTAAATGCATGAACTAGGAATAGTCTTTAATATCACTAAGCAAATCGACGAGATTGCTAAAGAAAATAAGGTAAACAAAGTTATCTCTCTTACCGTTGAGGTAGGAGAGGTATCTACCGTTGTTCCCGAATATTTCAAAGATTGTTTTGAATGGGCCAAGAAGAAAACAGAATATCTAAAAGGCTGTAAGTTAAACCTTGTAGTTTTATCTGCCCTTTCATATTGTGAAGATTGCAAACAAACATATAATACTGTTCAATTCGGTAAGACATGTCCACATTGCAAATCTGAGCATACTTATCTTGTTACTGGCAACGAAGTTAAAATGAAACAAATCGAAGTAGAATAATGGATTATAAAATAGTAGAAGTTAAAGAAGACATCATAAGACGTAACGATTCCACTGCTGATGAGTTGAGAAAGCAATTAAAAGAAAAGAAGATTTTCTTCATTAATTTAATGGCATCTCCAGGTAGTGGCAAAACAACGCTTCTTTTACATCTTTTGCCACTTTTAAAGAAAAAGTATAGAATCGCCGTTATGGAGGCTGATATTGACTCTGAGGTTGATGCGGTTACTATTTCTAAAGAGCTAAATATCCCTACTCTACAAATTCACACAAGTGGCGCTTGTCATCTAACAGCTCAAATGGTAGAAGACGCGCTAAAAGATTTTGATTTATCTAATATTGATTTATTGATATTAGAAAACATTGGCAATCTTGTTTGCCCTGCTGAATTTGACACAGGCGCAAATATGAACCTTGTTCTATTATCTGTACCAGAAGGCGACGACAAACCTTTAAAGTATCCTTTAATGTTTGAAGTGGCATCTATGGTTGTAGCAACAAAGTTCGATACAAGAGAAGTATTCGATTTCGATGTAGAAAAATTCCATGCAAATGTTAGAAAGAGAAACAAAATAGCTGAAATCTTTGAGACTTCAGCTATTAACGATGTCGGTATTGCGCAACTTTCTAACAAACTAATCCAAATTATCGATTCGTATAGCAATATTTAATAATTAATTTGTCTTTGGCGTAACTGTTTTATCTTTTGATTCAATGAAATGTGACTCAATAATATCATAATCACTTATTTCAAATCCTAGTTCTGTCTTATCCCAAGGGCTACCCTTTCTATGAGTTATCGCCATTAACGATTTGGCATTATAATGTTTGTATCTTTCTAGCGTTTTCTCTACACTATATGTTTTCTCTGTTCCATCTTTAACAAACAATAAGAAGCTTCTGTTTGCTGCTCTTCTTGCTTTATCGAAAGGCAATTTAATATCTTCATCATTTTTTACATGATATTGCTCTATAAAATCATCATGAACACTTTTAACAATTGGACCATATTTATATGCGTATATCTTGTCTTCAAACAACTTTTTACCAGTGTTACACAAATAATCCGCATAGCAAAAATATAATAATTTTTGCAATCTGATATGAGAGCACTTCAAGCGCGTCAAAATATAATAAGCAACATCAATTGCGCCTAAATCCCTATCTGCGTTAATTAAGTTAATAAACTCTTCTAACGTAGGTATTACAAGCATATTGTCGAAAAATGGATCATACTTTACTACATCTTCCCACTTTTCAGATTGCACTTGGATACATTGAAATCCTAGCGCAACATCTTGCCCACATTTTTCTTGAACGGTTTTTGATACATTTGCAATAACTTCACTTGTAACGCCATCTAATTTGCAAATATCATATGCTATTCTAGTTCTATTAGAATACGAACTACTAATAAATATGTAATGTGTAACCATGCTTAATACCTCCTTTTATTATTCTCATCTTCCCATTCTGCATAAGCTTGTTTATGCTTTGTATGAGACGCTATATTCGAATTTTCATATTTTTTAGACCAAATTTGCATCTCCCATTGAAAGTGATAATTATCAATTTTAAAATACAAATGGGTTGCGTTATAGCCATTTTTTATTGAAGGAATACACTTTAATCCAGGGAAATGTTTATCTATGAATTCTTGTATTTCTTCATATGTATAATACTTATTCGTAATAATTCTAGTTCCATAAATATCATTTAAACATTTTAATACAGGGACTCTTCCTTTCTCAACATTATTATACACATATTTAAATATTTTACTTTCAACAGAGTTAAGAGTCTTTAAACGATATCTAATATTATTGTCTTCCAAATGTTCAGATACATCGATAGTGTTTTGAATTAAAAATGATAAGTATTTCTTTACATTATCAAACAATTCGTCTGATTCTACTAAATCAATAACTTGCATCTTCTTTTGGTTAAAAGGTTCAATGCCATTTGATGCGCAATATGAATCCCACTCTTCTGTAATATCTTTATGCTTTTGAATGATGTAACTGATCGTGTCTATATAATTGTTTAATTCTATCATTTCGTCCATATTTTAATTATATATTTATATATTAAGTAGGTCAAATTTTTAGAAATCTCACGAAGTTGAAATGTGACAAAAATGGTATAGATATATTATCTTATTTAATTACTTCAAGTAGTATTAAATATGAATCATCAGTATCAAGGCACATTTTCGTCGTGAAGTGTGCCTTGAACTTTTTTGATTCAATATCTGCACTCTCTAAAGGTCTAGATACTTTAAGTGCATGTTGTTTGTGATGCGTATTCAACTCTTCTTTAGATAGAGAATGTATAATAGCAAAACGGCCACCCCTCTTTAGCGCGTTATATACTACATTAGACAATTTCTCAACATCTAAGAAGTGTGGATACGCATTGAATATAACAATATCGTCGAACATGTTGTTATATCCTGATTCTAAAAAGTCCCCACATATGAACTGTAGGTCCTTATTATCGCTATGGCATTCTATAGCCCCTTCAATCATATTTTTTGATAAATCCATAGCGATTACTTTCTTTTGAGATTTTTGATT
>JAEEWC010000013.1 GCA_016287155.1 Clostridia bacterium | reverse complement strand
TGTTTAGTAGCTTTATTTAAAGACTAACCTTTTCGAAGCATTAATAATATAGGAACTAAAATAATCTCTACGACATTTATAGCTGCAATAACAATTGCGGCTATTATTATGCCCTGAGATTGCAATAAACTTCCTACTCCAATTAGAATTCCAAGAACAGCAAAAACAATTACGGCTATTACATCTATAATTCCAATGATAGCTGCACTTAACATTATTGATACACTTGCTTTATCTTCTCTAATCATTACCAATAAATCTCCAAAGCTTCAATATCGCTCATATTTTCATAATTTGTAAACATTCCTTGTGAAGAAACAACACCTTCATAAGCAAAATATCCAGATATATACAATCCATACGGAACAGTATTAGATTGCAAGTATGCATTATTAGACAAGCCGTCTCCATAAGTACTTGGCCAAAAACCGACAATACCACCTCTACAAATAGATGTATAGGTTCCGTTAATTTGCGTTTGAATTGCTGAATATGAATCTGTAATTGTTGCTGTATTGTTATATGATCCAAATACACAACCTACTAAACCACCAACAAAGCATCTTGATCTATCGCTTTCAACACTAACCACAATTGTTCCTAAACCTGCGCATTCTTTTATTGATGGAATCTTACCATCGATTTCGGAGTCTCCACAAATGCTACCCGTTCTTGCAATAGCAAAATTAACATTTGAAGTTAATGTAGCTGTGTTTTTACATTTTTGAATTGTACCTAAATTTACGCAAGTAACACCACCGATAATAGAATAAACGCCTTGTTCATTCTTATCTTCTATGGTTATATCTCCAGTATTTATACTGTTTGATACTGTTCCATAATTAATTGAAACTATACCACCCATTCTTAATGATCTTCCTTCGTTTGCATAATCTGTTGAATATGCATTTGATGTTTGATAAAGTGATGCACTATTTTCAAAAGAATCTACATCGCCGTCATTCTTAAATACACCCATAGCTCCATTTGCTTCAGTAAAAGTAAATGTGCCTGATGTTTTTATAGTTTTAATACTACCTGTATTTGCACCTGCAATGGCTCCAAATTCAACATCACTTGCAATGTTGCCTTCAATCTCTAAAGCCCCATCAATAGTAACATTTGAAATAGTTCCAGAATTATCACTAGATATAAGCGCGAACATAATGTTTGTACCAACGGCAGCACCTGTATATTTCATCTTGCCGTTAATTGTTATATTAACATTATCAATAGTTCCTGAATTCTTGTATGTTAAAATTCCAGATGATGCATTGTTTGCAAAATCTAGTTGGATATCTATATTTAGATTCTTAATAGAACCTGTGAAGTTCTTAAATATATTTGTTGTTTGATTAGTTAATTTTATCGTATGAGAATTACCATCAATATTCCCATCATAATCGCCAATAGCTAAAGACTCACACTCAATATCTGAATCAAGAACAATATACTTTCCTTTTGAGATTGCTTCTTCTAATTGGCTTGCAGATCTAACATAATATGGATGGTTCTCACTTCCATCACCAAGAGCTACAACTCCAACTGCTGCAAGAGAAAATACAATTGCGAACACCAAGCATACAGCCATAATGGAAATTGATATCTGATATAACTTCTTTGGTATTTTTTGCTTAGGCATTTGAATCTTTGTTTCTGTTGGATTAATCTCGGTTGACGATTTAACCATCTCAATTGCTTTTAGATTCTCAATAGTAGAATTAGTCTTTATAGCCTTTGGATAAACCTTTTCTAATCTTGAAGCTTTACCTAATATACTTAACATTTCTAGAGGATGAATTATATTATTCGTCCCCGCATATAGTCTTAAGTTTCTACCTGCTTTCTTCTTAAAAAGTGAATACGTCTCGATTTTCTCTGGAATTTGGATGTATGTTCTTACCAATAGAAGTTCATCTTCATACTTCTTTATAATCTTTTTTGCATTATATAAATAACATAGAGATAATATTGGGAATCTGCCAAATGAAAGTTCTTTAGCATGCTCTTCATTAACATGCTTTTCGAACAATTCTAGATTGTCCTTCTTTATGGCATTATATATTTCTTGCCCAACATCTTCTACCATTAATTCTTTCTCTTAACTCCTCTATCGTTAGCCCACTTATCTAATATTGCGTAAATGTATGCTTCATTTACATCTTCCTTTTCAACTAGATTCTTTAGCAATGAATTAGTAGAAGAATATGTTTGAATTAATTCTTCAACTGATGAATGTTCGTCTTTAATTTGTTTAGATAGCGCATCTGAATCTTTCTTAATAGCATCAATTTTACGAGAAGTATCATTTAAAGATTGCGCAACATCTTTATTAATGAAATCACTTACCTTTTGCACGTTGTTGTTATATACATCAAGAGCACGCTCCAGATCTTTAACATTGTAGTTAATCTTCTTTTCTTCAATCAAAGTATCTAGCTTTCTCATTTGCTCTTGAGCTTTTGCTTCGATTTCATTTAAAGCTCTAATCTTATTTTCGAAGCTTTCGAAGGTTGATGAAATCTTTGATACATCATTAATGTACTTATTGCTGTTCTTCAAGAATTCATCAATACTGTTTGCTAAATCTGATGACTTCTTACTTTGATTCTCAAGGTTGTCATAAATCTTATTCAATTTTGTTTTTGCATCGCCATTGAAAGCATCAGACAACTTTTGTAAATCTGATTCCATTGTGCTGTATGTATCAGCAAGTTCGTGCAATGATGTTTGTATTGGAGTTAATAAATCCCTATACCCTTTAAATGCGCTAATTAAAGATTGTACTTCATTATTTTCCATATCTATCTCCTTCTCTTTATGCTATTAAGAATGTTTTGTTGATTATCTTTTATTGTTTTTAAATCGTCACCTAATGTGTCTAATATTAATTGTCTTGCTATCTCATTATCTCTAACTTGTGGGTAGAACTCGACAATGTCATATTCAAGATTTGATCCATTGTTTTCACAAGCATCAATTAAATCAATTAATCTATCATCATTAGATATTCTAAATTGTGCTTTTGCATCTTCAAGTAGACCTATCTTCCAAAGTTCAACGCCTGCTTGCCTATTTTGATTACGACGCACATACTTTTCAAAGATGTTTATCTTACCCTCTTGGAGTTTTGCATCTTCTGCATCTAATTTCTCGAGCAAGAATCTTGCGTTATCGTATTGCTCATGCTTTATGAACTCTTCAATCCTTTGAAGGATTTCTTCTCTATCTAAATCAACTTTGCTTGCAATTGAATCTAATAAATCAAATGCTCCCTTTTGATTCAATTCTTCAAAGTTTTCATCAAAGAAGTTTTTAAATAAATCTATCTTCTTTCTTTCGATTACAAATAAACTCTGTTTTGCTCTTGTTAATCCTACATAGAATAGGTTGAAATAATATCTATATACAGAATTCTCTTCTGCCTTTTTCTTACTAATTATTGTTCTATTTAATACATCCCATTTTTGAGAATTATCTGAAAGAACATCCATCAATATAACAAAGCTTCTCTCAAGGCCTTTTATTTCAGAAATTGTTAGAATTTCTTGCTTTGGTAGAATCTTTCTTAATTCGTTTTTCTTTTCAATGCTATTAACAACAATGGTTACATCGCTATATGCTTTATTTGCAATAAGGTTAGTAAAATTACCATCATTTAGATAAATCGTCTTTGCTAACATATCATCATCAATGCTCTTACCTCTTAGCACAAATGAGTGAGTACCAAATTGCTCAATATTTAATTCGCTTAAATTATCTATTATCTTTTCAATCTTTTTGCTGTTTCTATAATTGTTTCTAAGTTCTGATACCTTTAGATATTTATCTTCAAACATCAATCTCTTTAAGAATGCAAAACTAAAATATGCTGGATTAATCATCTGAAGCGCATCGCCCACGCAGAACATCTTATATGACAATTCTTTGAACATATATAGATTGATTTGAGTGAAGTCTTGAACCTCATCTAGAATGCAAAGTGAATATTTTTCAACTTTTGATTTATTCTCAATTAAATATCTTGAAGCAATGTTGTTATCTACAAGGTTATGTTCTTTTTGGAACTTATAATAATCCATTGCGATCATATAGATAATTGTTGCTTCTTGTCTTGTGAAGCTTTCTTTTCTAAGCTCAATATATTCCTCTTGAGAGATAAATGCCTTTGCATCGTCTTCTTTTACATATCCAAAGATAAGACCATAAATTTCCTTATATATGACTTCCTGAGCGATATATTTAATCTTTTCAATGTTGCTTTTTAGATTATAGTTCTTAATATTTTTTAGATACGTATTGACAAAATACTGTTCAGAGGTAAATTCAATATCTTTATTTAGAGCCTTATTGTATAAATCTTCAATAAGCATATAATCTACATTATTCTCTAAATAGTGAGAAATATCAGATAGTGTCTTTATGATATTTTCTTCTGCATCTACATCAAGCCAAATGCCTAATTTGTTTTCAATAGCGCTCTTTTTATTCTTACCAATAAATGTTACTTTGCCTTGTCTTAGAGCTTCATTAAAAGTCTTAATGTTGCTATTAAATAAAGCTACTTTATTTTTAGTATCTTCAAGTAGAGCATGTGAATATGTGCTATAGATTATCTTTCCTCTATATCTTCTTGATGCTGCATACACTACTCTATCTATACAGATGTTTGTCTTACCAGAACCAGCAACACCTTGAACTACGATGTTGTTATTCTCTTGTGTTACTATTTGCTCTTGCTCTTCATTTAAAAGCGGAAAGTTAACCTTATCTGCATTAGATAAGATATACAATTTTTGAAGATCAAGGTTTAGCACATCTTGAACTCTCTTTATAGATACATCTACATTTTGCTTTTGAGTTAATCTAACAAAACGTCTATCTTCATGTTTTATTGAATCTTTTGTAATAAATTTAAAAAATACTATATCTAACTTTAATAGTTTCTTGTTCT
>JAEEWC010000156.1 GCA_016287155.1 Clostridia bacterium | reverse complement strand
CACCTGTACACATTCCGAACACAGAAGTTAAGACCTTCAGCGCTAAAAGTACTTGGTTGGAGACGGCCTGGGAGGATAGGACGTTGCCGGTTCCAGAGAAAGAAGAGGAGAAATCCTCTTTTTTTTATTTTCCTTTCATGACATTTTTGTCTTCATAGACTTTTGCTTAATTGACAAATATCGTGTATTATAGTATATTATATTATGAAATATGATAATATCATATAAAGGAGGCCTAGCATGGGGAAGGCAGCTATTAGTATAACTTTAGATAGTGAGTTACTTGATGCTTTGAAAAAAGAAGCAAAAGCTGAAAATAGAAAAGTCAGCAATTATATCGAAGTTATAATAAATGAAAAATTGTCGCAGAGGAATGAGGAAGTGAAATTAGAACAATCTTTTGAAAAAGCCCAACAATTTGTAAAAGATTTTGTGGTTGAAGACTATAATTCTGTAATGAAACAATTGTCTAAAAATGCTACATTAACTCCTGAGGGACAACAAATTCTTGAAAGGATGAAAAAATAATGAAGCATTTGGTTGTATTTGCAGGGCCAAATGGAAGTGGCAAGAGTACCGCAGCAGAGAATTTTATAAGGCAACATGGGTTGACTAGTTATGTATTTGTAAATCCAGATGTGTTTGCCGCAAAATTGTTTAATGATATTGAAGATATCGTTGATCGATATAAAACTGCATTTGATTTTACTTCAAAATATTTGGATTCATTAATTCAAAATGGATCTGATGTAATAATTGAGACGGTAAATTCAACCAATAAGTATTTTAATATCTATTCTAAATGTAAAGAACGTGGTTATGAAATAACAGTAGTCTTTATAGGCACAAATGATCCTGCAATAAATATTGCTCGTGTCGAGCATAGAGTATCTGAGGGCGGTCATGATGTTCCAAATGACAAAATAATTGATAGATATTATAGAAGCATGGATAATCTATTTAATTTGGCTTGTTATTCAGATGTGTTGTATATTTTTGATAATTCTAAACTTGGTTCTATTGAGTTATGCTTATATAGAGATAAAAAAGACGGCTTAAAGTTGGTTAATGTTGAGCCATGGGTTGATAAATATTTTATTGAATATCTAAAAAGATTTTAGACAAAATAAATATAAATAATACATATATTTATATAGGAAATGTCCCTTATAAACTTTGTTTATTTACATAATTCTTACGTTGTGTTAAAATAAATTTTAATAAGGAAGGAATTATGAAGTATTCGATATTTGTAGTAGAAGATGACAATAGCATCAGAGACCTATATGAAATGGCCTTTGACAACGATGAATTCACATGTACAAGTTTTGTTAGAGCTGAGGAAATGTTCCAAGCTATTAAAGAAAATAGACCAAATTTAATCATTTTGGATATTATGTTACCAGGTATGGATGGTATTACTGCTTTAAAGAAATTAAAGCAAGATACAGCTACAAGCGATATCCCAGTTATTATTGCATCTGCAAAGGGCGATGAAGACAGCAAGGTAAGAGGTCTTGATGTTGGTGCTGACGATTATATTGCTAAGCCATTTGGTATGCTTGAATTGATCGCAAGAGTTAAAGCTAATCTAAGAAAAGTGTCTTACAGAAAGTCTGATTCATCATCTTTACGTGCAGGTGAAATCGCAATTAACGATTCAGAACATATCGTAACTGTTAATAATCAACCAGTTGTTATTACATTAAAAGAATATAATTTATTGAAATTATTAATTTCAAGAATTGATATAGTTATCCCAAGAGAAGTTATTCTAAAAGAAGTTTGGGGTTATGATTTCGTAGGTGAAACAAGAACCCTAGATATGCACATCAAGTCTTTAAGAGCTAAACTTGGCGCTTATACAAAGATGCCATATATTAAGACTATTAGAGGTGTAGGTTACAAATTTTCTCTAACTGATTTAGATGAGAAATAAGATTTTAAGAAGAATCGTAATAGTCATGTCTGTGACAATGTTTATCATAACGGCCGCAATTGTGGGGTCGTTTGCTATTGTTAGCTTAAATGATACAGAAACAGAAGTTAAAGAATTCGCAGAAGCAATTTCCGATCAAGTATCTAGAGTAGAGAGTTTAATGAGATTAGATATGCTTATTTCCAATAAGCAAGGTAGCTCTATTCGTATGACAGTATTTAGCCCATCTGGAGAAGCAATTGGCGATACTCATGATATTGAACAATTAAAAGAAAGAAATTTAAGTTTTGATCCACAAACAGAGGCATTATTGACTGCAGATAATGGTGCAACTTTATCTAAGTATGCGATTATTTATCAAAACTCTTCAAGAATGTTTACATATTATGTAAAGGTTCAAATATCTGAAGATGTTTATAAGAGTGGATTCGTAATAGTAAGATTTGCAAAACCTGCTTTAGTTGGTCAAAAGCCATTTATTATTTTCGTTGTTGCATTAACAATATTCTGGATTGTTGTTTCAATTGCGCTTATCGTATTCTATCGTTTGAACGTAAGAGCTTCCGTTGAACCTTTAACAACCGTTCAAAATATTATGAGCGATATTAGAGAAGGTAAATATAAAAAGACTGAAGTTAGTAAGTATTTAGTAGCCTCTCAAGCGGATAAGATGCTAGAAGAAATTGATAAGATGGGTGCTACTATTAATGATACTATGCACAATTTGAATGTACTATTGGAATCAATAACGCAAGGCGTTATTGCTCTAGATAAAGAAGGTGAAATCATCTTCTCAAATACAAGAGCTGTTGAGCTTTTAACTATTGATCCTAAAAAAGGTCCAACAAAAGAATTCGAAAAGCAATATGCTCAAGAATATGCAATGTTTAAAGAATCTTTAAAGAGCCACGTTCCTACGGTATTTGAAAATACTGTAAATGGCAAATATTTGCATGTACAAACTATCTTCCCAGAAGAAGTTGAAGGTTTGGATATGTATATGCTATTAGTTGCTACAGATATTACTGAGCAAGTAAAGACCGCAAAAGCAAAACAAGAATTCTTCGCAAATGCATCACACGAATTAAAGACACCTCTAACTGCTATTGCTGGGTATTCAGAAATCTTATCCATGAATAAGCCAACTGAAAAGCAAATTACAAAGTGTTCAACTGAAATTCAAATGAATGCTATAAAGATGAAGACTTTAATTGATGAAATGCTTCAATTAAGTAAGATGGACTCTCAAACAAGAGAAATTGAAAAAGAAGAATTCTCCTTAAAGACATTGTGCGAAGAAACAATAGATGAATTGAGAGTTATTGCTAAAAAGCATGATATTGAAATCTCAATTACAGGTGATTGCCAAGTATATGGTAACTACAAAGAAATGATGATGCTTGTTAAGAATCTTGTTTCAAATGCTATTAAATATAATAAAGAGAAAGGCTACGTTAAAATTACTATCAAGGATAAAGGGGATAGTGTTATACTAAGTGTCAAAGATAACGGTATCGGTATTGCTAAAGAAAACCAAGAAAAGGTATTCGAAAGATTCTACAGAGTAGACGAAGCGAGAGTAAGCGTTGGCGATGAATCTTCAACAGGACTTGGACTTGCTATTGTTAAACAAGTAGTTCAAGATCACAAAGGCACAATCGAAATCGAAAGTGATTTAGGTAAAGGCACTGAATTTATAATTACAATGCCAAAGAGGTAGAAATATGTACGCATTAAAATTAATTCCAGCCACAAAAGATTTTATTTGGGGTGGCGATTCTCTAAAGACAAAATGGAACAAAAAGACAGATAAAGATATCATAGCAGAAAGCTGGGAACTTTCTTGTCATAAAGAAGGACCATCAATTATTGCTAATGGTGAATATAAAGGAATGAGTCTAAGTGATTTATTAGATAAAATGCCTGATTTAAAGGGCAAGAAGGCTCTAAATTTCAAATTCTTTCCTATTTTAATAAAATTAATCGATGCAAAGACAAATTTGTCTATACAAGTCCATCCTTCAGATGAATACGCTTTAGCAAACGAAGGTCAATTCGGTAAAACAGAAATGTGGTACATTGTTGATGTAAAAGAAGGTGGCGGCGTATATTGCGGCTTTAAAGAAAAATATTCAATTGATGAAGTAGCTCAAGCAATTAAAGAAAATAGAATTATGGATATCCTTAACTTCGTTGAAGTTAAAAAGGGCGATTGCATCTATATCCCATCAGGTACAGTGCATGCTATTTGTGGCGGATTATTAATTTGCGAAGTTCAACAAAATTCTTCATTAACATATAGACTATATGATTATGATAGAGTTGATGCTAAGGGCAATAAGAGAGAACTTCATATCGAAAAGTCTTTAAAGGTAATTGATCCTCAAAGAGTTGGTATTGTAAATGAAGAAGTTAAACAATTAGATGCTAACAAGAAGCTTTTAGCTTCTTGCAAATATTTCACAACAACAGAAATCAAGGTTGATGGCACGCTTGATGTTGAAGTAAATGGCGATTCATTTGCATCAATTACAGTTGTTGATGGATGTGGTGAAGTTATTGTTGATGGTAATAAAGAAAATCTAGCTTTAGGAGATACTTGCTTTATTCCAGCAAATTATAACTACACGCTAAAAGGCAAGATGACAATAATAGAAGCAAGAGTATAAAGATGAGGGCTCAGCAGAGCCCTTTTTTAATGCAATAAATTGTTTAAGCGTAAGTTAATTTTTACCTTTGTATAATAAATATGCAAGGGGAAGTATGAAAAAGACTAGCTATTTATTTTTAATCATATTGTTTGTATGCATATTAGTTGCACTAATCGGTTGTGAAAAAATCGATGATCCTATAACCAACATTGGTGACTATTATGGTTCATCTAATACTAAAGATTATTTTGTAGATAAACCAGAAAATACAAATTTGATAGTATGGGTTACAGAAAGATATACGGTGGACGAGATTAAAGCAAAAGGTTTAATTGTTGATCCCGAGAGCATAAAAAAATCGAGTACAACTTTAGCAACAGTTGAGTTTGATTGCTTCGATAGAGACCTAGCGGGTAATCTAAATTTACCATATGTGAAATACCATTTTGTTGCAGTTGGGGATAAGTATGGATGCAATTCCATAATAATTACAGATGAAGATGTTGCTATATATGGATTAAATGTTATTTCTGATGCAGAAACTATAAAAAATACTATGACCACAGCTGGCTATTATTATTATTCAACATATTATTATAAATCGCAATGTCACATGTGTTTTGAGGTTGGTAATATTAAGATTGAATGTCCATGTAAAACTTATCCGACAACAACAAGATATCCTGTACTACCAAGTAGAACCACTAATTAAATAGGTGTATCGTCAATATAATTTGCACTTAGTGTAATGAGTATAAAAATAATTAAGCAGACAGATTCCTTAGAGCATAGATTATGATGAATTGTGATTTAGACAGAAGGGTATAATGAATAAAACAGGTGTTGTTTGTGCGGTTGTATTAATAATATTGATATTGATTCTTTCAATATTAGGTTTTGTATTTTATCAGCCAAAGAAGATAGATGTAGATAACTTCGATTTAGACTACTCTATATATTCGGATGAAGAGGAGACGATTATTGTAGCAAAGCTTAAAAACAAGACTGGACATGCCCTAAGAATTGAATGCGTAAATTTGATAACGATTGATGTAGTAGAAGAGAACGAGTCGTTTAGTAAGGAAGAGTCTCAAATAAGACGAATAGAGTATTTATGGATTACAAAAACTCAAAGAAAAACTATTGATGCAAAAGGTCACTATAAAGCAAGAATTAGAAGCCATTTTATATATCAAGGGAATGATTTTGTATTTGAGAAAGATATTGCATTCTAAAAGAAAATACTAAATAGTTGTATCGTCAATATAATTTGCACTTAGGCCGTACTTTTTAACAAGTGCGGCTGCTTTTTGTGCATCAAGAGATGTTCTAAACGCTTTTGATGTGCAGAAAATTCTTTGACGAGCATCTAAAATTCTAAAGTTATATCCTTGAAGTGTCTTTATAAATGAGAATGAACCATTAGCCATGATGTCTTTAAACATAACGGCTGTTAATTCATTTGGTTTTGTTCTTAGTGGGGCAGTTTCGTAAACAACTTTTCCTTGTTCAGTTTTTAGAACGAACTTATATGGTTTTAGAGGATCATCAGATTTTGCAATTTCGAACTTACCAAGTTCTGGAGATGCCTTTTTCGTATTTCCAATTAGAATAGCGTTCTTTAACCTTTCTTCTTCCTCTTTTAGTTGTTCTTCACGACGGATAGCAGCTTTTTCTCTTGCATCCTCTCTCTTTATAGCATCAAGTTCTTCCTTTTGTTGAGCTTGTGCCATGATAGCAGCAGAGATACCACCACCTTGCATTATAGATTTTTTAGCGATAGGTTTTTTCTTACCCTTTAGTGTTTCAAATGAAATGACTGAAATTGTTTGAGCTTGTGGAGTAGGGACTTTAGCTTTTTCTTCTTCCTCTTTTCGCAATCTCTCTTGTTCTAGTCTTTCTTCCTCTTCCTTTTGACGAGCTTCAGCTTCTAAACGTTCTTGTTCTTCTTTTTGGCGTGCTTCCTCTTCGGCTTTTAATCTTGCTTCTTCTTCAGCACGTTGTCTTTCTTCTTCCTCTTTTTGTAAACGTTCAGCCTCTTCTTTAGCTTTTTGCTCGGCTTCAAGTTTTTCTTGCTCAGCCTTCAAACGAGCCTCTTCTTCAGCCTTTAGACGGGCTTCTTCCTCGGCTTTTTGTCTTTCTTCTTCCTCTTGAATCTTTTTAGCTTCTTCGGCTGCAATTCTATCTCTATCTTCTTGAGTTAAATCCGGCTCGGCAAGTTCTTCGTCAAGTGAATCCTTGAATAATTCAATGCTAGGTAATTTGTTGATTGCAATAAATTTTGGTAATGTAGGCTTTTCCGATTTGCCTACAATGTGAAGGTGTTTTTGCACGTCGTAAAAAACTTCCTCTAGAATAGAAGAAGAATTTTGTTCTAATTCTTGTCCTTGTAATTCAGTATTCGCCATAATTTCCCCATTTCACTTAACATCAATAATTTTAACATAAAATTAAATAAGCGTAAATATTGCTATTTTCGCGTGGTTGCTTTATTCACTCAATATGAGTAAAATTATATCGATGGAAACAAAATTATTAGAAGGACAACAAGCAATAGAGCTAGGAGCTCAGTTAATAAATAAAGGAGAAGTAGTAGTTTTTCCTACGGAAACTGTATATGGATTAGGCGCTAATGCCTTTGATGTTAATGCCGTAAAGAAAATCTATGAAGCAAAGGGAAGACCAAGTGACAATCCTTTAATTGTTCACATCTATTCAAAAGATCAAATTCCATCACTTGTTTCTGAGATTACTCAAAATGCAAAAACTTTAATAGATACATTTATGCCAGGGCCAATTACAATCATCATGCCTAAGGCTCCATCAATCCCAAAAGAAGTAACAGGAGGATTGGATACAGTTGGCATTAGAATGCCATCTCATCCTATTGCTAATGCCTTTTTAAAGGCATGTAATTGTCCAATTGCAGCTCCATCTGCAAATGTATCTACACATATTTCTCCAACAAACGCAGAAGATGTATATGAGGATATGCAAGGTAGAGTGCCTCTAATTATCCAAGGTGGGGCATCAGAAGTTGGTATTGAATCTACAATTATTGATATGACTCAAGATATTCCAACAATCTTGCGTCCAGGCGGTATTACGCAAGAGATGATAGCTTCAGTTTTGGGCGCTTGTGAATCATTTAAAGGCAAGGTTACTGTTGCTAAAGCTCCAGGGATGAAATATAAGCATTACGCACCCCTATGCCCAATGGTAATTGCAGAGACTTTTGAGTCTATGATAAAAGAATATGCGGATAAGAAAGCCAAAGGCTTTAACCCAATTATTATTGCAAGAGATGATATTATTAAAAAGCTAAATGGCGAGCGTTATATTGACGTTGGATTAAATGCCGATGAAACAATGAGAAACATCTTTGCTTCAATGCACGAAGGACAAAGAATCGCCGATTATATTATTTGCCAAGACTTTGGTATGGATGGTAAGAACGCATCTGTTATGAATAGAGTAAATAAAGCAGCTGGAGGAGTTAGAGTATGAAGATAATGTTCGTATGTACCGGTAATACTTGTAGATCTCCTATGGCTCACGCTTTTATGCTAGATATGTTAGCAAAATACAACGTCGATGACGTTGAGGTAGATAGCGCAGGTCTTTATTGCGAAGAGGGCGCTCCAATTTCAGAGTATTCAAAAAAGGCTCTTGAGCATTATGATATTGAATTTTCTCATGAATCAAAACCTCTAACAAAAGAGGATATTGATACTTTTGATTACATCATATGTATGACTGCATCTCACAAGAGAGCGCTTGAAGATATAGTGCCAAAAGAAAAATTATTTTCTATGGATGATTTTACTAAGAAGGGAGATATCTCAGATCCATATGGCCAAAGTTTAGAAGTTTATTTAAAGACAGCAGAACAAATTAAATCTGCAATTTCAGATATTATTTCAAAAATATTGTCTAAATAGTTAAAGCACAATAAATATTTGTAGGAGTCAAACAAACTTGGGATACATATTTCATACGAATGTACAAATAGGAGATAGTTTATTCAATCTAAGTAAAAGTGTATCGATGTATGGAAATAGATACATTTTAAAGTATTTGCGTAATTATTTTGAAGAAGATTTTGGGCCAAGATTGTGTGCATTGTATGGATTGAAGAAGACTGGCAAATCAACAATGATGTTGCAGATGCTACAGTATTTAGACCTTACAAAAACTGCTTTTATTAAGTTGTCAAATAAAGATACTATGAGTGATTTAATTGCTGATGTTCGCGAATTGAAGGGTAGAGGGATTCAAAACATCTTGATAGATGATATTACTTTAGTAGAAGATTTTATAAGTCATGCAGCTATGCTGTCAGACATATATTGTGCAATGGGAATAAAAATAGTCATAACGGGTGATGATTCCTTAGAAATAGAAATTGCTAGATGTGATGAACTATATGATAGATGTGTGTTGCTACATACTAATTATATTTCATATAAAGAGTTTTGCAGTGTATTCGGCATATACGATAAAGATGAATATATCGAATATGGAGGAACAATGGAAAATGAACTCATGGATTGCAGTAATCCAGATTATGATAAAGACTACTTAGCTTTTTATTCGTACAAATCTACTAAAGAGTATATAAAAATGGCTATATGTAAGAACCTCCAAAATTCATTAAAGAAACAAAATTATGGAGTGCATTGGTATGTCATTAAAGAGATAAAAGAAGAAGATTTAGAAGATGCCATCATAAGTGTCATAGAAAAGGTTAGTTGTGAACTTTTGAATGAAGTTATCGAAGAGAAACTTAATTCGTCTAACGACCAAATTAATTGGGGAATAATTCGTGAGGCAATCAATAAATTGTTTGGCGAAAAAAAGCATTGTGAATGCCAATATTCAACTGAAGTTGAAAATAAAATAATTTATGATTTATGTGCTTTACATACTCTTGCAAAAGTTCAAGTAAAGAATCAAAAGAATTTATATGAAGAAAAGTATATATTTTTGCAACCAGGTATGCAGTTCGCAATCATAAAAGAAACAATAGAACGACTAAAGGGTTGTGAATATTTAAAATCTTTTTCGTTTGATGAGCAGAATTATATCCAAGAAGAATTGATTGCTATCGTGAAGAAAGAAATGTTTAATCGCATTGATTTGTATGAAAAATCTTTTGATAAGAAGCGATAGAGAATAAAGCATTTTTTTACGTTTTTTTTACACCTATTGATATATCAATAAATATTTGGTATAATTTTCAATGTTATGTAGATATAACACGTGAGGTTGAAATGAAAATAGCAATTGGTTGTGATCATGGTGGTATCGTTTTAAAACCAGCCGTAGAAGAAGTTTTAAAGGCAAAAAATATCGAAATTGAAGATTTAGGATGTTATTCAACAGATTCTGTAGATTATCCAGATTATGCATTAAAAGTGGCAGAAGAAGTATCTCAAGGCAAAGCTGACTTGGGTATTATTTTATGCGGTACTGGTATCGGTATTTCTATCGCTGCAAACAAAGTTAAGGGAATTAGAGCAGGTGTTGCTCATGACTTATTCACAGCAGAAATGACAAAGCGTCATAACAACGCTAACATCTTAGCTATGGGAGGAAGAGTTGTTTCTCCAGAATTGGCTGCACAAATGACAAAGATATGGCTAGAAACTGAATTTGAAGGTGGAAGACATACAAATAGAGTTAATAAAATCACTGCTATAGAGCAAAAGTATTTCAAATAGAGGTAGGCTATGGTTGAAGAAGTAATTAACAATATTATCGAAGCCGAAGAAAAGGCAGAGAATATTATAAAAGAATCTCAAACAAAAGCTAAAGAAATTGTTGCTAAAGCTAAAGAAGAAGCTGCAATCTTAGTTGAATCTGAGAAAAAGAGAGTTCAACTTGAAGTAGCTCAAAAGGCTAACAAGGCTTTCTCTAATGGTGAAAATGCTGCAAGAGAAGCAATTCAAGAATGCGAAAAGCAAGCAGACGAGATGGCAAAGAAGGCTTCTAAGAATGTAGACAAGGCCGTAGATTTTATTATCGGGAGTATGACTCAAAAGTATGGTAAGTGATATGAAGAAATTGTTGCTTTTCGGCAACAATTCTGAAAAATCTGCATTAATGAAAATTTTGCACAAACAAGGTTGTGTAGAAGTTTCACTTGCTAAAAAACTAGATAACACTTCATATGTACTTGATGAAAACAAAATCAACGAATATACAAGAAAGCTAACACAAATAGAATATATTTTCGATTTCTTAGCTGAAGCCGCTAAAGTTGTAAAGGATAATGCTAAGGATAAGAATTTTGAATATAAGCCAGTTAAAACTTCAGGCTTATTAATTCCAAAGAGAAGTTTAACATTTGATGAATTCGCCGCATCTCAAGAAGTTGAGTTTGACGTCTTCGAAACAATTAGACAATTAGAAGAAATTTCTGAAAAGATTATTAACCTTCGTAGTGAAAATGCGAAGTATCAAAGTATTCAAAATCAACTAGCTCCATATAAGGCTGTCACAGCTAAATTTAGCGCGTTCAAGAGCACAAAGCACGTATCAATCGTTCTTGGTACAATTAACGTCGCAAAGTTGCCTTTAGTTTCTAAATTGGAAGAAAAGGGAGCATATGTTGAAGTATTTAAAGATGAACAAAACGTAAATATTGCAGTACTTTCTCATAAAGAGAATGAACAAGAAATCACAGAGATTTTATCTGAGATGGATTTTGCTTCATGCTCACTAAATTATGATGATGTTGCAATTGACATGATAAATGATGCAGCTCGTCACACTAAAGAAAACGAGGGCACAATTATCGATTTATACTTTGAAGCTATTAAGTATGAAAGCGTTCTACTTGATGCTCAAAGATTGCATGATTTCTATGCATTAGAGATTAGAAAGGTTGAATGTGAAGGATTAACATTATCTACACAATCATCTTACTTCCTAGAAGGTTGGGTTCCTGCTAAGATGGCAGACGAATTAAATAAAGTACTTGAAGAATCACCACTTGCTTTATCTTTCGTAATTAGAGATCCAATTGAAGGAGAGAGCGTTCCTACATATTGTGAGAATAACGAAATCGTATCTCCATATGAAAGCGTAACAAATATGTTCTCATCTCCAGCATATAAAGAAATCGACCCAAACCCATTTGTAGCATTCTTCTTCTTTATGTTCTACGGAATGATGTTATCTGATGCTGGTTATGGTTTAATTTTGACAATTCTAACTGGTATTGTTCTTTTAATAACAAAACCAAAGAAAGGTCAATCTAACTTAATAAAGATTGTATTCATGGGTGGTATCTCAACAATCATCTGGGGATTCCTATTCGGAAGCTATTTTGGATTAAATGCGAAAGATTTAGGAATTTGGTATTGGTTCAACCCAATCGATTCTCCAATGAATATGTTGTATTTATCTCTTGCTATGGGTATCTTCCAAATGTTATTTGGAACAATGATAAAAGCATATGCTGAATTTAAAGCAAAGAATATACTTGCTGGTATAGCCGCATTCTGTTGGTTATTCTTAGTTTTAGGATTAGGTTTATTTGCTGGTCCTAAGTTCTTAAAGAATATTGAAATCCCATCATTTGTAAGCACAATTGGTATGGTTATCTTATTTATCGGTTTAGCATTACTAATGCTAGGTGGAACAATAGGTAAGAAGGGAGCAGGTAAAGTCACAGGTGCGCTTGCTTCATTATATGACATCATTAACTTCTTCTCAGATTTAATGTCATATACACGTATATTCGGTTTAGGCTTAGCTACAGCCGTTATCGGTATGGTATTTAACCAAATCGGTTCATCAATCTCAGGATTACTTGGTGGCGGCTTTGCTGGTGCGATTGTAATTTTAATCATTGCGCTAATTGGTCACACATTTAACATTGCTATCAATGCTTTAGGTGCGTACGTACACAATTCAAGATTACAATTCGTTGAATTCTTTGGTAAATTCTACACAGGCGGTGGTTCTCTATTTAGACCACTTGGAAGTGAAATGAAATATTATTATATAAATAACGAAAAAACTCAGGAGGTTAAATAATAATGAGTGGAATAGCAATTGCCTTAATAGGTGCAGCATTGGCAGCTGCAATGGCTGGATGTGGTTCAGCAATCGGTGTTGGTATTGCTGGTCAAGCAGCAGCAGGGGTTACAACAGAAGATCCAAACAAGTTTGGTAAGGTTTTAATTCTTCAATTGTTACCAGGTACACAAGGCATTTACGGACTTATTATTGCTTTCATGGTATTATTGCAATCTGGTTTAATGCAAGGAAACATGGACTTATCTGTTGGTACAGGTTGGGCTTACGCTATGGCTTGTCTACCAATGGCTATCGTTGGTTTAGTTTCTGGATTATACCAAGGTAAGTGTGCCGTTGCAGCTATTAACATGGTTGGTAAGAAGCCAGAAGAATCTGGTAAGGGCTTACTACTTACAGTTATGGTTGAAACATACGCATTACTTGCACTATTAGTATCATTCTTAGCTATTATTTTCATTAAATAGTTTTAGGAGAAAATATGAATAATAAGGAAGTAATTATAGAGAAGATTATCAAAGATGCGCTAGATGTATCTAATGAGAATGTCTCTAAAGCCCAAAAGGAAGCAGACGCAATTTTAGATGCAGCAAAACAAACTGCAAAAGAATTTGCCGACGAAGTTCTTCCAAAGGGAGATGCCCAAGCCGTTGAAATCGAAAAGCGTAGAGCAATGGTTGCAAATCTTGACTGCAAGAAGATTATCTTGTCTAAAAAGACAGAGATTGTTAATTCAGTTTTTGATTCTGTAGCAAATACTATGCGTACTAAAGATAAGAAGGCTTATCTTGACTTAATCAAGAACATGATTAAATCAAGCGCAGATGATAACGATGAAGTTGTTATTTGTGAAAAGGACAAAGAGATCATCACTCAAAAGGAAATAGATAGCATCTCTAAAGCTATTGGAAAGAAGTTAACTCTTTCTAAGAAGTTTGGAGACTTTGATGGTGGCGTTATGCTTTGCGGAGAGAAGTTCGATAAGAACCTAACATTCGCCCTTGAATTTGAACAAATCAAGGATGAGCAAGAAGAAAAATTAGCAAAGATATTGTTTGGAGAGTAGTATGGCGAGCAATTCATTAGTCTATTCTAATGCACGTGTTAAATCACTAGAGAACGGATTTTTATCTCAAGATAAGATAAGCCGTATGGTATTTAGTGAATCTTTAGAAGAAGCAGTTAGAGTTCTTCTAGAGAGCGGCTATGGTAATGGCACAATTGCAGAAGCATACGACTTTGAAACAATCCTAAGTGCAGAAGATGCAAAGGTATCTGAATTCATGGCAGAGAGCACTGTTCCAAAGATGGGACTTGAAACTTTCTTAATGAAGAATGACTACCACAATGCTAAAGCATTTGTAAAAGCTAAATACATGCATAATCAAGAAGATATTTCTTATATGCTTGCTCCAAAGGGATTAGTTGATATTGAAGATTTAAAGACATTTATCTTTAATGATAATTATTCAACTCTATCTCCAATTATGGCAGAGGCATTATCTGAAATCGATTCAAAGAGAGTTATGGGAGATAAGAGCCCAAGAACTATCGATGTTATCTTAGATAAAGCAATGTATAAAGATATTTGCAAAGTTCTAAAATCTGCAAAGGCGCCAAGTATGGTTAAATACCATCAAGCAAACATTGATTTTTCAAACATCTCAAACTTTATAAGATATAAAAATATTGGTTTTGATTTAAAACAATATGAACAAGACTTTATAGAGGGTGGGGATATATCTTTAGCAACATTTAAAGCGCTATACGATCAACCTATAGATACTTTACTTGAAAAATTAAGATATACAAAATATTCTCAAGTGGCAGAGACTATAAATCCAAAGGATTTAGTTCCATTTGAAACAGCATGGGACAACTACCTAATTGGAATATTTAAACAAGACCGTTACGATGTATTTAGCGTAGCTCCGCTAGCTGGATACTACGTAGCAAAGAAAATCGAAATAAAAGTAGTTCGTATGATATTAATTCTAATCAAGAATAAGATTGACGTTAATATCATCAAACAAAGGCTAAGGGATTATTATGCATAGTGGAAAAATTGCTGTAATCGGAGATAAAGACTTAATACTTGCTTTCAAAGCAATTGGTATGGACGTTTTTTCTGCAGACACACAAGAAGAAGCAGAAAAGCTAGTTAGAAAGCTAGCTAAAGACTATGCCATTATCTTTATCACAGAAGACTTAGCACAACAAATTGATCAATTATTGATGAAATACAAAACAAAGGCTTATCCAGCGATCATTCCAATTCCTTCATCTCAAGGAGCAACAGGCTATGGTATGCAAGGAATCAAGAAGGATGTTGAAAAAGCTATTGGTACAGATATTTTGTTTAACAAGGAAGATTAAAAATGGAAAAAGAAGTTGGAAGAATTGTTAAAGTATCAGGACCATTAATCGTGGCAGAAGGACTTAAGAACTGTAGAATGTTCGACGTTGTACGTGTTTCAGATAAGAACCTTATTGGTGAAATTATCGAATTGCGTGGCGATAGAGCATCTATCCAAGTTTACGAAGAAACTTCTGGTTTGGGACCTGGTGAAAAAGTTGAATCTACAGGAATGCCACTTAGCGTTGAGCTAGGACCTGGTATCGTTGAAGGTATCTATGATGGTATCCAAAGACCACTTGTAGGTTTAGTTCAAAAGGCAGGTAATAGAATCACACGTGGTGTATCTATGGCTGCTTTGGACCATGAAAAGAAATGGGACTTCAATGCCGTTATGCAAAAGGGCGATCAAGTCGTTGCAGGTGACATTGTAGGTACAGTTCAAGAAACAAAGGTTGTTGAACACAGAATCATGGTTCCATTTGGAGTAGAAGGTACTATTAAAGAAATTAAGAGTGGTTCATTTACAATCGATGAAACTGTTTGTGTTGTAAAGACAGCAAAGGGCGATGTAAATATTACTATGTGTCAAAAGTGGCCAGTTAAGAGAGGCAGACCATATAAGACAAAGATGAACCCAACAGTTCCTCTAGTTGCCGGACAAAGAACAATTGATACATTCTTCCCAGTAGCAAAGGGTGGTGCAGCTTGTATCCCAGGACCTTTCGGTTCAGGTAAAACAGTTGTACAACACCAATTAGCTAAATGGTCAGATGCAGACATCATCGTATATGTAGGTTGTGGTGAACGTGGAAACGAAATGACAGACGTTTTGAACGAATTCCCAGAATTAATCGACCCAAAAACAGGGGAACCATTAATGAAGAGAACAGTTCTTATCGCAAATACATCAGATATGCCAGTTGCTGCAAGAGAAGCTTCTATGTATACAGGTATCACGATTGCCGAATACTTTAGAGATATGGGATATAACGTTGCTATTATGGCTGACTCATCTTCAAGATGGGCTGAAGCTCTAAGAGAAATGTCAGGACGTTTGGAAGAAATGCCAGGCGAAGAAGGTTATCCAGCTTACCTATCTTCAAGATTGGCAGGATATTATGAAAGAGCAGGTATCGTAAAGACACTTGGTTCTGATGAAAGAACAGGTTCAGTTACAGCTATTTCAGCTGTATCACCTCCAGGAGGCGACTTATCTGAGCCAGTTACACAAGCTACACTTAGAATCGTTAAGGTATTCTGGGGATTAAGTGCATCTTTAGCATATAAGAGACACTTCCCATCAATCGACTGGATTCAAAGTTATTCATTATATCTAGATAAATTAGAAGATTGGTATAAAGACAACATCAATACAGAATGGTCAACTCTAAGAACAGAAGCTATGGCTATTTTGCAAGAAGAAGCATCTCTAAATGAAATCGTAAGATTAGTTGGTATTGATGCGCTATCAGATAAGGATAGAGTATTAATGGAAACAGCTAAGTCTTTAAGAGAAGACTATCTACAACAAGATGCTTTTGATGATGTAGATACATACGCAAGTATGCACAAGCAATATAAGATGTTACAACTTATTTTGACATGTCACCATGAAAGCTTACAAGCACTTGAAAATGACGCAGATCTAAATGACGTTATTTCAATTAAGGCTAAAGAAGCAATTGGTAGAGCAAAATATGTTGTAGAAGCAGAAGTTGATGCAAAGTATGCTCAAATCGAAAAAGAAATGAAGCAACAACTTGCCGATACATACAAGGACGAGTAAGGAGATTTATATGTTAAAAGAATATAAGACTATTAGAGAAATCGTTGGACCACTTATGCTAGTTGATGGCGTAGAGGGCGTAACATATGACGAACTTGTAGAAATCGCAGGTGAAGATGGCTCAATTAGAAAAGGTAAGGTACTAGAAGTTAATGGCGATAAGGCTATGGTGCAATTATTTGAAAACGCTCAAGGTATTCAAATGTCTACATCAAAAGCAAGATTCTTAGGCAGAAGCTTAACAGTATCATTATCTGAAGATATGTTAGGAAGAGTATTCGATGGACTTGGAAATCCAAAAGATGGTGGAGCTCCAATTATTCCAGAGAAGAGAATGGATATTAACGGTCAACCAATTAACCCAGCTGCAAGAGATTACCCAGATGAATTCATTCAAACAGGTGTATCTGCAATTGATGGTCTAAACACACTAGTTAGAGGACAAAAGCTACCAGTATTTAGTGCTTCTGGTCTTCCACACGCTGAACTTGCTGCGCAAATCGCAAGACAAGCTAAAGTTTTAGGACAAGATGAAAAGTTCGCCGTTGTATTTGCTGCTTTAGGTATTACATACGAAGAAGCTGAATTCTTTATGCAAGACTTCAGAAAGACAGGCGCTATTGAAAGAAGCGTTATGTTTATTAACTTAGCAAACGACCCAGCAGTTGAGAGATTAGCTACACCAAAGATGGCCCTAACTACAGCTGAATATTTAGCATTTGAAAAGGGAATGCACGTTCTTGTAATTATGACAGATATTACAAACTACTGCGAAGCTCTTCGTGAAGTATCTGCTGCAAGAAAGGAAGTTCCAGGAAGACGTGGTTACCCAGGTTATTTATATACTGACCTTGCTACTATGTATGAAAGAGCAGGAAGAATTAAGGGATGCAAAGGTTCTATTACTCAAATTCCAATTCTAACAATGCCAGAAGATGATAAAACTCACCCAATCCCAGACTTAACTGGATACATTACAGAAGGACAAATTATCCTATCTCGTGAATTATACAAGAAAGGATACAATCCTCCAATCGACGTTTTACCATCACTATCTCGTCTAAAGGCAAAGGGTATCGGTGAAGGAAAGACTAGAGCAGACCACTCTAACCAAATGAACCAATTATTTGCTGCATACGCAACAGGTAAAGAAGCAAAAGAATTATCTGCAATTTTAGGTGATTCTGCATTAACAGATGTAGATAAGCTATATGCTAAATTTGCTGATGAATTCGAAAAGATATATATTGACCAAGGTTTCAATGAAAATAGAAGTATCGAAGAAACTCTAGATATTGGTTGGAAGTTATTAACAATTCTTCCAAGATCAGAAATGAAGCGTATCAAGGATGTATACCTAGAAAAGTACTTCGATCCAATCAAGAAATAAAGGTAGAATATGGCAGAGAAATTAAGAGTAAATCCTACACGTATGGAACTTAAACGTTTAAAAGAACGTTTAAAGATGGCTTCACGTGGACATAAACTATTAAAAGATAAGTCTGATGAAATGATTAGACGTTTTGTAGGATATGCAAAGGAAGATAAGAGACTAAGAGAAGATATAGAGGTAGATTTAGCAAATGCTTTAACTAAGTTCTTGCTAGCAAAGTCTGTATCTGATGAAGCTGCAATTCAAGAAGCAGTTGCAATGCCTGGTACTCAAGTTTCTCTAAAATTAGATACAGCAAATGTTATGGCTGTACAAGTGCCAAAAATTACAGTTGAAGAGAGCGATTCAACAGAGAAATATCCTTATTCATTTGCGTCAGTTACTGCTGAATTAGATTCTTCAATTGCAACAATTTCAGAATTATTAGTAAAAATGGTTGAGCTTGCTGAGGTTGAAAAGACTTGTAACATGCTTGCCATTGAAATTGAAAAGAATAGACGTAGAGTTAACGCGCTAGAATACGTAATGATTCCTCAAACTGAAGAAGCAATTGGGGATATTACAATGAAACTTGATGAAGCAGAAAGATCAAATACTGTACGTTTGATGAAGGTTAAGACTATCATTCAAAAATAGTAAGGAGAATTATTATGAACTTAAAGGAACTTATCTCAAGTATGACGCTTGAAGAGAAAGCCTCATTGTGTTCGGGGTTAGACTTTTGGACTACTAAACCTATAGAGAGATTATCTATTCCATCAGCACGAGTTTCAGATGGACCTCACGGATTAAGAAAAGAAGACGAATCAGATACAGATGTTGGAGTTAAAAGATCTTTCCCAGCAACATCATTCCCACCAGCTGTAAATATGGCAGCTTCTTGGAATCCTAATGTTGCTAAGGAAATTGCTAAGCAAATAGCTTATGAATGCAAAGATCAAGAAGTATCTGTAATCTTAGGGCCAGGAACTAACATTAAAAGAAGTCCACTTTGCGGAAGAAATTTTGAATATTTCTCAGAAGACCCATTCCTTGCTGGAAAGATGGCAAGAGCATATATTGAATCTTGTCAAAAAGAAAATGTTGGTACATCACTAAAGCACTTTGCTGCTAACAACCAAGAAAAATTAAGAATGACAATTAGCGCTGTTATTGATGAAAGAGCGTTAAGAGAAATATATTTAGCTCCATTTGAAGAGGCTGTTAAAGCTCAACCATGGACAATTATGTGTTCATACAACAGAGTAAATGGTGTTTATTCTTCAGACAACAAGAAATTATTAACAGACATCCTTCGTACAGAATGGGGATATAAAGGACTTGTTGTTTCAGATTGGAACGCTGTAAACGATAGAGTACAAGGTATACGTGCTGGCCTTGATTTAGAGATGCCTGCTTGTGGCGGTAGAACTGACAAGGAAATCGTTAAAGCTATAAATGCTGGCGAATTATCTATGGAAGAATTAGATAAGGTCGTAATGCGCGTTCTAGAGCTTGTAGAGAAGTGTGATAAAAACCTTGTTAAAGATTACAAGGCAGATTATGAAAAGGCACACGATATTGCAAGATACGCAGCTCAAGAAAGTATCGTACTTCTAAAGAATGATGCATCTGTTCTACCACTAGCAAAGACAGAGGATGTTGTAGTTATTGGTGAACTTGCAAATACATTTAGATATCAAGGTGCTGGTTCTTCAAGAATCAATCCATACAAGCTTGTTACATTTATCGATGCACTAAAGCAAGAGAATATTAATTATGAATTCCACCCAGGATATTTAGTTCAAGGGGATGGATATAATAAGGCTGTATTTGAAGAAGCTGCAGCTGCAGCAAATACAGATAAGCAAGTTATCGTATTTGTTGGATTAACTGACGATTATGAAACAGAAGGTATGGATAGATCTCATTTATCTTTACCATCAGCACAAGAAGATTTAATTAGAACTGTTGCTGCTGTAAATAAGAATGCTATATTTGTATTACTTGGCGGATCTCCTATTGAGATGCCTTGGATTAACGAAGTTAAAACTTTAATTAATGCATACCTACCAGGCGAAGCAGGTGGCGAGGCTATCTTAGATATTATCTCAGGTAAGGTTAATCCATCAGGTAAGCTTGCTGAAACATATCCAATTAAACTTGAAGATAATATAAATGCTGAATTATTCCCAATGGGACCAAAGTGCGTTGAATATAGAGAAAGTATCTATGTTGGATATAGATATTACGATAGTGCTAAAAAGGATGTTCTATTCCCATTTGGTTATGGTCTATCTTATACACAATTCGAATATTCAGACATCAAGGCAGATGGTTTAAAGATTTCGTTCAAGGTTAAGAACGTTGGAAAGGTAGATGGGGCAGAAGTTGCTCAATTATATGTAAAAGATTTAGCTCCAAAGGTATTTAGAGCAGAAAAAGAATTAAAGGGATTTGAGAAGGTATTTTTAAAGGCTGGCGAAGAAAAGGAAATTACAATCGAATTAGATAAGCGTAGCTTTGCTTTCTATAACACAAAGATTAACGATTGGACAGCATTTAATGGTAAATATCAAATCCTAGTTGGTGCATCATCAAGAGATATTAGATTAACACTTGATATCGATGTTAAGAATTTCGATAAAGATGTAGAAGTTGAAAACTATCTTGAAGAATGCCCAGAATATTATTCAATTGCAGAATTAACATCAATCTCTCAAGATGCATTTAAACGCCTATACAAAGGTGAGATTGAAGAGAATGTTCCAACAAAGAGAGGAAACTTTGATAGAAATGCAACAATTGGAGATTTACAATGCTGCTTAATTGGTAAAATTATTATGGCTGTTGCTCCAAAGGTTATTGCATCTCAAGTAAAGAATGCCGACTTCACAACAATGCTTATGATCAAGCAAGGTATGATTGAAATGCCTCTTCGTGGTCTAAATGGCGTAACACAAGGTCTTTTAGCTGAAGATGTTATGGATGGAATGCTACTTTGGGCAAATAAGCATAGAATGAAGGGCTTTGGAAAATTAATTAAAGGACTATTTAAGACAATAAAGCATAAATAAATAAGAAGGTAATATGGCTTTAAAGACAAGATTCGATGTAGGACAAATACCACATAACGAATACCCAAGACCACAACTAAAGAGAAGTGAGTGGAAAAACCTAAACGGGCTATGGGATTATTGTGTGGTAAATGAACTAATCGATAAGCCTCAACAATTTAAATTCGAAGGAAAGATTTTAGTTCCATTTGCAATAGAGAGTGCTTTATCTCAAGTACAAAGAGAATTCAAAGAAAATCAGACTTTAGTTTATAGATTATTATTCAAACATAAAGCAAAGAATATGATTCCGCTTCTACATTTTGATGCTGTAGATTATAAATGCTTTGTTTATCTAAATGGTATAAAGGTAGCAGAGCATAAGGGCGGATATTTTAATTTCACAATTAATATCAAAGATGCGCTAAAAGAAGTTGGAGATAATGAATTAATCGTTTTAGTTCAAGACCCAACAGATACATGCACTCAACAACGTGGTAAGCAAAAACTTAGCCATGGTGGTATTTGGTATACACCTACATCAGGTATTTGGCAAAGCGTATGGTTAGAGAACGTTCCTCAAACATACATTGAAAAGATAAAGATTAAACCAGATATCGATGGTGACTTTATTGATTTATATGTAGCTGTTAATAATCCAGATGAAGTAGAAAAATATACAGCCGATGTATTTTTACAAGGAAAGAAGATAGCATCAGCTGAGAGCGAATTATCTCAATTTAGAATAAGAATCAAAAACCCAAGATTATGGGCACCAGAAAATCCAAACTTATATGATATTAAGATTTCGTGTGGTACTGATGAAGTTGAATCTTATTTTGGAATGAGAAAGTTTGAATTAAAGGATAATAAGTTCTATCTAAACAATAGAGAATATTTCTTAACAGGAGCGCTTGATCAAGGTTACTTCCCAGATGGTGGATTAACACCTCCATCAGATGAAGCAATGATTTATGATATTGAACTTGCAAAAGCACTAGGTTTGAACTGTTTAAGAAAGCATATTAAAATTGAACCAATGCGTTGGTATTACCATTGCGATAGATTAGGAATCATTGTATGGCAAGATATGATAAACGGTGGTGGTGCATTCAACACTTGGCTTCACATCATCGCTCCATTGTTAAATTTAGATATTAAAGATAATCAATATGAAAAATTTGGCAGAGACGATGTATCTAGAATAGAATTTAAAGCCGATTTAGGCAGAATGGTAGCTCAATTATATAACGTGCCATCAATTTGTCTATGGGGAATATTTAATGAAGCATGGGGTCAATTTGACAGTGAACTTATGCTAAGACACCTAACAGCATTAGATAATACTAGAGTTATAGATGCTACAAGTGGTTGGTATAACCAAGGCAATAATTTAATTAGTATCCATAAATATATCCTTCCATTTAAGATGCCAAAGACTAAAAAGGCAGTAGCTCTAACTGAGTTTGGAGGCTATTCATATGCTGTAAAAGACCATACATATAGCGAAAAACAATTTGGATACTTAGTATTTAAGTCAAAAGATGCTCTAAATAGAGCAATAGAGAAGTTATATAAAAAGCAAATATTCAAAGCTAAAAATCAAGGCTTATGCGCATGTATATTTACACAATTAACAGACGTAGAAGAAGAGATCAATGGCTTTGTAACTTACGATAGGGAAGTCGTAAAAGTAGATGTTGATAAGATGAGGCTTATCAATGCAGAATTAACAAAAGATAACACAGAGAAGAATTAGGAGACATTATGAAAGTAGTTATTGATATTGATACATGTATAGGATGTGGCTCATGCGTAATGTGTGAACCAAAGGTATTTAAGATGATAGAAGAGAATGGCGAAGATCACGCAATCGTTATAGCTCAACCAACAGATGCTATGATAGATAATGTAGAGGACGCATTATCTAATTGCCCAGTAAGCGCAATTTCAATGGATTAATATAAATTTATTAATAGGATTTTTAAAAGATGGCCGAGTGTCATCTTTTTTTATCCTATATTTGATGGCTTGGCAAAAATCTGCGTTGACTTGGCAAAATTTGAGATTATAATAGAATTGTAGACAAAAAATATTAACAAGAAGGAGGACTAAAAATGTCTACTAGCAAAAAATTATTTTCAATTAATTTATTAATTATTGTTTTGATGGTATTTTCTTTATTTTTAATACCACAAAATACTGCAGAAGCAGAAACTATCGGCTCAGACAATCGACCAATATTAAGATGGGCGCAAACGGGTGCTTGTGATTGTAATGAAGATTATTCAATAAGAGATACGAATATTCATTATTGCTCTGGAAGTGGAAACGTTGTTTATAACAATGTAGAAGTTGAAATAAGAGGCAACGATCAATTCGATTCTCAAGTCTTAACACATTATCCAAGTCTTAGTATTGCAGAGCAACCTAATCTCTTACAACAAACACACGGGGATGTTGAATTAACTTATACGAATTTAATTCCAACAAGTGGTAGATATAAATTGTATAGCGATGGAAAGAAACTAAAAAACCTAACATCTGAACTTTGTGTAATTGGTTGCAATGATAAGGTTGGCAAAGGTCAGGTGCTTATTAGAAAGAGACATAGTAACGGCGAAAATTGGTCAGCTTGGTCTCATTATAATTTGAGCGAGGTTAATTCTTATTCAGAAGCACGTAATTTTGTTATAGGCGATATAGTTTGTATAGTTATTATTTATGAAATTCAAGAATCTCCTAATGTGTTTAAATTCCATCATATAAGATTGAATTATGCATTCCAGGTTACTGCTGCTTTGACATAAACTTTGAAATGGTGATATGTTAGAAATTAAAAATATATGCAAATCATTTAAATATAAACAAGTCTTAAATGAGGTTTCTTTAGAACTTAAGCCTCATGAAATCTGCGCACTTTTAGGCCCAAATGGAGCAGGTAAAAGTACGCTTATTAAAATAATGGCAGGATTAGTAAATCCGGACTCTGGAGAAATCTTATTAGATGGCAATGTCAAAAAAACAAATCAAGATATAGGATTTATGATAGAAGGCCCATCTTTTTATGATAATTTAACGGTAGAGAAGAACCTAATTGCACTTTCTCAATTCTATCCAAGTTTAAAAAAAGATGATGTATATAATGCTATAAATGTAGTAGGACTTACTCCTCATAAAAAAGTGTTATACAAAAATCTTTCTTTAGGAATGAAACAACGTCTATATTTTGCATATGCTTTAATGGGTAAGCCAAAGATTTTAATTTTGGATGAACCATTTAATGGTATTGATCCAATTAGCATTAAATTGTTTGAAGATATTATAAAGGCTTATGCAGAGGCTGGGAATATTATATTAATCTCAGGGCATGGCATTAAAGAACTAGAATCTATCTGTACAAGTGCATATATCATCAATAATGGTCAAATAGTTTACCATTGTGAAGATATTAAAAAGATTAATCTAAGTGAAGAATTTTTCAAAGTTGTATCATCATCTGGAGATGCTCAATAATGCAAGGTTTCCTTAGCGTAATAAACTATACAACAAAGCGTCATAATTTATTGATAGGCATAATAGCATTTTTTGTTATAACGATAGTAATTCTATCTCTATTTGCTACTGTAGATAAAGAAAGTATAGATACTAGAGACAAAGAAGTAATCATTCAATCATATAAGGACATAATACAATTCGAAATAGATATGCTTGAGGTTGAAAAAAGAGATGCGTTTCGTGCAGTAATGCAAGATAAGATAGACTATTATTCATATTTTGTAGACACTAATACTGTTGAGAGTGAATATTACAACATAGGAGGCTCAACAACAGCCACTATAAATAATCGTGAAGGGCATGAAGGGAGTGCATTTATGTTCTATTCTTTTAAGTGGCTATCTTATGTAATTTACATTTTAGCCGTTGTTATCCCACTTATGTTGTTTGTTTTAGAACTTGGTGGCCCGATTAAAAATATAATTGCTACATCTCTAACTAGGAATAAGATATATAACTACTTCTATTTGGAATCATTTATCCTTGTAAGCGTAATTAATTTCATTGCTTTTGAAATCGGTTTAGTTGGTGGAATGATGTGTAAGGATGATTCCATCCTATTAATCCAAAACGGATATAGGGAAGTGTCTACAATAGGGATTTATTGCTGGGCATGTTTAGGTAGATATATTTTATCTCTACTATTTGTAAACGTTGTTACATTAGTTGGAATTAGGACGAAAAACGTTTCTCTAACTTGCATATACTTTGGATTAATTATCGCAACCGCAATAGTAGTTGGGTTAATGGTATCTCCAAGTATATTTAATGAATCGGAATATAATTATTCTGATCCATTAGTTAAATTGCCAATAGTAGGTGTCGATGCAAACCAAGTTGGTATAACCACGGATAGTATAATCATGATTGTATATCATAGCCTTATTACAGTAGCTTTGTATTTTGGCGGATTGGCATATTTTAGGAAAAAGAATATATGACAAAGAAATTAATTAAGTTCCAATTTGATGTTATATTTAACAACAAACAATTGATTATGAGAGTTTGTTTAATATTATCCATCGCAATAATACTTGCATTGTTAACATCATGGGGCTTGGGTAGCACATCGAGCTATCAAAGTACAGATGATGAATGGATTGAGCTTTTAAAAGAAGATACTAAATCAACATATAAAGATATAATGGAACAGGAATCGCATCAGAACTATGAAGGCTTTAGTTGGTATAATGAACAAGAATCAAGATATTATGATAAAAGCGCAATAGCTGAGTATGAGTATTATGTAGCCACAGATACTTATCCGCAATACTATTACGATTTAGATAGCAGCTTCGAATCGTATTATAAGGAATTTAATCCAGCATCAAGAATTATGATTTGGGCGTTTTTAAGCACAATGATGCTATTTGCATTTGCAGGGTTATTCCCATTAGCATATACCAACAAGAAGGGTAAATATAAAAATTTAATGATATTAGGAAACTCTGCAAAAGATATAGCAATCTCTGAAATAGTAGTTCAGTATGTTTCGCTATTTGCATTATGGTTGTTGTTTGCGATTGTAGGTAACTTCCTTGGGATAGGTTCTCATAAGATTATGACAATTCAATATAATAACGGCAACGCATTAGCAGTCCCAGTTTATAGCATTTACGTATTAAAAGAAATCTTTGCATTAATAGTATCTATGTTTATTCTATCTTTTGGTATTGGGATGAATTCTGTTATTAAGAACAAATTAATCACAAGCATTATTTCGATTTCGTTAATACTAGTTCCACTCTTTACATTTATGGAGTTGGGTAGTTTTGGCTTATCTGCGTCAGACATTGGAGTAATATATTTCCCAATAATTAATCTTGTAATGGACGATTGGATAATAGGAAATTATAAGTTAATTTGGATTAGTGCCATCTATCTATTACTTAGCGCCGTCCTTATATATGCAAAGATCTATATCGAAAAGAATAAGGGAATAGAATCTTAAAAGCCATTACAGGTTGGCAATTATTTATTATTTTTCCGTGCACGTATTATATAAAGCACTATTTAGCAATTAAATTTTTTCGAAAAATTCTTTGAAAACTAATTGACAAGCCATTTTGCCTGAGGTATAATCATTCACGATAAACCTACTAACATAGTAGGCAAATAGGAGAAGCAAATGAAAACAATCGCAAGAATCGAAATGTGTATGATGGGAGGCATGTGTAGTTACTTAAGGTAGCAGGGCGTTTGTTGCACAAAAATAAGACAAGAAAAATAACAACGGTCCTGCATGAAGAGTGCAGGACCTTTTTTGGAGAAATAGATTTATGGAATTATTATTAAGTTTTGATTGGATAGCACTTTTAGCATTAGCAGTAGTCTTCTTGCTATTTGGCTTACTTTATTACTTATCTAATAAGATCAATTGGACATTTGTAATATTGATAAGCTTAGTGCTAGGCGTAATTGTAGGTATAGTATTTGCATCTGAAGATAACAAGTACTTAACATGGGTAGATTTAATTGGAGATATATATGTAAACATTATTACTGCATTAGTTGCTCCAGTTATCTTAGTATCTATCATCTCAAGTTTCATCCAACTAAAAGATGGTAGCAGAATGAAGAAGATTGGTATTAGATCTGTATTCTGGTTATTACTATCTGCTTTTGTAGCAATCATTTTGAGTATCATATTCGGAACTGTTACAGGACTAGGAAAGAATGCTGGCGCTATCTTTAGTGAAATATCTAACGTATCATCAAGCACAATTGGCGCATACCAAGGCCTAACAAAATCATTCGATAAAGTAATTCTAGGTTTATTCCCAAGCAACATAGTTAGCGATTTAGGTTCTAACAATGTCGTATCAATCATCATCACTGGTGTAGCTATAGCAATCGCATATATTGCTGTAGCAAAGGAGAAGGGCGAAGAGAAGATTGGAGTATTCAAGAAGTTCGTTGAATCTCTAAAAGAAATCCTATACAAGATTTTGAGCTTCGTAATCGACTTAACACCATTTGCAGTATTGAGCTTAATCGCTGGATCTGCAAGCAAGATTTTCACAAACAAAGACGCAATCGTTCAATTGTTATTGTTAGTTGTAGCAATCTATGTAGTATGCGCTATTCATACATATGGATATCATGCACTTATCTTAAAGTTCGTAGCTAAGGTCAACCCAATTAAGTTCTTTAAGAAGACATCAAGAGCTCAAGCTACAGCTTTCACAACACAATCAAGCGTAGGTACATTACCTGTAACTATAAACGATCTAACAAGAAATGTTGGTGTCGATTCAGAAGTAGCAAACTTCACAGCTCCACTAGGCGCAACAATCGGAATGCCAGGGTGCACAAGTGTATGGCCAGTTCTACTTGCAATATTCTTTGTGAATGCAACTGGAGCACAATGGGGAGTTGGTAACTATATCGTACTTGCTGTTCTAGCTCTTGTAATGTCACTAGGTAGTGCAGGAGTTCCAGGAATCGCGGTAGTATCAGCAATCGGATTATTTGGAATATTAGATTTGCCAGTAGCTGCAGTTATCTTGTTAATGCCAATCAACACAATCTCAGACATGGTAAGAACACTAGACAACGTAACAACAGCATCTGTATCAGCAACAGTAGTAGCAAGCCAATCAGGCTTATTAGACACACAAATATTTAATGAACAAAAGAAAGACAAAGAACAAGGAGGTATCGTAGATGGAGAAGCTATCTAAAGGTAAATTATATTTCATAATCGTTGCAGCAATTGCATTTGTAGCATTGATCCTAGTTATTACAACTTCTACCATCACATACAACAATGCAAAGCAAGCTATTGAAAATATAGGAGTAGTTGGATATAGCGAAAAGAGTAAAGAAAAGATTGATGATGCACAATATAAATTTGATCAATTTGAAAGTACATTTGGCGCATCAACAACATTCAAAGTAGTAAACAAAAATGTAGGCGAAGAGAATCTTCAAAAAGCAAAGGCAGCATATTTAGAAGCAGCCATCAGAGATGTAAACAACAAATACTTAGCAGGTGCTAGTGAAGAAGAAATCAAAGCCGAAGTAAAAACAATAAGAGAAACTATCGATGCATATTTTGCAAATAAGGATTATTCATTAATTTCTAATTACGCAACATTCACATCTTTAGAATCTAAATATAACTCAGGAGCAACATCTAACGATTCAGGATCTCAAGGTGGAGCTGCTGAAGAACCAGAAATTTGCTAAGAAAATAAATTTATAAGGAGATATATACAATGAAAACAACAACAAAGATTACATCACTTTTATTATTAGTCATCGTACTTGTAATCGCTCTAAATGTTATCACATTTGTTGGTTGCCAAGATAAAGTTGAAGAAGACAATTTTGTGGCAACAACAGAGCAAGAATTCTTCTACAATGACTACAACGCAAAGTCAAATGCCGATACATCTCGCCAAAATGGTGTAGACACATTTGAAAACAAGGACATCGTATTTGATGCCGTAACATATGAAGAACTTATTTATCTATTACAAAAAGAAGGTAACTACTTAATTCTTCTAGGTGGATCATGGTGCCACAACACACGTGCTGCCGCAACATACATCAATGAGTTCGCTCATCAATACGGAATTACTAAGATCTACAATTTTGACTTCTTCCTAGATGGAGAATCATCATCAACACACGTTAGAGTTCCAAATCCAGCTGCTGGTACAACAAAGAATGCAGGACAAGAATACAACCACTTATATGGTGAATTAGTATCTAGATACTTAACAAACCTAAATGACTGGGTAGAATACAAAGAAGGTTCAGCTAGCTCTTTAACATACACAAATGCTGATGGCGTAGATGTAAATGTTGCTAAGGTACAAGTTCCATTCTTATTCCTATACAACAAAGACAACACAACAAGAAGTGCATACGATTTATCTACAAAGACAGTTGTTTCTGCACAAGCTGAAGAAGGAAAGAAATATCCTATCGTTACAGGCTTTGAAGAAATGGTAGATAGAGATGATCAAGGCGTTTACACAACAACATACCAAAAGAATGAAGATGGTACATTTGCTAAAGACGCTAACGGTAAGTTCATTACATCTAAGAACTACATCACAGACGAATATAAGGCTAGATTACAAAGAGTATTTGATTACATTAAAAACAACAATGTTCAATTATCTACATACTCAGATGCAGACTACATCAGACAAGCATACAACGAAAAGTCAGGCAGAGAAATCTTCGCTCAAGATAAGCAAATCAACTATGAAGTTCTAAACTACAGACAATTCAACTGGTTATTACAACAAGACGGCGACTACATTATCTTATTTGCTGGTTCATGGTGCGGAAATACTCAAGCTATTATTGATATCGTAAATGATTATGCTGTTGAACACAATGTTACTGTATACACATTCGATACAAAGCTTGATGGTGGATATGCTAAGAAGTATTGGACAACAAGCACAAGTGTTAACCGTTATGCTGATGCTCACATCCGTGAAAACAACAAGACATTAACACCACTATATGCAAACATCATTACTAACTACTTAACAAACATCGTAACTCTAAATGACTTAGAAGCTACACCAAAGAAGATCACATACACAGCTAACGAACAAACAATCTCTGTTAATAGACTACAAGTACCATTCTTCTTCTCTTACAACAAGAACAATAAGGACGGAGAAAATGCAGCTCCAATCATTAAGAGCTTAGAGATCATGTTATTCTATGGATATTCAACAGAAGAACAATTCCAAGATTACAAGACAAAGACAGCTGAAGTATTTGAATCAATCAACAAATAGGAGAAAGTATGAACATAGAGACTCTCTGTTTACACTCAATAGATAAAAGAAACGAATATGGGTGTTTGACTACACCAATCTACCAAACATCCACATTCGTACACGAAGGGGTAGAGGACACTTCACAATATAGTTACTCAAGATTAGCAAATCCAACAAGATCTCATTTGGAGAACTTGGTGGCAAGACTAGAAAACGGAGAGAAGGCATATGCTTTTTCAAGCGGGATGGCAGCTATATCTACAGCAATCAAATTAATAAAGCCACCTGCACACATCATAGCATCAGACGATTTGTATGGCGGAAGTATCAGATTATTCTCAAACGATGCTTTATCATATGGATACGAATTTGACTTTATCGATACATCAGATCTAGAGCTTGTAAAGAGCAAGATTAAAGATAATACAAAAGCTATCTATATTGAAACGCCATCAAATCCACTAATGCATGTATCAGATATCCAAGCGATTTCTGATATAGCAAAAAAGAATGATTTATTATTCTTCGTAGATAATACATTCTTAACACCATACTACCAAAGACCATTAGATCTAGGTGCAGACATAGTTGTACATAGCGGCACAAAGTTCTTAGGCGGACATAACGATGCATTAGCAGGATTTGTCGTAGTCAAGGATAAAGCTATAGATGAACGTCTTGCATACCTATACAAAACAGTAGGCGCGTGTTTAGCTCCATTTGATTCATTCCTAATTGAGCGTGGTATAAAAACACTACCAATCAGAATGGATAGAATATCTCAAAACGCAAAAGCTGTAGCTCAATGGTTAAGAAATAATCCTAACGTAAATAAGGTATATTATGTTGGTTTTGAAGACAATAAGGATTATGAGATATCTAAAAAGCAATCTACTGGTTTTGGTGGCATGATATCATTTGAAGTTAAAAAAAGTGCATACGTATCTCAAATATTAAGAAATGTAAAAGTATTTCAGTATGCAGAAAGCTTGGGAGGAGTGGAGAGTTTAATCACATTCCCTAAAAAGCAAACACACGCAGATGTTCCAAAGGAAATATTGGAAGCAAAAGGTATAAACGACAGATTCCTACGTATATCTGTAGGAATCGAAAATGAACAAGATCTTATAGAAGATTTAGAGCAGGCATTTAAAGATGAAGTATAATTTTGATCAAATAATTGATAGACATAATACTAATTCATTGAAGTTTGATTTCGCTATTCAACGCAAAAGACCTCAAGATGCAATCCCTCTATGGGTAGCAGATATGGACTTTCAAACATTAGATGAAGTTAAAGATGCTTTAGTTAAAAAATCTAATCATGGGATCTTTGGCTACTCTGAACCAACAGATAGATATTTCAATGCACTAAATAGTTGGTTCAAAAAACATCACAATTGGGATATAGACACATCAAAGGTAGTTTTAGCTTGCGGCGTTGTATTTGCAATAGCAGCAACAATAAGAGCTTTAACAAAAGAAAACGATGCTGTACTTATTTGCCAACCAGTATACTATCCATTTGAAGAGACAATTAAAGTTAATAATAGAAAACTTGTTGTATCTGAACTTGTAAATGTGAATGGTCATTACGAAGTTGATTTTAAAGATTTTGAGCAAAAGATTGTGGACAATGATGTAAAGATTTTCCTTCTTTGCAATCCTCACAATCCAGTTGGCAGAGTATGGACTAGAGAAGAACTAGAGAAGATAGGTAACATTTGTTTAAAACATAACGTGTTTGTAATATCTGATGAGATCCATTCAGACTTTATATGTGAGGGGCATAAACACACTGTTTTTTCAACTATTTCAAAAGAGTTCGAACAAAACTCTATAGTCTGTACGGCGCCAACTAAGACATTCAACTTAGCTGGCTTACACATCTCAAATATTTACATCCCAAACGATAGCATTAGAAGAAAGTATAAACTCGAGATGGATAAGATTGGATATTCTCAATCTAACATCATGGGTATTATTGCTTGTCAAGCAGCATACGAAAATGGTGATGAGTGGTTGAAAGAATTAAAGGCTTATCTAAAGTCTAATTATTTATTTGTTAAAGAATATATAAATAACAATATACCTAAGCTATCTCTAATTGAACCAGAAGGCACATATCTTTTATGGGTTGATTGTAGAAGATTAAACCTAACAGATAGAGAACTAAAAGAATTAATTAACTTCAAAGCAAAAGTATGGGTGGACGATGGTTACGTATTTGGCCAAGGCGGTTCTGGCTATATACGATTAAACATTGCCTGTCCTAAAGAGACTCTAAGAAGAGCTCTAGAAAATATAAAAGACGTAATATCGTAACTTAGTTGTTTTCCATAAATTAATCCCGTGTTGACATAGCACGGGATATTTCTTATAATAGAAATGATAGTCGGTCTATCATTTTGATAGTTAAACACTTAAAGAGGATTAGTTGTGGGGATTAAAGAGGCTAAATTAAATTTCATATTAGATAAAGCAAAAGCAATGTTTATTGAGAAGGGCATTGAGGCTGTAACTATTAAAGACTTAGCGCTTGAGGTTGGCGTTGGTGAAGCAACAATGTATAGATATTTCACCAAAAAGCAGAATATCGTTATTGCTATTGCGTTTTCTATTCTAAAAGAAGTGTCAGACAACTATTTCCATTTATCTCAATATAAATTAGGTTATGAAAAAATTAGAGCTTTCTATTTAAGCTTTTTAGAAATTTATAAAGACAATCCAGATTATTACAAATTCTTAGCAGAGTTTGATTCATATATATCAACTGAACAATATGAGTTAGATGAATATGAAAAGGCCATCGTTGGTTATTATGAAGATTTCAAAGCTTCATATGAATTAGGTTTAAAAGATGGCTCTATTAAAGAAGTAGAGAATATAGAGATTTTCTATTTAACTACTACACACGCATTATTGGAATTAATTAAAAAGCTTGCTTCAAATTCAAAGGTATTAAAACAAGACGTTAAATACAAATATGAGCAAGTAGATACATTAATTAAGATTTATCTAGAGAGCATACGTAAATAATTAAAAGGGATAAGGAGTTTAATTATGGAAAACACAAATGCAGTAGGAAAGAGATTATCTAAAAAGCAAATTTGGATATTCGCTTTAGGCCAACTTGGTTGGTCAACATTAAGTGGTATTATTGGTGCTTGGTTGGTTACATTCTATTTGCCAACAGAAGCTGATGCTACTCAATATATTCAACCAGGATTAATTATTGGTGGATTCTTAACAATACTAGGTTTGATTACAGCCTTATCAAGAATATTCGATGCTGTAACCGATCCACTTATCGCATCACTTTCAGATAGAAGTAAGAATAAGAGGGGAAGAAGAATTCCATTTATGCAATATTCTGCAGTTCCGCTTGCCATTGTTACTGTTCTATTGTTCTGTGCTCCAGTTCAAGGAATTAGTGGTATCAATGTAGCTTGGATTTCTATATTTATAATTTTATTCTATTTGTTTATGACAATGTATTGTACTCCATACAATGCTTTAATCTCTGAGTTCGGTAAGACTCAAGAAGATAGAATGGCAATCTCGACAGCAATTTCTCTAACATTCTTTGCTGGTACATTACTTGCTTATACACCTTTCGTATTTGCTGGTGTGTTAAGAGGTATGGGTGTTTCTTTCGATTGGAGTTATAGAATCATGTTTATGATACTTGCAGCTATTGCTACAGTTGCGATGTTGATTCCAACTTTCTTATTAAATGAAAGAGATTTTGTTGAGACAGAACCATCAAATGCAAATATGTTTAAGTCATTGGCTTCGACATTTAAGAATAAAGATTTTGATGTATTTGTAGGATCAGACATCATGTACTGGGTTGGTTTAACTATGTTCCAAACTGGTTTACCTTTCTTCGTTAGAGTATCTATGGCTCTTCCTGAATCATTCACAATGTATTTCTTAGGTGGTATGACAGTTCTATCTGCAGCATTCTATCCATTCGTTACAAAACTTGTTAAGAAGTTTGGTAAGAAGAAGTTAGTTATTGCTGGTTTCTTAGGTTTAGCTGTTGCTTATGTAATTGCAGCTTTATCTAACTTACCATTTGTTGGCGGAAGTGCACTTGCTTATGTATTTGGTGTGTTAATTGTTATCATTGCAGCATTCCCAATGGCGCTACTAGGTATTATCCCACAATCAATCGTTGCTGATATCGCAGAAGCAGAAGGTGTAGTAACTGGTGAAAACAGGGAAGGTATGTTCTTCGCAGCTAGAACATTTGCTATGAAGTTTGGTCAATCTCTAGCAATGCTTCTATTCACATCACTTGCTATCATCGGAGCAACACAAGAGGCTGGTTCAAATGATATTACAGCAACAAAGACTGGTATGACTTGGGTAGGCATTGTAGCAATTATATTCTGTGTGCTTGGTGCAGTAATCTTATTCTTCTACAAAGAAAAGAAGATTATGAAGATTATCGCTAAAGATTCAGATAAAGACTTCTTAGCAGCAATTGGTGAAGAGGCTCCTGTTTCTGATGAAGCAAAGACAGAAGATGTTCCAGTTATTGAAGAAGCAAAGGCTGAAGAAGCTCCTATCGTTGGAGTTGAAAATGAAGTAAAGGTTGAAGAGCCAGCTCAAGATGAAGTAATTGTAGCTCCTATTGAAGAGAAGGTTGAAGAACCTAAAAAAGAAGAGAAGCCTAAGAAGGCTCCAGCTAAAAAAGCTCCTGCAAAGAAAGTAGCTAAAAAGGAGGAAAAATAATATGGCAGATAAGAGCAGTGTAATTTTTGGCAACAAGATGGACGCAAAGACCATCGCAAGTGCAGAAAAGTCTAAACAAAAATTTATTAAGAAATATGGCGATGATTCAAATGCTGATTATAAGCTAGGATTTAAAGCAATTGATACTTTAGATTTCCTTGGCGCAGACAATATCGTATTTGATGAAAAGCAAGCAAAATTTGATGAGAAAGCTCTTATCGTTGGTAACATCAGAATGGGTTTTGGCCACTATAGAATCTCTATTGCTATGGCATCTTGTGCAAAGGCTTTAGGCTTCAAACCATACTGGTTAGATTTAGCTTCTTTTGATGCTACTGGATCTAAAATGATTCGTGAACAAAACGACATGTATTCACTTGCTTCAAGAATTAGCCAAAAATCTAAGCTATTCAACAAGCTAATTTGGGAGCCTCTAAATTCAGAAGGTTTCAAGAAAATTACATATAACGCAAAGGACCAAAAGAATAGTGAACTTCTTGTTCCAATCTTTAAGAATATTCCAAAAGATACACCATATATTGCAACACACGTATGGCCAAGCCAAGCAGCTATTCATGCTGGTATGACACATGTTGTAAATGCTATTCCAGATAACTGGCCAATGGGACTTCATTTGTCTGAAGGTGCTATGCATACAGTTCAAACTCCATTTGCATATTTTGGATACAAAACACTTAATGGTTTTGCTAAGACTCCATTAAATGGCATTCCTGAAAAGGATCTAAAGATGGTCGGATGTTTTATTGACCATGAGCTTTTGGTTGATTTAGAGAACGATAACAAGCGTAGAAAAGCAAGACTTGCGAACGGCAAGCCAATAAGAATCTTAATGACAGTTGGTGGTGCTGGTGCAGGTTATGATATGTATCTTGCTATGATTAAACACTTAATCCCATATGTTAACGAGAAAAAGGTTACATTATTTATTAACTTTGGTGACCATAAGACAGTTTATGAAAAACTACAACAAGATATTGGTGATATGAAGACTCAAAACTTCTTCAACGAATATGGCAAGTTAAAAGACTTTGCGAAGGATATTAAAGAAGGGGATGTAAATGGTATTTATGCTATCTACAATGAAAACCTATTTGAAGCAGTATATTCTACAAACCTTCTAATGCCAGTTTCAGATATCTTAGTTACAAAGCCATCTGAACTTGCATACTATCCAATTCCAAAGGTATTTATGAGACATATTGGTGGACACGAAGTTTATGGTGCTATTAACGGAAGAGAAATTGGTGATTCAACTCCAGAATGCCCAACAGAAGAGTCAATTAATGCAATGTTTGATAAGTTGCTTGAAGATAAAGAAATTCTTGCTCATATGTGCGATAGAATTGACGAGCTTAAAAAGCAAGGTCACTATGATGGTGCATATGAATGTGTAAGATTAGCAACTGGTCTAAAAAAATAGCCTTATAGTTAGTTCTACTTATATACTTATTTAAAGGGCATCGGAGATTCATTTCTCCGGTGTTCTTTTTTTTGTAGACTTTATCTAAAATGGGGCGAATTGACAATATAATAGTAAAAGGGTAAACTGACATTGTGCTTTAAATATGAATAAGAAATGGTTTTATTTTTTAGTTGGTATAGTTCTTGTTATAAACATGCTACTTATGGTCGCATGTTCTTTTGATACAGAAAATAATGAAGTTCCATCAACTCCAATCGTTGAGGAACCACCAAAAGAATCCATAACAGAAGATGTAGATCAATTTGAAATCATATTTGCCAATTATGATGGAACAGTTTTAGAAACAATTACCATTGATAAAGGGCAGACTCCAGCATATACAAAGAACACACCACAAAGACAGCCTTCTAACGGATATACTTATATATTTAAAGGTTGGGCTCCTAATGTAGTTGTGGCAACTAGTGATGTAAAATACGTCGCAACATATCTAGAGATTCGTAACGCAGATTACTATACAAAATCTGAGAATGATATTTATTTTGGATTATACCCTCAAACTTTAATCGAGGATTCGCAAATAACGGAAGAGCTTACGTTATTAGCGGGGGAGTTGCCAACAGAGTCAAATCCACAACAATGGACTGATTATAAGTATTACAAACGTGAAGAAGAAGCCTCTTTTATGTGGTATATTGATTTGCCTCTAGGCAGTAAGGTGTATAGAGGTGTGTATTTTATTTCAGAGAGACCAGGACTTACTTGGCAAACTGATTCTTCTTATCAACATTCAATGGGATATTTCGAGAATGAAATATATTGGTTTGAATTTGAGTTAATAAAATGGACTATCTTAGAAGAAGAGGGCGGTAAGGCATTACTTCTTTCTGATATAGTGTTGGATTCTCAAGACTACTATCAATTAAACAATGCTAACCAAATTGCTAGAGATGATGAATATGGATATTCAAACAATTATAAATTGTCTCGCATAAGACAATGGCTTAACAACGATTTTTATAACACAGCATTCAGTGATATTGAAAAAGCAATAGTGCTTACTGCAGAAGTTGACAATAGTGTAGAATCTACAAACGAGACAGTAAATCAATACGTATGCGCAAATACAAATGATAAGGTATTTTTGTTGTCGAGCTATGACGTAATAACATATTTCCAAGATAATGGAGCAAGACAGACTTCTGGAAGTGACTATGCAAAAGCCCAAGGCCTATATTGCGATGCAGGATGTTTTTGGTGGACAAGATCTCCAAGTAGATATAATCCAAGAGGTGCTAGATGTGTCGGGGAAGACGGAAATGTGGATTATGAGAGCTATTTTGTATATTTAACGTATGAGGGCGTTCGTCCTGCTTGTTATATTAGTTTATAAAAAAATACACCTCATAATGAGGTGTACTTTATTGATTTAATTCTAATTAGTATTCGATCTTAGCTGCGATATATGCTTCTAATTGGTCGATTGGTAAACGGATTTGTTCCATTGTATCTCTATCTCTAACTGTAACAGTATTATCTTGTAGAGTATCGTAGTCGATTGTTACGCAAAGTGGAGTACCAATTTCATCTTGTCTTCTATATCTCTTACCGATAGAACCTGCATCATCATAGTTAGCAGAGAATTTCTTAGCAAGATTTCTATAGATTTCTGAAGCCTTTTCAGATAAGTCTTTCTTCATTAATGGAAGAACTGCTACCTTATATGGAGCTAGAGCTGGATGGAAGTGCATAACTACACGTGAATCGTTCTCTAATTGTTCTTCTTCGTAAGCGTTGCAAAGAATTGCAAGTACCATTCTTTCTACACCTAGAGATGGTTCAATAACATATGGTACATATCTTTCGTTTGTAACTGGGTCGATATATTCCATGTTCTTACCAGATTGCTTCATATGGCAATTTAAGTCGTAATCTGTTCTATCAGCAACGCCCCAAAGTTCGCCCCATCCCATAGGGAATTTGAACTCGAAGTCTGTTGTAGCTTTAGAGTAGAAGCATAATTCATCTTTATCATGATCTCTTAATCTTAACTTGTCTTCTTTGATACCTAAACCTAGTAACCAATCCTTACAGAATGTCTTCCAGTAGTTGAACCATTCTAAATCTGTTCCTGGCTTGCAGAAGAATTCAAGTTCCATTTGTTCGAATTCTCTAACTCTAAAGATGAAGTTACCTGGAGTGATTTCGTTTCTGAATGACTTACCAATTTGTCCAATACCGAATGGAACTTTCATTCTTGTAGATCTTTGAACATTTAGGAAGTTAACGAAAATACCTTGAGCTGTTTCTGGACGAAGGTAAATTGTTGTAGATGTATCTTCGGTTACACCTTGGAAAGTTTTGAACATTAAGTTGAACTTTCTGATGCCTGTGAAATCTGAAGTACCGCAAGTAGGGCAAGGAATCTTGTTATCTAAAACATATTTTTCCATTTGCTCGTTTGTCCAACCAGCAATGTTCATTTCAATTCCTTTCTTCTTGTTCCAATCTTCGATAAGATTGTCTGCTCTGTGACGAGCCTTACAATGCTTACAATCCATTAATGGATCTGAAAAGCCTCCAACGTGACCTGATGCTACCCATGTTTCTGGGTTCATTAAAATTGCACAATCAAGACCTGTGTTTAAAGTGTTTTCTTGAACGAATTTTTTCCACCAAGCTTTTTTAATGTTGTTCTTTAATTCAACACCTAGAGGGCCATAGTCCCAAGTGTTTGCAAGACCACCATAAATTTCACTTCCTGCAAATACGAATCCACGTCCTTTACATAAAGCTACTAATTTATCCATTGTAAGTTCTGCCATATTTTATGCTCCTTAAATTTTAATTCAACACATATTATATTTGTGCGTACATAAAAAGTCAAAAGAAAACGAGTAGTGCGCTCAATTATGTGCTATTATATCTATATATGAATTTTCTAAAGTATTGGCTACAAACATCAATAAAACCACTATGGTATAAGATTTGGAGATATATTGCGTTTCCAATTATCTTTGTTTTCTGGGTTTTATGTATTGGTGCATATCAAGATTTCTATTGGACTTATTCATATGCAGTAATATTACCTGCAATTGTTTTAGATTTAGCATTAAATCTATTAGCATATTTTTTAGTTGAAAAGAAAAGGGTAGAACCTAAGATTGAAGAATAGTGCATCTAGCATTTATTAATTCGCTAAATGCTTTAATTTGATTATCATTAAGTTGGGAAGATTTGCATAATTCTAAAAGCAAATCTTTCTTTTTTATAACAGACAAAATAATATTGTTTGCTACACGCTCGCTTATGCCAATTGTTTCGGCAAAAAGAATAAATTCTTTCTTCTTTATGTTGCTTTTCTTTGCGTGTAGGGTAAGAGCCATTTGCTCTTTGTCTTCTGGTAAAATTACGTTCACTGGCAACATATCATAAGCTGGAGATAATTTATATTGGCCGTCCTTATTAATTAAAGAAAAATTCTTTAAATGCATATCTGAATTGCCAACGACAAAAGAGAATACAATTCTTAGATATAACTCAACTAAATCCAAGTTGCGTTTGTCAGAAAAGTCTTTAATGATTTTTCCGCAAGCTTCATATGAGCCTTTATATTTATCTTGAGTTAATCGTCCCGCTAATTGACAAAAATCTTCCATTGCATATTTCAAAATAGCGTGCTTGTCTTTTTGCGCTCTATCTACACGTTTTGTGATATAGGCAAATTCGTTATTTGTTGATTTAATTAAAGCAAAAGGGACTGTGCTAATGCCTACGACTTTTGCCATTTGCATTGTTAAATATTCATATTCAGGCAAGTTAGCGTATTCCTTTGTTTGAGGTTTTAATATATATCCAATAGGATAATCTACTATTGTTAACCTTGGGGTAGGCAATGTAGATAAATGAAGTGACAATTTTTTTTGCACACCAGTAATTGTATAACCTTTTTTGATATTGTTGTTTACGATGCTGTCTAAAGAATATTCAGATAAATCTATTTCAGGAAGCGTGTCTGTTCCAAAAAAGTTCTTAACGCAAGCATGATGCCAAGAAGAATTTAATTCTACTTGTGTTGGATTTTTGATTTCTTTTCCACAGCAAAGACATTTCATACTTTGTTACCTCGAATTGTTACATTCCCAACGCAATCGGCACAGCACAATAGAAGTGCGCCGAATCTATCATTTCTATCTAGTTTCCAATTTTTAATTACTACATCAAGCATCCATCCTTCTGGAATTAGTCCATCAAAGAATGAAAATAGAGTAGATGATATGTAAGGTGCTTCTTGAAGAGGTAGAGTTAATGATACAGGCTTTTTATTATCTAATTTTAGATAATTGCTGTCATATGCAAACATATAACCGGAATCAATTTCTGATAAAACACCGGCAAATATATCGCAAATATAAACATAAGCAACTCTATTTTCCATTATTCACCTTTTTCTAATTCGCCTGGGACAGCAGTTGCTCCAAACATGGCTAGGGCAATGTTTACTTTATCCATTCGGACAGTTTCTTTGCCTTGTTCAAGTTCGCGGACAAATCTTAGCCCCAAACCTGATCTTAATGCGAATTCAGGTTGAGTTAATCCAGCTTTCTTTCTTTCTGATTTTATAAATTCTGCAATCTTATTCATGGCATCATTTTACACCCGATAAGGTGCAAAGTCAATAGTTTTAGAGTGTTTTACACCCGTTAAGGTATAAAATGCCTATTAAAACTACAAAATATACCCGATATGGTATAAATAGTACAGTACATTAGGTGGGTAACTCAATATGGTTGCTTAATTTTATATCTAATGATATACTCATTTTTGGTAAATGGCACATGGGCTGTATTACCGAAATTTAAAAGTCACAATTAGATGGGTATCCGCAAGGAACTCAAGCGAGGTTGAAATGAAAAAAAGTTACACAAAAAAGATTGCGCTACTTGCGCTAATGTTGGCACTTATTATTATTTTCTGTTTCGTGCCAATAACATTCGGAACAATTTCCTTAGCACTTATGATCTTACCAGTACTTGTAATTGCACAAGTAGAAGACTTCAAGACAACAGTCATTTTGTCTTTTATGATGGGTATGGTAAATTACATTGCTTGGTTCACAACTAAAGCAGCATCTCCACTTGCTCCAGTATTCCAAAACTTCTTTGTATGTGTTGTAGCAAGAACTATGATTGGTATTGATGCTTGGTTAGTAAGAGTAGGGCTAGAAAAGCTATTAGATAAGAAGAATGTATCTGGTGGTAAGAGAATCGCTGCAGATCAAGCTGTATATTTCACATCAGCAGCAATCGGTACAATTACAAACACATTGTTTGTAGGTGCATTCACATTATTGTTCTTCAACAACAAAGAATTATCTAATGGAACAGCTATAAATATTAAATACATTCTTGCATGGTTCTCATTGAACTTTGTAATCGAATTTATAACATTTGCAATTATTACACCACCTATTGTATTTGCAATTAAGAAAGCTCATTTAGTTGAAGATAAAAAGTTAGACAAAAAAGCCATCTTAAACGAAGAGCCAATTAATGATACAATTATAGATGGCGTGAATGAAAATACAAACACAAGCGAAGCTTAAAGAGAGGTAATATGCTTTTAGTAGTTGATGTAGGGAATACTAATATTAAGTTAGGAGTTTACGACAAGGACAAACTTGTTCAATCTTGGAGATTATCTGTAAAGGTTGCAAGAACAGCCGATGAATTTGGTATTTCAATGGATTCATTATTCAAGACAAAGGGACTTGGATTTAAAGATATTGATGGTATTATCATGTCTTCTGTTCAACCAACTCTAAACTACACAGTTGAACACGCATGTCAATATTACATGCACAAAACTCCAATTATGGTAGGACCTGGAATTAAGACAGGGTTAAATATTAAGTATTTAAATCCACACGAATTAGGCGCAGATAGAATCGTTAATTCAGTTGCAGCATACAAGTTATACGGCGGGCCATGTATAGTCGTAGACTTTGGTACAGCTACAACATTTAACATGATTTCAGATAAAGGCGAATTCTTAGGCGGTTCAATTGCTCCAGGAATTAAGACATCACTTGAAGCCTTAGTTAATAACGCATCAAAACTAACAAACGTTGAAATTCAAAAGCCTGAATCATCAATTGGTAGAACAATGATGTCAAATCTACAATCAGGCATCGTATATGGTATGACAGGTCTTGTTAAGTATCTAATCGACAAGATGAGAGAAGATTCTGGATTCCCAGATGCTAAGGTAGTGGTTACAGGTGGTTTAAGTGAACTTGTATGTGGCGTAGATAAATCTTTAAAAATATATAAAATAGATAGATATTTAACGCTAAAAGGATTAAAATTAATTTACGACATGAATAAAGAATAAGGACGGTACAAAATGAAAAAAGTAGGCGTAGCAGTATTAGGACTAGGTGTTGTAGGTGGCGGAACTTGCAAAATCTTAATGAATAGAAGAGAAGCAATCAAAGAAGAATATGGCGTTGATGTTGAAATCGCAGCTGTATTAGATTTGCGTCCAGAAAGAGTAACAGCACTAGGATTAAGCTTAGATATACTAGCAAAATCAATCGATGAAATTTGTGAAAATCCAAATGTAGATATCGTAGTTGAATGTATGGGCGGACTTGAGCCAGCAAAGACTTTCTTAACAAAGGCACTTGAGGCTGGAAAGAGCATTGTTACATCAAACAAGGAAATGTTCGCTAAGTCTTGGCCAGATCTAGAAAGAGCAGCACAAAAGACAGGCGCTGGTCTTTACTATGAAGCAACAACTGGTGGTGGTATGCCAATCATCAGAACAATGACAACTGCAATGCAAGCTAATAACATCCTTGAAATCAAGGCTATTATTAACGGTACAACAAACTACATCCTAACAAGAATGACAAATGAAAATGCTGACTATGCAGCCGTTTTAAAAGATGCTCAAGCACTAGGCTATGCTGAAGCTAACCCAGTTGCAGACGTTGAAGGATACGATTCAAGCTATAAGCTATCTATCTTATCTTCTTTAGCATTCAACAAGAGATTACCAGTAGATTTAGTATTCAGAGAAGGTATCACAAAGATTACTGCTGAAGATATCGCAATTGGTAAAGATCTTGGATATATCGTAAAACTACTTGCAATTGCTAAACAAAAGGGTGGCAAGATTGAAGCAAGAGTTCACCCAGTATTCTTACCAAAAGAACACCCACTATCTTCAGTTAGCGGTTCATTCAATGCAGTATTTGTAGTTGGTGATGCTGTTGGCGATATCATGATTTATGGTAGAGGTGCTGGTGATCTTCCTACAGGTAGTGCTATCGTATCAGATATCATTTATTGTGCAAGACAAGTTGAACACGCAAGATATGGCGAAATGTTCAATGAAATGACAAAGGATGATATCATTGCAGATTTCGAAAGTGCATACTATGTAAGAATGACTGTTCATGATGCTCCAGGCGTTTTAGCTGACGTTACAACAGTTCTAAAGAAATATAACATTTCTGTATCTCAAATCAGACAAGATAAGAAAGATGACATTATCCCAATTATCTTCGTTACAAGAAAGACAACAGAAAATGCGATGAATAAAGCTATTGAAGAAATCTCTGGCTTAAAGAATATTATCAAAGTAGAAAACGTAATTAGAGTAGAAGAATAATATGTTATCTGAAAGAGCAACGAAATTAGTAATGGGTCTAAGCAAAGTAATTTCTGGCAAGGAATATGTAATATATTCTTGGGATGAAGTTGCTAAATGCTTTGACGAAAAAGATGTTTCTCTTGATGAAGTTAAGAACGTTTTTGAAGAAGTTAGATTAAATCAATGTTTAAATCAAAAATATAAAGACGATGACGAAGTATGTTTTGCCTTGACAGATAAAGCACTTTTAATCAAGAACGATTATGAAGTTCTAGAAAAAGCAAAGGTATCTAAAGAGAAGGTTATAAAGACTGACGAACAAGGCAATTCAGTTATCGTAATACCAAAAACAGAAAACGAAATTGCGCCTCTAACAAAAAAGCCAAAGATTATATTCAATCTAGGAGCATTCCTATGGGGTATACTTGGTGGCGGTTTGGGCGGCGCTATCGTTTGTGGTATAATGTTACTAGTAAAATTACTATAGGAGTAATCCATGCTAACTAAAAAGACTAAGGCATTAATGAAGGTTGTATACAACAAAGCCATCAAAAAGGATGGAGTTTGTTTAGTTAGCTATTTAGATTTGTTAAAAGATATTCCATATTCAATGGAGTTTTCACAAGAAGATTTAGAACCATCAATGAAGTCTTTAGCTAACGAAGGATACTTCGAAATGATAGAGACAGAAAAGCATGGGGATAAATATTATTGCATTACATTGCAACAAGCAGGCTATGATTTCTCAAGACAAATCGCTGCAGAACAAAGACAAATCAAGATGAAGATTATCTTGACTGTATCTGGTGTTATTGCATCATTCATTCTATCTAGAATCCTAGCTGCAATCTTTGCATAAAAAAAAGAGATGTTCGATTTAGTTTCAAAATTCAAACCTTGTGGTGATCAATCACAAGCCATAGATAAACTAGTAGAGGGCTTAAACGATGGTTTACGCACTCAGGTTTTAAAGGGCGTTACTGGTTCTGGTAAGACTTTTACTATGGCCAATATAATTCAAAAGGCAAATCGTCCAACTCTAGTTATAGCGCATAACAAAACTTTAGCTGCTCAACTTTGTAATGAGTTTAGGGAATTCTTCCCAAACAATAGAGTTGAGTATTTTGTTTCTTATTACGATTATTATCAACCAGAAGCTTACATCCCATCATCAGACACATACATTGAAAAGGACTTAGCAATTAATGACGAGATAGATAGATTGAGAAATTCAGCTACATCAGCTTTATGCGAAGGTAGAGATGTTATTGTAGTTGCTTCAGTTTCATGTATCTATGGGCTTGGTGCGCCTATTGAATATTTCTCGATGGCTATATCTTTAAGAGAAGGAATGACACTAGATAGAGATGCTTTAATTGACCAATTAGTAGAACTTCAATACGTAAGAAATGATATGGCATTTGAAAGAGCTACATTTAGAGTTAATGGAGATATAGTTGAAATTTATCCAGTACAAGAAGACAAAAAGGGCATACGTGTTGAGTTTTTCGGGGATGAAGTTGAAGCTATAAAAGAATTTGAAATAGTAACTGGCAAGACTCTAACTAAGCTTAGCCACGTAAATATATTCCCAGCATCTCATTATGTTGTTCAAAAAGAAAAGAGAGAAGAAGCACTAGAAAGAATACACGCAGATATGCTAGAGCAAGTTGAATCATTCAAGAAAGAAGAGAAATTCATCGAAGCTCAAAGAATACAAGAAAGAACATCATACGATATTGAAATGATAAGAGAGATGGGATATTGTTCTGGTATTGAAAACTATTCAAGATATTTTGATGGAAGAGAAGTTGGACAAGCTCCTTATACATTAATGGACTTCTTCCCGGATGACTATTTAGTATTAATTGATGAATCTCATATGACACTTCCTCAAATACACGCAATGTATAGAGGGGATTTATCTAGAAAGACTAACCTTGTAAACTTTGGTTTTAGATTACCATCTGCTTATGATAATAGACCACTAAAGTATGAAGAATTTGATAGACGAGTTCATCAAATGATTTGTGTATCCGCGACTCCAGGGCCACAAGAGATGGCAGAGGCTGGGCAAGTGGTTGAACAAGTAATTCGTCCAACGGGGCTTTTAGATCCAATCGTTGAGATACATAAGATTGAAGGTCAAATTGATGATTTAATGACAAACATCAATGAGCAACTTGAAAAGAAAGGTAGAGTTCTTATAACTACATTAACAAAAGTTATGGCAGAGGATTTAACAGATTATCTAAAAGAACATCACTACAAAGTTAAATATATGCACTCAGATGTCGATACGCTAGAGAGAGTTGAACTTGTCAACGGATTAAGAAGAGGAGATTTTGATGTCCTTGTTGGTATTAACTTACTTCGTGAAGGCTTAGATATGCCAGAAGTTACTTTAGTTGCTATACTCGATGCTGATAAAGAAGGCTTCTTAAGATCAGATACAGCACTTATCCAAACAATTGGCCGTGCTGCAAGAAATGCTGAAGCTAAAGTTATAATGTATGCAGATGTGATGACCGATTCAATGAAGAGAGCAATTGATGAAACTCAAAGAAGAAGAGAGCTTCAAATGGCGTATAATAAAGAACACAACATCATACCAAAGACAATCATTAAAGATGTTAAAAACACGCTTGAGATATCTAAAAAGAGTGCAAGAGATATTGATAGTATGTCTAAAAAAGATATACAAAAAGAATTAGATAGATTAAAATCTTCTATGAAGCTAGCTGCTGCTAATCTTGATTTTGAAATGGCTATTCACTATAGAGATGAGATTAGTAAGCTAAAAGAATTTATAAAGGATATTAAATGATAAACGAAATTAGAATTAAAGGTGCAAGAGTAAATAATCTAAAGAATATTTCTTTGAATATTCCTAAAGATAAGCTTGTTGTTATAACAGGACTTTCTGGTTCTGGTAAGTCTTCGCTTGCATTTGATACCATATTCGCTGAAGGCCAAAGAAGATATATAGAAAGTTTATCTTCATACGCAAGACAATTTTTGGGCCAAATGGATAAGCCAGATGTAGATTTAATTGAAGGCTTATCTCCATCAATTTCAATTGACCAAAAGACAACATCAAAAAACCCACGTTCAACCGTTGGTACAGTAACAGAAATATATGACCACCTAAGACTACTTTTCGCAAAGATGGGTGTGCCACACTGTCCAAATTGTGGAAGAGAAATTAAACATCAAACCGTAGATCAAATCGCAGATATAGTTATGAATAACCCTGAGGGCACAAAGGTTAGAATACTTGCTCCTATTGCTCGTGGTAAGAAGGGTGAATATAAAAAAGAATTAGAATCTTATAAGAAAAAGGGCTATGCAAGATTAATTATTGATGGAGTCGATTATACATTCGATGAAGAAATTAATCTAGATAAAAACATTAAGCATACAATCTCAATTGTTGTAGATAGATTAATTGTTAAAGATGGCATTCAAAGAAGATTAACAGATTCACTTGAAAACGCACTTAATCTAACAGAAGGTTTAGTTGAAATAGATATAAATGGAGATATCCAACTACTTAGCACTAAATACGCTTGTCCAGATTGCGGAATCTCTATTGAAGAATTAGAACCAAGAACATTCTCATTCAATTCGCCATTTGGCGCATGTCCAACATGTACTGGTCTTGGTTATACAAATGATATTGACTTAACAAAATTAATTCAATGGGATAAAACAATTCACGAAGGCGCCCTAAATGCTAAAGGGTATTTAATGGAAGTATGTAATATTCCATGGGCTTTATATGTAGAGCTTTCAAAGAAATTGAATTTCTCACTTGATGTTCCAGTTCGAGAAATCCCAAAAGAGAAGTTAGATAAAATCCTTTATGGTATTGATGGTAAATTAGATATTGCTATAAATACTGGAAAGTTACAAGGCTCAATCTCTAGAAAATATCCAGGTGTTGTCCCAACACTTATGAAGAGATATAGAGAAACAACATCTGAATTCATTAAAACATCACTAGACAAATATATGAAGCTTGTTCCTTGCGATGCTTGTCAAGGAAAGAGATTGAAAAAAGAAGCTTTAGCCGTTACTGTTAAAGGATTAAACATAGCAGATATGTGTTCTATGAGCGTAGATAAATTACTTGCGTTCTTCAAAGGATTAGAATTAAAGGGCGCTGAGGCTATAATTGGCGCTCAAATCGTTAAAGAGATAGTTGCACGATTAAACTTCTTAAAGAACGTAGGATTAGGCTATTTGACGCTAGATAGAGCTTCAAGCACATTATCTGGTGGTGAGAGCCAAAGAATTCGTCTAGCAACACAAATCGGTTCTGGATTAACAGGCGTTTTATATATTCTTGATGAGCCAAGTATTGGTCTTCATCAATCAGATAACGATAAGCTATTAAATGCACTTGAGAATTTAAGAGATTTAGGGAATACACTAATTGTAGTTGAGCACGATGAAGATACAATGCGTAGAGCAGATTGGATTATAGACATTGGTCCAGGAGCTGGTATACATGGTGGTAAAGTAGTTGCTCAAGGCACAGCTGAGGACCTAGAAAAATGCGAAAAATCCATTACAGGTCAATATTTAGCGGGAAAGATAGTTATTCCTGTACCTCAAGAAAGGAAGAAACCAACGAATGGTTTTATTACTATAAAGGGTGCTAAAAAGAACAATCTAAAGAATGTGGATGTTTCAATTCCTCTTGGATTATTTAACGTTATAACTGGTGTATCTGGGTCTGGTAAGAGTAGTTTAATTAATGAAACTCTAAACATTAGTGCTACAAATTATCTAAATGGTGTTTATGATGCTTTTGATTATTGCGATACTATTGAAGGATTAGATCAAATAGATAAAGTAATCGACATCGATCAACAACCAATAGGTAGAACACCACGTTCAAACCCAGCTACATACACTGGTGTGTTTACAGCAATAAGAACACTATTTTCTCAAACTCCAGATGCAAAAGCTCGTGGCTATGCTCCTGGTAGATTCTCATTCAACATATCTGGTGGTAGATGTGAAAACTGTGAAGGCGATGGCATAATCAAGATTGAAATGAATTTCTTAAACGATGTATATGTGCCTTGTGAAGTTTGCCATGGTAAGAGATACAATAGAGAAACACTAGAAGTTAAATATAAAGGCAAGAGCATTTATGATGTTTTAGATATGACAATTACCGAGGCTTGCGAATTCTTCAAGAACCATCCTCAAATCTATAACAAGATTAAAACTCTTCAAGATGTAGGCCTTGGATACATTAAGCTTGGACAAAGTGCTACAACGCTATCTGGTGGTGAAGCGCAAAGAGTTAAACTTGCTACTGAACTTTCAAAAAAGAGTACAGGCAAAACATTGTATATCTTAGATGAACCAACTACTGGTCTTCATGCTGCAGATGTACAAAAATTAGTTAAGATTCTACAACGTCTTGTTGACGCTGGAAATACAGTTGTTGTTATTGAACATAACCTTGATGTTATAAAGGTTGCAGATAATATTATTGACTTAGGCCCAGAAGGTGGAGACAAGGGCGGACAAATAATCGCTCAAGGAACACCTGAGGATGTTGCTAAAGTTAAAGATAGCAAAACGGGTATTTATTTAAAGAAAATTCTAAAATAGATGTGGTGCAATTTCAGATAGAGGCACGATTACGAAATCTCTATTTTTATAATCCTTATGAGGTATTGTTAAATCTCTAGTATTTATTTGTAAATCGTCATAGAAGATGATATCTATATCCATTGTTCTATTTCCCCAACGAACTGTTCTCTTGCGTCCAAGAGCTGCTTCAATCTTGTGGATTCTATCTAATAGGTCGAATGGATCAAGTAGTGTATCTATTTCAACTGCTATGTTTATAAACTCTTCAGTGGCAACTCCACCATATGGAGGATTTTTATAGAATGAAGAAACTTTCTTAACTTCGATTTCTTCTTCTGCATCTAATAATTTAACAGCCTTTTTTAATTGAGCTTGTTTTCTTCCTATGTTGCTACCAAGCGATAGATATACCTTATGCCAGCACATAGATAGTTTTGTTTGAACAGTTTCGAATTCTAAATCAAATGGAGCTTCTGGCTTATTTACAGCAAGAACAATTTTATCTATTGCTCTATATTTTTTAATAAGCATAAGGGCACATTTGTAGGTTAGTGTTTCAATTAGATTAAATGAATTGTTTTCGCAGAAATCTTTTATGTCTGTCATGACATCACAATAAGAAATTGTTTGAGCTAAATCGTCAGATAGCGCAGCATTTAAATAATTGACGTATAGTGTTGCGTTAAAAATGAATGGTTGTGCTGTCTTTTTTTCTTCTTCAAGCACACCATGCTTTGCATAGATCTTTAGATTTTTAATTTCTATTGTTGTTTGCATAGTAATTATCTATTACTTCCTTGTTTTCTTTAACATCATGAACTCTTACAAATAAGATATTCTTCTTGCAAGCTGTAAGCGTAGAATCTAATGTTGGCTTTAATCTATCTAGAGGATCTCCTCCAAACATTCTCTTTCTAGATGTACCTAGAAGTAGAGGATATCCAAGAACGTTTAACTTATCATAATTATTAAGCATTTCCCAACATTCGTCAATATTCTTTCCAAACCCAACGCCACCGTCTAAGCAAATCTTATTAGGGTCAATTTTGGCTTCTTTTGCAATCTCCAATGATTTTCTCAAGAATGAAATTACATCGCCCCAATAGTCCTTATATACGCCTGTAGTAGAGTTGTGCATCAAACAGCAAGAGGCATCATATTTGGCAATAACCTTTGCCATCTCGCCATTATCATATTGAAGACCCCAAATGTCGTTGATTAAGTCAGCTCCTTGATCTAGAGCATATTTTGCAACTTCATGGTAGTATGTATCAATAGATATTGGAATATCTGGGAATTGAGAACGAATAGATGAGATAATGTTCCCAAATCTTTCTATTTCCTCCTTAGCAGAAACAGGAGTGTGTCCTGGTCTTGTAGATTGAGCCCCTAAATCTAAAACTTCAGCGCCATCTAATATAGCACGTTCAGCTCTGTCTAATACTTCTAATTCACCTTTTACTCTTGATAGTTCAAAAAAAGAATCTGGTGTTAGGTTAATTATTGCCATAACGTGTGTTCCAGATTCGAAAGTTTTATTTCTTATAATCATAGTTATTTAATTAGGCTTAGTATTTCAGCCTTTTTATTGTCGTCGATGTCTCCTAAGATAGAATATGTAACAGTTTTAGAGCCCATCTTTCTAACTCCGCGACATGTCATACATGTGTGTTCAGCTTCGCAAACTACCATAACGCCTTTAGCATTTAGGTTAGTGTAGATAGCTTCACAGATTTGGTTTGTTAATTGTTCTTGTAGTTGAAGTCTTCTTGCGTATGTTTCTACGCATCTTGCAAGTTTAGATAAGCCAACAACTTTACCATTTGGAATATATGCGATGTGGATGTTACCAAAAAATGGCATCAAGTGATGTTCGCACATAGAAGAGAATTGAATGTTCTTTTCAATAACAATGTCGCTAGTTTTAACCGTGAAAGTTTTAGATAGGTGATTTTTTACATCATCATTGTAACCGCTTAGGATTTCTTCATACATTCTTGCTACACGAGCAGGAGTATCTTGAAGACCTTCACGATTTTTGTCTTCACCTATTGCATCTAAAAGCTCTTTAATAGCGTTTTCAATTCTTTTCTTGTCCATTTAATTCCTTTATAGCCTCAACAGCCTCTCTTAATATGCTCAATGAACCAAATACTATAATTACCTTAGAATCATCGTTCATGGCCTTTTCAAGGGCTTGAGTAATGCTTGCATTAGTTATAACATTATTAGAATATTTTTCGCAAATTGTTTTCAACGAATCTACATCAAGTCCTCTTTCTGTTGGGGCTTTAGCAATGTACATTGTATCTAAAACATCTTTCATGCTAGATAATATTCCATCAATGTCTTTATCTTTGAATGCTCCAAATACATAAGAAATTTTAGTATTTGGGCAGTGTAGTTTAATTGCGTTAAATAAAGTTCTTGCTCCAGCTGGGTTATGAGCACCATCTAGGATGCAAATCTTATCCTTTAGAGCCTTTTTCTCTAATCTACCTGGCCATACAGTTTGATATAGGGCCTTTTGAACAACTTTTTTCTCGATGTTTGTAAATCCTAATTTCTTTAACTTTCTTGCAGCTTCAATAGCAAGTGCTGCGTTTTGGATTTGGTGTTCACCAAGCATAGATAATCTATAGATGTGTCCTCTATACTTAAATACGATTCCAGATAAAGTTGCAATCATTAAGATTGGTTGCTTTGTTAGAATTAGTTTTGGTGCTTGATTAAATACTTCCATTACATCTGGGTTTTGTTCATATGTAATTAGGGTATTTGTAACGATACCAAACTTTTCTTGAGCAATTTCCTTTAGCGTTGTTCCTAGATATTGAGTATGGTCGTAACCGATTGATGTGATGATAGATATTAATTTATCTTCAGGATCGATAACATTTGTAGCGTCTAATCTACCGCCCATACCTGTTTCCATAATGACGATATCGCATTTTTCATCTCTAAACATTAAAAATGCAGCTGCGGTTTCAAGTTCGAATGATGTTGGAAGGGCACTTGCTCCTTGTTTTTGCATCAATTCTCTTTCTTCAGCAACGATATTGATATATTTTTCAACCATCTCGTTTGATACAATTTTGCCGTTTATTGAGAATCTTTCATTATATGAAAAAACAGCAGGTGAATTGAAAGTTCCAACTTTGTATCCAGCTACTGTTAAAATCTTTGTTAGATATGCACATACTGAACCTTTGCCGTTTGTTCCAGCAACATGCACAAATTTAAGTCCCTTTTGTGGATTATCTAGTCTATTTAAAAGAGTTTTAATTGTGTCTAATCCAAGAACTGTTCCGAATTTAGACATCTTTTCCATGTAATCAATACATTCTAAATAGTTCATTATTTTCTCCAAAGGTTTTATATATCATTGAAATTATACACGCATTTAATATTTATGTAAAGAAAAAGCGCGTGCGCGCATATGCATCGAATTGCCAGCATTATATTCTAATCGTGCACTAGAGAATAAGATAATACCTGAGGGATGCGTGGGCGGTGTAAATTTGATTGTTTATAAATTTGTCTTAATTTATCCAATGTGTCCGTCAGTTTCTTTATTTGTGCTTCAAGATATAAATCTGTTGCAGAGATTCCATATAGTGTGTTATCTGAATCTATTAGATATGGAAGTTGGTTCTTTTGAGCATTATAATCTAATCTGTGATTTTCGGGGCTCAAGATTTTTGCATCTGAAGCGCAATAATTGTAAATATATGAAAAGATAGATTGTTTAATATCCATCTCTTCGTCTTTCATAAATATAAAATCAAGTAACGATGTGAATGTAATTGCGAATTCTGTAGCGGCACGAACTTTTGGTAAATCGCACATCTTTTTATTGAGCTCATCGCGCGTTTTTACATAGACTGGACCACATATATTATTATTTTTGTCCAATGCAATTTGATGTAAAGCTTCAATAGAGTCTTCGGCTAGCCCGAAATAATTACATAAGAATTCATTTGTGTAGGATTTGTAATCTGGTTTTAAGCCAAATACATAGTCGTAACTATAATTATATTTAGAAGTAAATGCATCTAAAAACTCAAAATCAATCGTTTTACCTCTTCCGTTTTCTATCGAATTCATTTTCTTTTTAATATTTTCATTTGAATTATTTATGTTAGGCAGTATGAATCTATAAAAAGTGATTTGCGACATTTTAGGTATTTCTTTTAACCTAGTTTCTCTAACTATTTTGCCGAAGTGTTCTAGGTGAATATTTTTTTCATCCATAAGGCGTTGTCTCCTACGTTAGGCGTAATATAATTGGGAATTTATTTTTCCCCTCGATAATTATAAACTGAAAGTGAACAAAAGTAAAATGTGAAAGAAAAAAGGAGGAAGTAAATAATGAATAATAATAAATATCGAAATTTTTTAGTTGCAAGAGAATGCCCAGACGGCTTTGGCAAAAGCATAATGGGGATACCAAGAATGAGGAAGATCAATATACCAAATGAAGTGATTAATAGTTTAAAGTATGCTTCATACAGTAATATGTCTAGCGTAAAAGATAAAGCTAGTACGATGCTAACTGGATTTCAGTTTGATTACACAATTAATCGATATTGGAACGATCCATTAAGATACATCAAATATATAAAAGATTTTTTATGCGTGGCAACTCCTGATTTCAGCGCGTATACCAATATGGATGAAATTGAAATAGCACATAATGTATATAAAAATCGTTGGATTGGCTGTTGGTGGCAATCGTTAGATATCAATTGTATACCAACGATTAGTTGGGCAAATGAAGATACTTATAAGTATTGCTTTGCTGGGGTCGAAAAAGGCTCAGATGTTATTATTTCAACTATAAGTAATTCAAATTCGAAAGACAATTTTTTAAAAGGATACAATAAAATGCTAGAGGTTATAGAGCCTAAAACAATTTTTGTTAAAGGAAATTTAATTGATGGCATGGTTGGAAATATAGTTAATATCAAGTTCAAAGATACATTTTCGCAAAGAATAATAGGAGGTAAGTAGTATGGGAGGAAGAGGATGTGGATTAGATGTTCGAGTATATCTAAGTAGAAGCGAGAAGGAGCAAACTAGTGAGTATAAGGGGCTAGGCCCATTTGGAAACATTAAATTTGTAAAACCAAATAGGAAAAACGCAGGGATACCGATATTTTCTCATACACCAAATAGGGTCTATGTTCTGGTTGGAGAAAATGATAAAATAAAAGAAATTGGTATCTATGATTCTAATCGAATTAATAAATATGTTATTCATTTGAATTCGAAAAACATTGGTCCACATGAACATAGAGGGCTAAAGCATATAGGCCATGAGCAAATATCAAAAAGTCATAAGAATTTAATATCTTATGTTACAAGATTGTACAATGAGCATAAATCGGAGTGGGATAGATGACAGAAAAAGAATGGAAGGAAATGATTGATAGAATAAACGAGAAAGTTTCATCAGGAGAGCTGCAGAATGAAACTTGGGATGAGTTTATTTCGTATTATGTTGATTATGAATGTGGCTTGAGCCATGAATTTGCGTGGAATTATAGAGGCGTCGATTACGAATTAGTTCCTATAGAAGAGTTTGGCCAATATGAGTTCTATAATGGTTCAACAAATAAGAAAGAGCTTTATAAAGACATATATGAAGCTTTGAATTTAATTCGAATAGAAGGAAAGACAATAAAAGAACTTTATGAAGCCAATTTGATTGTGTTTGACATTATGTAATAATGCAAATTGGTATATTTTATACGCAGTCGATTAGATTGTATTTTTCAATAATTAATTAGTTGTTTTCGTAGTTTACTTGTGCATAAACTTTTGCGATTTTACGCAAATTTTAGAAAGTGCACACTCATTTGTTGCACTTTTGTTGCACTTTGTTCGGTATGATTAGAGTGCAAGATAGAAATGAGGTGGTTATATGGATACAAAAATTAGATATTTTTTAGTGTCTTTGATGGTAGTAATGTTAGTAGCAATGATAAGCGTATTTGTAGTATTTACTGCAAAAGCCGTATCTGCAGAGTACTCAACATTAACTGATGATGCAGTTTCTGTCGCTCAAATAGAAACTTCTTCTTCAAGTAAAATATAGTAATCGAGTTTTCTATATAGAAATATATAGAGTTAGTTCTGATGTAGACCCTTGAACCGATCAAGGGTCTACGTATTTTATATAGGGAAATTGGCCAGTATATACAAATATAAAATTTATTTATATAATATACTTAAGAGGGGGGCATCATGAAAATACTAGTTTACTATTTTACTGGCAGTGGCAACACAGAGAGGGTTTTAAGAAAGTTCGAGAGCGAATTTAAAGGCGCTGGACATCAAGTTGATTTCGTCAAAATTGAAAACCAAGTTTACAAAATCAAGAACAAAATCGATGTAAATCATGACGATTATGACTTAATTGGCATTGGATATCCAATCCACGCTTTTAACGCACCTGAAATTATGTATGATTGGGTAAAAACTCTACAACCTTTAAAAGAGACAAAAAGAACATTTATTATAAACACATCGGCAGAACCACTTCATGTTAATTATGCCTCATCAATAAAACTATCTAAGAAATTAAAAAAGAAAGGCTTTGATGTTCAAAATGAATATCACTATGTAATGCCATACGATATGATTTATCGTCATAAAGCGAAAATGGCCTTTAGAATGTGGGATACGGCACAAAAGCTTATTCCTATTGATGCAAGATCAATAATCGAAGGCAAGAGTGAATTATATAAGCAAGTTAAATGTGCAGCCTTTTTTGCTTGGGTGCTAAGAATTGAACACTTCGGTTCTAGATTCAATGGTATATTCTATAGCGTAAATAAGAAGAAATGTATCAATTGTCATAAGTGTGTTAATAACTGTCCAATCGAAAATATTAAATTAAAGGATGGTAAGATTAAATTTGGTACAAAATGTACAATGTGTCAACGTTGCACATATTTCTGTCCAACAGATGCTATAAGAACAGGTATGTTTAATTCATGGCGTGTTAATACTCCATATAAATTTGAATATACAGATGATGAAAACGCTTACGATAATACAAATCCAATTAATGTAAAGAGAGCAAATTTCTATAATAGTTTTTGGTGTAAATCAGTATATCCAAGATATTTCAAAGAAGCAGAAGAGAAAATCGCAAAGTATTCTAAAGAATAGATAATACAAATTAAATAAAAAAAGTGGTGAGCTAAAAACTCACCACTTCCTTATTTGACATTTACGTCTTAGTCAGAGAACTTACCTCTTGTAGAATTATCCTTAGTTAATGTCTTCTTATTAACCTTGAACTTCTTCTTTGGAGCGTACTTCTTGATGATGTAGATTAATAGAATGATTACTAAAATTCCACCGATAACACCAGATGTGATGTATAACCATAACCAATCCTTAGTATCAGTTGCTGGTTCTTCCTCTTCTTCATCATCGTCATCAGTTTCTTCTTCAGCTGTAGCATCTTCGTTTGTATAATCAATCTTATATGTCTTAGATGTTAAAGTTGCATCGTAAGCTTCGTTATCTGGATCTAACTTAGCATCGTATCCTTCTGTAGCAGCTGTGTATGCATCTTTATTCATTTCTTCAACAGTGAAGTTATCGATAAATACATAACCAGATTCCCAGTAAGAAACGCTCTTGCCACCGATAGAGATCTTTAGAGTAGCAGATACATCTTCTTCAACGTCTTCATCAAGAGCGATGTAGTATGTATATGTTGTCCAAGAATCTACATTGATGATTCTAGTTTTGTTTAGAACGTATTCCTTGTAATCAGCAGCAGCTGTATCACCTGTGAAGTCGTCTCTTGTCTTATCCTTTTCAACATGCTTACCAAATGTGTAAGTCTTGTTGTTAGCTGTTAGAGTTACTGTAGCAGTATCATAGATGTTCTTTTCGCTGAATCCATCATATGCGTCATCATCCTTATCTACGTCAGCTTCTCTTAAGAATTTCAAATCTTTTGTTAATACATCGATAGAAATCTTGTAGTACTTAGAAGCAGATAGTGTGAATGAAGAAGATGTGTATCCATAAGATGTAGCCTTCTTATTGTCGATGATAAGAACTGTGTTACCATGTTTCTTATCAGCAGTGAAGATCTTTTCTGCGAATGAATTTTCTGCGTCTGGGTCAATATCAATGATATTCCAGTTGTCGTTTAATTGATCGAAGATACCCTTAGCTAAGTCTTCTGTTTCTGTAGAAGCGTTAGAATCGATTGCAGCACCTGTCCAGTTTGTTGGAGTAGCTAAAGTTGTATCTGTTGAAGCTGATGATGTTAGATACATTGTATCTGTGAACCAAGCAAGCTTCTTAACGATGATACCTTTACCAGCAGCATCATATGTGTCATCAGCACCAGCTTCTGTAGCAACAGCTGCATTGTAGATTGTTTCGTCAATTGTTGCATATGTAGCTAATGTGAAGATAGCTTGAGATGAGTTATTTGATTCAGCAATAGCATCACCTGCATATAATGTTACGTTAACTGATGTAGATGTAATACCTGTCTTAACATAGATTAGGTATTGCTTCCATGTATTTGCATCTGTGTTAGCAATTCTTATAGAAGAATCCTTTAGATCTGTAACACCAGATTGTTCAACTGTGAATGATAGGGCACGTCCATCTAATGAATAAGCATATACGCTAAATACATAATATGAATTAGCAGATAATGAAATTGAATTAGATTTGTATCCTAGATTTGGAGTATTAACAGCATCGATGAATAATACTTGTGGATTATCTTTATACTTTAATCCAGCTGTCATAGCATCATAGATGTGTTCATAATCAACTGTGTATGTGGCATCTGCAAACTTTTTGAAGTATTGTAGATCAACGATACCGGCTGTAGAATCACCACCATTTTCAACTAAAGCCTTAGATTCTGTAATAGCCCAGTTTGTTGGAGAACCTGTTAATTGTAACTTACCTTGATCGTTCCAAGCAGAATCAGCATCATTCTTATGTAGAGAAATTGTAGATTCCATATCAACATAGTTGAATGTACCATTTGAAGATACTTCGCCTGTTGAACCGCTACCAACATATGAATACTTGAATGTTGTTGTACCTGTTGTAGCAGCTGTATATTTATCGTAATCAATCTTTGTTACTCTTAAGTTTGTTAAGTAGAATGTACCCTTTGTGAATGAAGCAGATGTAGATGCAGCAGTAGCTGTACCGAATGTGATATCAAGACCAACATACTTAGTATCTGAAATGTCACCTAATACATAGAATGTAATTAAAGAGTAGTTGTCGTAATCATCAACAGCGAAGCTCTTTAGTGTATCTTCGTTGATAGAAGACATTGTAGATAGAGTTGTCTTACACTTGCTGTAATCTGCTTGTTTATCCATATCATATCCAACTAAAGCAACTGAAGCAGAAGCGCCATCGCTTAAGTTTGCTGTCTTTACCCAGAATGTGATTTGGTATGCTGAGTTTGGATTGATAGTAATCTTATTGCCATCAATTGCAGAATCATCAGCTGTATCCTTATAGATTGTAGCTGCAGAGTATGCAGATAATTTATTATTTGTAATGTTTAATACGTCAAGTTTTACATCTTCATAAACCCCAGGAGTAACTTCTACTTTTTTAGTGAATGGAGAAGTTTTTTCTTCAACCTTCATTGTTGTATAGCGAAGTGTACCATCAGCATTTAAGAATGATTCTTCATATTGTGTTGAATTGAAGTTAGCTAAGTTTTGGATGTCGTCATTATTTTCAATTGTTTCATATGAATATGTCTTTACTGTAGCTGAGTTTACAGCAGCTGTATATTGGTTTTCTGGAATTTCTTCATATGTTAGATCATCGAAGAATGCAACACCTTGTACCCAATCGCCGTCACCAGAACCACCTGTTCCTAGAGCCATTGAGAAGTATAGAGTATTGTCTGAATATTGGTTACCCTTTACATAGAATGTATATTGCTTCCATTGACCATTTGTATCGATATCTTCGAATTCTTCAAGTGTTGTTGAAGAAGAAGAGTTGATAGCTAAATTAGCACCCTTTGAATCAGCCTTAGATGCATCGTTGATAAATGTTTGAGCATAGATAGTAATCTTATAATACTTAGCATTTTCAATTAACATACCAACGCTATCTTTGTATGAGTAGGCTGTCTTTTGCTTGTTGTGAATAACAACAAGTTTATTTCCAAGGTCAGTGTCGAATACCTTATTTAGAGTGATAGCATTTGCGCTATATCCACTAAATACCTTAGAGAAAGTATCGCCTGATGTTGGTGTGATATCAATAACACCTTTTTCTAGGTATGTTGAACCTGTTGAAGCATCAGAACCAGAACCTGTACCAGCAGAGCCTGTGATTTGGTTTGGTGAATAGATAGGAGCTGTAGATAGAGAAGCGTAGTTGAAGTTTCCATCAAGTGTTCTTAAATCATACTTAGCTGTTGTAGCGTTTGTTTGAATTGCATTGAATTCATCTTCGTCCATAGCTGTTTGTCCTTCTTCAACATTTGTTTTATCAGTTAAAACAACATGATCGAAATAAGCATATCCAGATACCATATGGCCATCTTTATAGTTACCTTCGCCAAGACCTAGTGTTAGAGTGAATGTCTTATCTGCAGAATTTGAACCACGGAAGTATGTTGTATATTGTACCCATTCTCCGTTTGTGTTAATTGCATTGAATTCAACATAAGCACCATTCTTGATGT
>JAEEWC010000155.1 GCA_016287155.1 Clostridia bacterium | reverse complement strand
TTACCATAATCTCTTTTAGCTCTTGCATTAACTTCTGGTTCACTTAATTTATTGATTCTATATTTCATAGTCTTTGAATAAATATCTATGATACCTTTATCGCCTGCAATTTCTAATCTATTAACACCTGGGATTTCGTGTGTAGATGCTGTAAATGTACAATCAAAACCATCAAATCTTAGAATTGCTGTAACATCATTTTCTGTTGTAATACGTCTTCCCTTTGTTTGGTTATATGACTTAATTAGATATGGCATTCCGCATAGCCATTGTAATAAATCTAATTGGTGTACACATTGGTTAATTAGTGTGCCGCCACCTTCTCCAGACCAGCTTGCTCTCCATCCACCCATGTTGTAATAGAATTGAGATCTATACCAATCAGTTATTGTAAAGCTAACTCTTTGAATCTTACCAATTTGGCCAGATGTAATGAGTTCTCTAGCTTTTTTGTACATCCTATTTGTTCTTTGGTTGTACATCATTGCGCAAATCAAATCCTTATCTTTTGCAGCCTCTAAAAGTTTATTTGCTTCAAGAGTAGTAACTGAGATTGGCTTTTCACATAAAACATTGATTCCCTTTTCTAAGCACTTTAGAGCTATCTCTACGTGAGAATAGTGTGGAGTTGCTATAACTACACCATCTAATGTTTCTTTAGCTAACATCTCATCTACATCATAGTAAGCTTTTGCTTTTAGCTTCTTTGAGATTAGATTTGCTTTTTGTCTATCGATATCGCATACAGCAACAAGGTTAGAATTCTTAACACGCTTACCTAGATTGTATGCATGTTTAGATCCCATTCTGCCGACACCGATTACTGCTACATTAATCATATCTACCCCTATTTCTTTTCACTACCATCACCCAACTTGTTTAAGATTGATCTTGCTACAAGTGGTAGGTTCGTTGTTATATTTCCATCTATTACTGGCACTAATCTTAATAGCGCTTCAATATCATCAACTGTAAATACACTAAGCTTTAAATCTACGGCTTTACAAGCTTCGATGAACTTTGCGCCCACTCTGTGATAATTTAGATTGATACCTTTAAAGTGAGGATTATTGTAACTTTCTATTCTTTCTTTTATTGCCTTGGCATTTTTAGCTCTATACTTGATTCCCTTAATCTTGTTGAACCAAGCTTCGCCACAGTCGATTAATTTATCATCAGATTCACTAACACATCCAGTAAAGATTAATTGGTTCTCAACGCCCATAGACTTTGCAAGTTTAATTACATCGCCAATGATGCCATGAGTCTTAAGGTCGCAATTAACCTTCATTCCCTTTTCCTTTACTAGTTTGAATACTTCTCTTAAACGAATCTTTTTGTAGAATGTGAATGGTGCTGGCCAGTGACTAATGTATAGCACACCAAACCATTTGTAGATATCTACTTCAATTGCGTCAGCCTCAAAGATATCTGTATGATGCAGATATTTGTTTGAGTTTCTTCCTGAATTGAACGATCCTCCATGTGCCGTTATCATAAATTAATCCTCTCTTTATTTTGTATATATCGGACCCATAATTGCTAAATCACAATCTTGTCCGTCTACTGTTCCATACAATTCAATTCTTACGTTCTTGCAATTAAATTCTAAATCTAGCTTTATTTCTTCTCCGCTCCATTTCTTTGCTAAGAACATCTTGCCATCTTTATATACTCTTAATCCTCTGATTTCTACTTCAAATTGCTTTGAATAATCTTCAGCGATTTGAGCACTAAGTTCTATAGTTGCTTCTCCCTTTTCAATGCTATCTCCAAGAAAGTATTCTTTTCCATTTTGAATAACCTTTGCATCAATCTCAACACCCATAGACATATATGTGTGTCCATCTCTAATTGCTTGTAAAAGGTTATCTTGATTTAATTCGCCATCAACGCCAACATATGTATATGCAAAGGCTGGTCCATCTTCATCTGGAGTATGCCAATCATATCCATATACAGGAGCGATCTTAAATCCTTTATTAACGATATCTGACCATTCTTTTTTAGCCTTTAGAGATTCTTCTCTAATATGTGGGTCATAATGAGACCAAACTTCATATGCATCAACATTTGAATAATCGTTGATTTTATATAAGAATCTACATTCAGAACAGAATGGTGTGCCAATTCTTTTTGGATGGGCAATTGTTACCAAATCCCCAGCCTTTTGAACTTGGGCTAATTTATCGTCAATATTTTCAAGATTCACGCTACGCCAATCTATATTAGATTTGCCGCCGCTAATTACTATATGTCCCCAGAATGTTGTCCATTCAATACCTGGGATAACAAGTAATCCTTCTTTCTTTCCAATGTTAATTGCATTTTGACAAGAAGTTGTTGTGTTGTGGTCAGTAACCACTATCGCACAATATCCTCTTGCCTTTGCACGCCTAATTAGTTCATCTGGCTCCATAATGCCATCTGAAGCTATTGTATGTGTATGCAATTCTACTCTATACCAATTCATCGCCTTCATCTCCTGAAATGACAATATGTATAGATACCTTATCTGTTAACACTGCATTCATTGAAGCTGTGATTGACCACTTACCTTCATAAATTGGAGTGTTTTTAAATCCTGGGGTTGATCTACCATTAGATATTTCTAACCTTTGATTAGGATTATGATTATGCTTTGTACCTAACAATTCAACTGGGCTATCTATTGACCAACCAATATGATTTGCAAGAGGCATATTCTTCAACAACTCTTCATCAGGAAAATCTGATAAAGAATAATCTGCTTTAACAATAGCCTCTCTCATCATAGCTAGTCCCTTTTGCGCATCCTCTAAATATTTTGGAGAATATGAGCATTCGAAAACTAGTTTTACATATGGCTTAGTTACTAAAAAATCACCGCTTATATGTTTTTTAGTTTCGTTATTAGTTATATCCCAATTAAATTCAGTTATCTTTTCCATTAGGCTTTGATATCTGGTACTTCACTTAAATCAACTTTTCTGCCGCCGTCTCTTCTAGACATTTCAGCTGCAGTAACAATTCTATGGCTTTCAATTGTATCTTGAATCCATGTATATTGACCATTTGGATCTAATTCACCACGAACTAAATCAATAGTTGCAGCGATAACGCCTTGGTCTCCACCGAAGTGGCCCTTAATTACTGGAATTAGATTTACAACAATCTTCTTTTCCTTCTTGCCGAATAATTGTAGTCTTAAAACTGAACCGCTATCATCAGCAATTAAGATACCTTTTGAGCCTCTGATTTCTGTATGTCTATGGTCGTGTTCATTAAATGCATTTACATTCAATTGAATTTGTACACCATTCTCCATTTCCATATTTACAGTTTGACAATCTACAACGTCGTTATCGCACTTAAATACACATCTTGACCATAGCTTACCCTTTTCGTCATTCTTTAACTTATCTAGGATATCTGCTGGATCATTAGAGATACAGAAAGCATATGGCTTCCATTTATATTTCTTTGGTTCTTTACCGAAGAACTTCTTCTTTCTTCCAATATATTGGTAAGTAGCTTCGAAGTTACAAGTATCCTTATGTGGACAATCAAAGCATGTATCTGTTGCTCCTTCTGGTTCATTACCTGGCTTGAAATAGTTCAAAGAACCATATGAAGAAACACTCTTACATTTGCTTCCTGCATACCAGTACATTAAGTCCATATCATGGCAGCATTTTGCTAATAAAAGTGGAGATGTATCTTCTTCTCTTCTCCAATTACCTCTAACGTATGAGTGGCAATAGTGCCAATAAGCAACATCTTCATCGTGGTTGATTAGGATGATTTTTCCTAAAATACCAGAATCGATAATTTCCTTAATTCTCTTATAGTAATGTGCATATCTTAATACGTGGCAAACAAGAACTTTGCATCCTTGCTTTCTTGCATATTCTTCCATTTCAAGACATTGGTTAATATCTGGAGATAAAGGCTTTTCAATCATTAAATTGTATTTTAATTTTAAAGCCTTCATAGCGTGACCATAGTGGTCCTTATCTTGAGTTGCGATAACCATTGTATCTGCAACCTTACCTAGACCGAAGAACTTCTCTTCGTCTGTAAAGCACATTTCATCTGGTACACCCCAAGCCTTCTTAACCTTGTCGATTTTCTCTTGATACTTATCGCAAATCGCAACAATCTTTACTCCTGGAGTATTTGCTAAATGACCACCGTAGTTCTTACCACGATTTCCAAGACCTAAAATAGCAACTTTTACTTCTTTAACTTGTTCCATAGCTACCTCTTTATATTTTTAATTAAACCCCTGAGTATGCTGAGAATCCGCCATCGATTGGTACAACAATACCTGTTACGAAACTTGCAGCATCATTATCTGTTAACCACATAATAGTACCTAGTAATTCTTCAGGCTTACCAAATCTCTTCATTGGTGTACCAGCAAGGATCTTACCTGTTCTTGGTGTTGGAGATCCATCTGGGTTGAATAATAAAGCTTGGTTTTGCTTTGTTACGAAGAATCCTGGAGCAATAGCATTAACTCTAATTCCTGCATTAGCAAAGTGTACAGCTAGCCATGCTGTAAAGTTAGATACAGCGGCCTTAGCACCTGAGTATGCTGGGATTTTTGTTAATGGTCTAAATGCGTTCATTGAAGAAATATTGATTATATTTCCTCCTGTCTTTACCATATCTTTAGCAAACACTTGAGTTGTCAAGAATGTTGCTGTGAAATTTAATTTGAATACGAAATCTACACCACTTTCATCTAGATCGAAGAAAGAAACCTTTGCTTCATCATCGATATCTTCTGGGAAGAAATATTCGCTAGTTGTTGTTCCCTTTGGATGGTTACCACCAGCGCCGTTAACAAGGATTGTGCAAGGACCTAAATCACTAACGATTGCATCATGTGCTGCAATGATAGATGCTTTGTCTAAGCAGTTAATTCCATATGCTTTAGCAACGCCACCGTCTTTAACGATTTCATCTACTACTGCTTGAGCTGCTTCTTGACGTAAATCTGTTACAGCAACCTTAGCTCCTCTTTTTGCATATTCTTTAGCGATTGTGCTACATAAAACACCGCCACCACCTGTGATTACAACTACTTGTCCATTCATATTATGTTCCATATTATATCTCCTTATTTATCTGCTTTTTCTACAGCTTCGATTAAGCCTTGTAAATACATTGCACCTAGAGCTCTATCATATAGGCCATATCCTGGTCTTCCTGTTTCGCCCCAAATCATTCTTCCGTGGTCTGGTCTTACATAACCATCAAATCCGTCATCATGAAGTGCTTTAACGATTGCATACATATCTAAGCTACCCTTTGAAGATAAGTGTCCGCTTTCTTCGAAACAATGGTCACCTGTAATCTTGATATTTCTTAAGTGTACAAATGGCATTCTGCCCTTGCATGTATGAATCATATGAACGATATCGTTTGTTGAGCTTACACCTAATGAACCTGTGCATAGTGTAATACCGTTTGCTGGGCTATCTACTAACTTTAAGAATCTCTTTAAATTCTCTTCACAAGTGATAACTCTTGGCAAACCGAAGATTCCCCATGGTGGATCGTCTGGGTGAATAGCCATCTTAATGCCAGCCTCTTCAGCAACTGGAATGATTTCCTTTAAGAATGTTTCCATATTCTTCCAAAGCTTTTCTTCATCGATATCTTTGTATTGATTTAATAAATCTTTTAATCCTTCTTTTGTATAGCTTGCATCCCAACCTGGAAGTGATAATTCACTTGTTAGTGGGTTCATAGAAAGAACTGTTGCGTGGTCATATGCTAAAGCGTTTGAACCATCAGTTAATTCCTTTGCAAGATTGCTTCTTAACCAGTCAAATACTGGCATGAAGTTGTAGCAAATACATTTAACTCCAGCCTTTCCTAATCTTCTAATATTTTCTTTGTATACTTCGATTAACTTTGGAGCATTAGCGTTTCCAAGTTTAATGTCTTCGTGTACTGGAACTGATTCAACAACTTCAAATGTTAAGCCAGCATCGTTACATTGCTTTTTCATCTTTAGGATGTTTTCCATTGGCCATACTTCTCCAACTGGAACATCGTAAATTGCAGATACAATTCCTTGAACTGCAGGAATTTGTCTGATGTAGTCTAAAGTGATTTTGTCATTTTCTCCGTACCAACGGAATGTCATTTTAAAACTCATTTACTATTTCTCCTCAATAATCTTTTTTGCGTTTGTGTAGCATAATGCCTTAGCAACATCAATCGCTAAATCATCTGCTTCTTTAATGATTCCACCTAGGAAATCACATACGATTTGTCTATAGTAGTCATGTCTTACATAAGATAAGAAGCTTCTTGAATCCGTAAGCATACCAACTAATGATTTGATATGAGATAATTCAGTAAGCTTTTCTAATGTTTCGTACATACCTCTCTTGTGATCACAGAACCACCAGCTAATACCAAGATGAACATTTCT
>JAEEWC010000154.1 GCA_016287155.1 Clostridia bacterium | reverse complement strand
TATTGACCCACGTAAAGAATAATAGGAGGATGCGAAAATGGCTTTATTTGAAGGTTATGAAAGAAGAATTGCACAAATTAATAAGTGCTTAAACGATAATGGCATCGCTTCTATTGAAGAAGCTGAAAAGATTTGTAAAGACAAGGGATTAGATGTTTACCAAATGGTAAAGGACATCCAAACTATTTGTTTTGAAAACGCATGCTGGGCATACACAGTTGGTGCTGCTTTAGCTATTAAGAACAATGCAAAGAACGCTGCTGAAGCTGCTAAGTGGATCGGTGTAGGTTTACAATCATTCTGTATTCCTGGTTCTGTTGCTGATGATAGAAAGGTTGGTTTAGGACATGGTAACTTAGGCGCTATGTTATTAACAGAAGATACAAAGTGCTTCGCATTCCTAGCTGGTCACGAATCATTCGCTGCTGCTGAAGGTGCTATTGGTATTGCTAAGAAGGCAAACAAGGTTAGAAAGGAACCATTAAGAGTTATCTTAAACGGTTTAGGAAAGGATGCTGCAAAGATCATTTCTAGAATTAACGGATTTACACATGTTGAAACAGAATTTGATTATTTCACAGGTAAGGTTAAGATCGTTAAGGAAACAAAGTATGGTAACAACCCAGATAGATTAGCAGTTCGTTGCTACGGCGCTGATGACGTTAGAGAAGGTGTTGCTATCATGCATCTTGAAGGTGTTGACGTTTCTATCACAGGTAACTCAACAAACCCAACACGTTTCCAACACCCAGTTGCTGGTACATACAAGAAAGAATGTGTTGAATTAGGCAAGAAGTACTTCTCAGTTGCTTCTGGTGGTGGTACAGGACGTACTCTTCACCCAGATAACATGGCTGCAGGTCCTGCTTCTTATGGTATGACAGATACTATGGGTCGTATGCACTCTGATGCTCAATTCGCTGGTTCTTCTTCTGTTCCTGCTCACGTAGAAATGATGGGATTAATCGGTATGGGTAACAACCCAATGGTTGGTGCTACAGTTGCTGTTGCAGTTTCTGTATCTCAAGCTCTTGCTAAATAATTGAGTTAAATATCGATAATTTAGGACCACTTTAATAGTGGTCCTATTTTTTGTCTTTGTTTATTTTAAGCGCGCGATAATATATAATAAATGAAAGGGGTATTGCCGTGAAAAAGATATTAGTAGGGATTATTTTAATAATATTAATTGTTGCCTTAGGTGTAGGGCTTTCTTCGTGTTTTAATAAAAGTGGCTCTTTGAAGGTTACTTTTTATGTAGATGGTAGTGTTTACGCAACAGTAAAGTTTAATAAGGGCGATCATGAAATTGAACTTCCAGCAAATCCTACAATAGAAGGCAAGAACTTTGTTCGTTGGGAATATGATAAACCAGAAACTGGCGAGAAAGCAGAGTTCCTCAAAGATACAATATGGCATTATCAATCAAGTATGGATGTTTATGCGTGCTTTGATGATAATTTATCTAATTACATTGTTAACGAAAGCGGCAATGCTATTATCGGTATAAAAGATAAAACAGCAACAGAGTATGTAATTCCTGAGAAAATTAACGGCATTACTATAGATAAAATTGAACAAGAAGTATTTAAAGATAACAAAAATATTGTTTCAGTAAGTATCCCAAAGACAATGAGGGATATTGAAAAAGCAGCGTTTGAAAATTGTGAAAATTTAAAAACAGTTACTTTTGCCGAAGATACTGAAGAATTAAATTTGCGTATGGATGTATTTAAGGATTGTACATCAATAGAAGAGATAGTATTGCCATATGGATTATCTCAAACTCAACTAGGCGTGTTTGCTGGCTGTACTTCTTTAACAAAAATAACAACGCCATTTGTTGGCATTCGTAATCCGACCACTACGAGTGGGGATGGTAAATATTATTGTTTAGGTACATTCTTTGGGCCTGATACAGAGATTCCAGTCAAAGATTTAATAATTACAAAACAAAAATATATTTTCTCTTATATTTTCAATGAATCTAAAGTTGAAAACTTGACTATATCGTCAGCTGATTTAGATTTAAGTTCTTCTTTTGGATATTACTTGAGAGAAACGCTAAAAACTGTCGACCTTTCGAATTCTAATGCGACAGAGCTAGATTATTCATCATTTGAAGGATGTGGACTTTTAACAAGCGTGAAATTGCCAAGTAGTTTAGAGTCTATAGGCGGAAGAGCTTTTTATGGCTGTACAAGCATGGAGTCGCTTGATATACCAACGAATGTTAAGTCGATAGGCTTTAATACATTTACTAATTGCAATAACTTAAAGAATATAGATATTTCCAAAGTTGAAACTATAGATTCAAATGCATTTAATGGCTGTTTGGGTATAACAGCTCTAGATGGAAGCAGCCTTAAAACTATTGCGTATAATGCATTTGCTAATATGACAAATCTAGAAACCATGACATTGCGTGACGTGGAAACAATAGGCAATGGTGCTTTTATGGGAGATGTAAAATTAACATCATTTAGTAACCCAGCGTTAACGAAATTAACAACAATAGGGGAAAACGCATTTGAGGGTTGTTCTTTATTGACAACAATACACCTAGCAAAATCTGTAGAAACAATAGGAAAGTGTGCGTTTAAAGATTGTTCAGCATTAACAACTTTTGATATAGAGGCAGGTTCTAGTTTAACAAGTATGGGGCTAAATGCTTTAAGTGGAGCTAATTCAATTACAAGCATAACGCTACCATTTATAGCTGATACTCCAACATCTACAAAAGCATTTGGATATATATTTAGAGATACTGGATCAGCAAGTAGCTATGAATATTTTGCAAATGGCTATTATGTTCCAAAATCATTAACGAGCATAACAATAACTAGCGGTACAAGTATCGCTCAAAGCGCTTTGCGTGGCTTAACATATGTAACAACTATTAATTTGCCAGATACTATTGAAACAATTAATCAATATGCACTTGAAAACGCAGGCATTACGTCTTTAGTTGTTCCACATAGTTTGACAGAGTTGAACTCAAGAATCGGAACGGGTGGAGATGTTGATTTGTATGTTGAATCAATAGCTCATTATATGGCATTTACTCAAACTACAATTCTATCCAATGATGTTAGCAATTATAGCATAATTAGATTGTTCATTGGGCAAAATGAAGTAACTAGCGTTGACTTAAGTTCAATGAGTTTAACTGCAATAAGCCAATACAAGTTCTATAGATGTACAGATATTACTTCTATAAGTTTGCCAAACACTGTTGCTCAAATCGGAGAATTTGCATTTTATAGAGCAGGCTTAACGAGCATTACGTTCCCAACTGCTTTAACGACAATAGGCAATAGCGCATTCTATGGTACAAATATATCTTCTATAACACTTAATCCAAATTTAACAAGCATTGGACAATATGCATTTGCAAACACACAAATAAGCACATTGAATGTACCAAATGATATTCAAACGATTATGGGCTTTGACCATATTCCAACATTGACAACAGTTAATTTTGAAGCAAATTCAACTCTTGAAACAATTTCAGCTAGTTGTTTTGCATACACAGGTATTACAAGTATAACTATCCCAGCAAGTGTAGAAACAATAGGGGCTAGTGCATTTGCTAATTGTAGCGCTCTTGAAACAATATCATTTGAGTCTGGGTCAAATCTAACTACTGTTGAATCATCAGGATTCTCTTATACAGGAATAACAAGCATTATAATACCAGCAAGTGTAACAAACCTTGGTAACTTTGCTTTCTATGGTGATTCAAGTTTAGAGACTTTAACTTTTGAAACTGGAACAAGCATAACAGATATCGGTAGCGAATTTATTAGCGGAACAAAAATAGATACATTAGAAATCCCATCAACCATTGGCAAGATGTCTAATAACATCTTTAAGGGAGCTTTATATTTAATTAACCTAACATATCCTGCAAAAAAGAAATGGACGGATTTAGGAAGCAATTCGGCTTATGTATATGTAACTATTAATTCAAGTAGTATTTGCGAAAAAGGTTTTTATAATGCAACAAATGTAACTTCTTTAGATATATCTAATGTAACTCAGGTTGGCGCTACTGCTTTTAATGGCATGAGCGCATTATCGAAACTTTATATTTCAAGTTGGAATGATTATCTAAACATTGATTTTAATGGATCAACATTTGAATTCTATCATAACAACAGGGAAGTAAATATTTATGTCAACGGAACGCTTGTTTCAGGAACATTCGATTTGAGTGGAATAGATTCTAGTATTACATCAATCCCAAAGAATTGCTTCTATAAATTAAGATCGATTACAAATTTAATTCTCCCAATTACAATAACATCAATTGAAGATGGTGCATTTGATTATTGTACAAATCTTGTTGATGTTAAATTTAAAGATGGAAGTTCATCTCCAGCCTACACGAACAATTTGGTTTCGATAGGCAAATATGCTTTTAGAAAAACAGATCTTTCTAAGATAGTAATTTCTAACGATACAACAACAATAGGGAACTATGCTTTTTCAGAATGTACACATTTAGATGCTTCGTTTGAATCAAATTCTACATTGCAAACAATTGGAGAATACGCATTCAATAAATGTTCTAGTACGACAGCATTTGAAATACCTAGCACATTAACAAGCATCGGACAATATGCATTCGAATCGAGCGGATTACAAACGCTATCATTTGCAGCAAATTCAACTTTGACAAGTATTGGAAGCGCTGCATTTGCTAGATGTACAAGCTTAACAACTCTTCCAGTGTTCCCAGCATCGCTTAATAGTTTAGGGGCAGCAGCGTTTAGAGGCTGTACACAAATAACAACAGCGGACCTTCGTAATACTAATATAAGTGCTATACAAAATTTGACGTTTTGCGAATGTTCTGCTTTAACATATGTATATGTGTCTAAAAAGGTAAGAATATTTGAACAAGAAGCATTTATGGATTGTGTGGCGCTAATAAGTGTTGAACATGTTGAGCGTCCTACATATACAATAGAAATCATGAGATCATGCTTTAAAAATTGTGAAAATTTAGTGAGTGTTGGTTATGGAGATTGGACTGCTGTTGATACATATGTTAGAAACTTTATAGATTCTGTGTCTACTGCGAATCCGGATGTTAGAGATGCTTATATGAACAATCACTATAATGAATTCTCTAGGGTAGAAACAATTTCGGACTATGCTTTCTATGGTTGTAGAAAATTAGAGAATTTATATTTAGATAGTGGCATTCAAACAATTGGTAAATATGCATTCTTTGATTGCGAAAATCTAAAATATATAAATATACCACACAGTTGTTCGCATCTAGATTATATGTCATTTGGTGGAGATGCGTTTAAAAACACAGCATTTAAGTCGCGTAAAGAAATGTCTACATTAGATACTAAAATATACAATACTTATGGCATGGCAGTGGAGTTTTATCCAGGAGAGACATTAATTACATGGGAATATTATTGGGGTTCATCTATGTTTGAGAATACGGAAAAGTGTTATAAAACAGATTCAAAACAACAAAATACATCAGACTTAGCATATTACTGCCAAAACAAGGGGTCTCCAACAAGATACCAAACGGGTATAAGTAAAAAGAGCGTAAGTTAAAAAAAATAATGCACCTTAGCATGATCTGGTCTTTTTATGCTTATTTTTGAGCCAAAAATTTTCTATTTTTGTAAAATGTGAAATTTTTTTCATATTTTTTACTCCAAACGCTTGAAATATATTTTTAATATGGTATTATGTAGTCGGTTAGGGAAGAGAAAGAAAAAAATCCTAGGCCAAATAAAGCGTAATTGGAGGTAGTATGTCAGAGTTAAATATTATAAATAATTGCTCGCCAACACTTGCTGGTTTAAAGACAGGAAACATCTTCAATTATGAAATCCAACACGGAGAAGATGTATATAATTCTGTAGCGAATTTTAACAAAGTTTTTAAGCCTAAAGGCTTAAAAATGGAAGTGCTTAGAATTAAAGGAAATGTAGCTTTAATATATCTATATAGAACAAGTGCTTTATGCGAAGATTTATCTTCAAATCAAGCAAAAGAATTCCTACTAGAAAATAACTATCCAATAGGCTCTGTATCTAGCTGTCTAGATAAATTAAAAGAGCGTATTAATGCATCTCAAGAATTCCCTCATGAAATCGGTCTATTCATTGGTTATCCAATAGAAGATGTTAAAGGTTTCATCGAAAAGGGAGCAAATGGATCTAAGTACTGTGGTGCTTGGCGCGTGTATGGAGATGTAGATGCGGCAAAGAAAAAATTCGCTATATATAAAAAGTGTAGAGATGTCTACTGCTCAATCTACAAGAAGAACAATAACTTTGGAAAATTAATAATATCAAAATAAAAGGAGAAGAACATGAAAGTAGCAGTAGTATATTGGAGTGGTACTGGTAACACTGAAACTATGGCAATGGCTGTAGCAAAGGGTGCTAAATCAGGTAACGCTAATGTAGATGTATTTCAAAGCGCAGATTTTAGTGCAGCAAAAATGGACGAATATGATGCAGTAGCATTTGGCTGTCCAGCAATGGGAGCAGAAGAATTAGAAGATAGTGAATTCTTACCAATGTTTAACGATTGCAAAGCAAAGTTAAGCGGAAAGAAGATCGCATTATTTGGCTCTTACGGCTGGGGAGATGGCGAATGGATGAGAAACTGGGAAGAAGAGTGTGTTTCTTTAGGAGCAGCTCTAAAAGGTTCCCAAATATGCAATGAGGCTCCAGACGATGCAGGTATCGCAGATTGCGAGGCATTAGGGGCAAGTTTATTAAACTAGTTAGTAACGTTCCAGCTATTTTATATTTTTTTTAAAGTAAGAGGTCATTATTGGCCTCTTACTTTTATTCCTTATCAAGATATAGGACTAGTGCCAAGCAAAAGAGCGTAATTATCAAAAAAAATGCACCTTGAAAATCAAGGCGCATTTTAGATATTATTTCAATAATTATTTATTTTCTTCGTTAGAAATTACGTTTAATAATTTATATATTAGCGAATACAATTCTTTTCCATCATCTTCAGATAATTTATAAGCACAAAGCATCTTTGATGGTATATCCTTTGCTTTTTCTCTTAATGCCTTGCCTGAATCAGTAATAGATACAATGACATTTCTTTCATCTAGTGAATCTCTTTGCTTTGAAACAAAACCTTTCTTTTCAAGATTCTTAATAACTGGAGTTAATGTTCCAGAATCTAAAAATAATTTCTTTCCTAACTCTTTAAAAGAGATATTTTCTTTTTCCCACATAACCATCATTGTGACATATTGTGTATATGTTAAATCAATTTCATCAAGGAATGGTGTATATGCTTTTGCGATTTCTCTAGCACAAGCATAAATAGGGAAGCATAATTGATTCTCTAATTTAAGTGGATTAAATTCTTCCATTATTTATTTTCTTCCTCATAAGCTTGAGCAACAGCGCGAGCTAATTGATCTGCACAAGATGTAGGTCTGCGTCCGCATGTGTTACCAGCTAATTTTTCTACGATTTGATCAACTCTCCATCCATCAACTAACTTTGAAATTGCTTTTAGGTTTCCATCGCATCCGCCGATGAATTGAATGTTAGATACTTTATCTCCGTCTAAGTCAAATAAGATTTTAGAAGAGCATGTCATTTGTGTTTTGTATTCGTGTTTCATTAAAGTAATTCCTCTATATTCTTTTCGATATTTTCTGGCTTTGTTGAAGGAGCGAATCTAGCAACAACATTGCCTTCTCTATCTACTAGGAACTTAGTAAAGTTCCATTTGATATTACTAAATAGTTTACCACCTTGTTGCTTCTTTAGGAAAGTATATAAAGGCTCTGTTTGAGGACCATTTACTTTAATTTTCTTAAATTGCTTAAAAGTTGTGCCATATTTTGATTGGCAGAATGTTGCAATCTTATCTCCGTCTCCTGGAGTTTGCATTGCAAATTGGTTACAAGGGAAGTCTAGAATCTCAAAACCTTTTTCTTGGTATTTTTCATACATGTTTTGTAGACCTTCGTATTGAGGTGTGAAACCACAACCTGTTGCAGTGTTAACAATTAACAAAACTTTGCCTTTGTAATCGGCCATTGAAACGTCGTTTCCTTTTCTATCTTTAACAATAAAATCATAAATACTTGCCATAGTTAATTCTCCTTGTTGCATATTAGTTTAATGCAATTTAATTTAATTCAATTAAAATATTACAACATGAAAATCCATGCGTCAAGTCAAAGATAGGGCAATATTATAAAAAAATGTGTGTCACACGTAATAATTAAATAAAAAATATATTTATATAATTAAAAATAATGCTATAATAGGACTTGTTAAAAAATAAAAATATAAAGTGAGGAGAATTAAACTATGAAGGTTTTCATGATAGGCGGAACAGGTTTATTAGGATGTGAAGCTGCTATTGAATTAATTAAGATGGGCCATGAAGTAAAGAGTGTTGCATTGCCACCTCTACCACAAGGCGCACCAATACCAAAGGAAATGGAATTAGAATTCAAAGATATCAACAAGTGCTCAGATGCAGAAGTTGAAGAAATGTTAAAGGGTTGTGACGTATTCATGTACGCTGCAGGCGTTGATGAAAGAAAGGAATGCCCAGCTCCAGTATATGAAGTTTACAAGAAATTCAACAACGACCCACTAGAAAGATTATTACCAATCTGTAAGAAAGTTGGCGTTAAGAACGCTGTAGTTTGTGGTTCATATTTCTCATATATGTACAAACTAGCTGCTGGCTTAACAACAAATGCTGCTAATCCAAAGCAAAAGATTAAATACACAGGTGAAGAGTTCTTAGCTCATAACCCATATATCAGATCAAGAATCGAACAAGAAAAGATCGTTGAAAAGTTCTGTGATGATACATTCAGCGCTTCAGTTCTAGAACTTCCATACATCTTCGGTGTACAACCAGGTAGAAGACCAGTTTGGACAATTCTTATCGACCAATTAGCTCGTATGGATAAACTTCCATTCACAATGTACCCAGCTGGTGGTACAGCTATGTTAACATGTAACCAAGTAGGACAAGCTTTAGCTGGTGCTGCTGTTCAAAAGCCAGGTTACGGATTTAGAGCTATTCCAATCGGTATGTATAACTTAACATGGAAGCAATTCCTAGCTATCGTATACGAAGCAAGAGGAATGAAGGGTAGAAAGGTTATTTCAATCGCTCCATGGATGATGAAACTAGGTATGGGTCCTGTTCAAAAGGATTACGATAAGAGAGGTATCGAATCTGGTATGGATCCATTCCAATTACCATACACAATGGATTACAACTTATTCATCGACCCAACTGAAACAAAGGCTTTAGGCGTTAAGGATGCTGATATCAATAAGGCTATCTTCGATTCTATTGACTTATCTATTAAGGCTGTTCAAGGCAACGTTCAATTAGTTGGTATGATGGGCGAAGTAGAAAAGAAGGAAGAAAAGAAGAACTAACTTCTTAATTTAAATCAACAATAAAATTTAAGGGACTATCTAATCTAATCATTAAGTAGTCCCTTTATTTGTAAAAATGGGGGAATTATGATTAACGAAGAAGATTACAAAGAACCACGTTGCGTAGTATGCGACAACACTTTTTATAATCCAGATTCAGAAGAACCAGAAGGAAGAATTGAAATAGGTAGAATTCTTGCTAAAGAAGATTCTCTATATGATGAATTGAAATACACAGAAATAGAGAGACTTTTAAAGTATTGGGAGCAAGAGGCTGTATCTCTAAAAGATAAGTCGGGTCAATTAACGATGCTAAGCGAGCAAATAGGCCTATTTAGAAAGATGAACGATAAGACTAAGGCTTTGATTGCAATCGATAAAGCATTAAAGTTATTAGACGCATCAGGGCTTAACGATTCTCCAAATGCTGGTACTATTTATTTAAATGCGGCTACAACTCTAAAAGCATTCGGTGAATTAAAAAGAGCAATCCCTTGTTTTGATAAGTGTGAAGAATTATATAACAAATACTTAGAACCTACAGATTCTAAATATGGCGGCCTATATAACAATATGGCTCTTGCGTATGTAGATTTGAAGGAATATAAAAAGGCAGAGGATTTATATCTAAGGGCTTTAGATATTATGTCTAAGGTTGAGAATGGAAAGCTAGAGATGGCTATCACTTATGTTAATATGGCTCAGTTATATTTTGCATCTTTAGATATGGATGAATGCATCGACAAGATTATGGATTGTATGAATAAAGCATATGAATATTTGAACGATCCAACTGTTAACCAAAATGGATATTATGCCTTTGTTGCTTCTTGCTGTATTCCAGCATTCGAGCAATTTGGGTTTGGTGAATATAAAGAAATATTACAACAAAGGGTAGATAAGATTTATGGAAGGTCTTGAATTAGCAAAATCATATTATGAAGCATATGGAAAGGGGATGCTTGATGAGCAATTTAGCGATGTTAAAGATAGAATCGCTGTAGGGCTTGTAGGCGAAGGTTCTGAATGCTTTAAGGCAGATGATGAGATATCATGGGATCATGATTTTGAACCAGGATTCTGTTTATGGATTACAAAAGAGGATGAAAGAGTATTTGGCTTTAAATTAGAGCGTGCATATGCAAAATTACCAAATACATATAAGGGATTTACTCGTCAACAACTCAATCCATGTGGTGGAAATCGCCACGGTGTATTGATTATTGATGAATTCTATGAAAAGTTTATCGGTTCAAATAGAGCACCTCAAAAGTGGCAAGAATGGTTAAAGATTCCAGAAGATACTCTAGCTACAGCAACAAACGGTGAAGTGTTTGAAGATAAGCTTGGTATCTTTTCTGAGATTAGAAATAGCCTTCTAAATATTCCAAAGGATGTATGGTTTAAAAAGGTTGCAGCTAAGATGGTTAGAATGGGACTTAGTGGTCAATACAATTATGCAAGATGCATTGCTCATAATGATTCACTTGCTGCTCAAGTAGCCCTATCTAAGTTTGTAGAAGATGGAGTATCATTAGCATTTTTAATGAATAACAAATTTGCTCCATATTATAAATTAGCATTTAGAGCGATGAAGAATTTGGATTCATTCAATGACCTATATGATAGATTTGAATTCTTATTAACTAATGATAATGAAAGAGAGAATTATCTAAAGAAGATTGAATACATTGAATCAATCGCTAAAGAGTTTATAGATTATTTCAAAGAGAACAAATTGACAGAGGCTACATGTAATAACCTTGATACTCATGCTTATTCGATTATTGATAACATTAAAGATTCAGAACTAAGAAATTTAAATGTTATGATTGATACATTATAAAAAAATAGGGCTTCATCTCGAAGCCCTAAATTATTGCTTTTAAAAATTAGTCTTTGTTTAGAATTGCATCAGCAACATATAAACCATTAGCACCAGCTTGAGCAAGACCTCTTGTAATACCAGCACCATCACCGATAGCATAGATGTTTTCCTTGATTTGGAACTTATCGTCGATGAATGTTGGCTTGATTGAATAGAACTTAGCTTCAACACCATATAGAAGTGTATCGTAGTTAGCTGTTCCTGGAGCAATCTTATCTAGAGCATAGATAGTTTCGATGATGTTATCTAATTGTCTCTTTGGAATACACAAAGATAAATCACCAGCTACTGCATTTAGTGTAGGCTTTACTGTAGATTGTTTTAATCTATGTTCGTTTGTTCTCTTGTTGCTTACAAGATCGCCAAATCTTTGAACGATAACGCCACCACCAGCAATCATGTTTGCTAATTTACAGATGTGCTTAGCATAAGCAATTGGCTTGTTGAATGGTTGTGTGAACTTTGTTGTAGCTAGAATAGAGAAGTTTGAATTCTTTGTCTTTAAAGCTGGGTCAGCATTAGCGTGACCATTTACTGTTAATAGACCATCATTGTTTTCAATAACAACTTCGCCGCCTGCGTTGAAGCAGAATGTTCTTGTTAAATCGCCGTGCATCTTTGTTCTATAGATAATCTTTGGTTCATAAATCTTAGAAGAGATATCATCCCAAATAATCTTTGGTAATTCAACTCTAACACCAATATCTACTTGGTTGTTAGATACTTCGATGTTATTTGCATAGCACCAGTTTTCGAACCATTCGGATCCAGATCTACCAACAGCGATAATTAAATCTTTATATGTTAGTGTTTCACCCTTTTCTAGAATTACTTCTTTGGTATCGATGATAACATCTTTAACTGCATCTTCTGTAATAACTGTGACACGTTCATTTAAGAAATCCATTAGGGCAGACATAACTCTGTAGTTACCATCTGTTCCTAAGTGTTTTACGATAGCTTGTTGTAATTGAAGATCATGCTTTAAACATTCAAGTTTGATTTCATCAGATGGCATGTAGCACTTATCTGTTGCACCAAACTCATTTAGAATATCTGAAACTTGATTGATGTAGTTAATTGTGATTTCATCTCCAAGATAGTCTTGTAACCAACCGCCGTATTCTGTAGTAATGTTGAACTTACCATCAGAGAATGCACCGGCACCGCCGATACCTTCCATGATTGCACATTGCTTACACTTAATACAATGGTCAACTTGCTTCATAGAGATTGGGCATTTTCTTTTGTTAATAGCCTTACCTTTATCTACTACACAGATAGCTAAATCTGGGTTTTCCTTTGTAAGTCTATATGCGGCCATTAAGCCACCAATACCGCCACCAATTATTACAATATCATATGTCATATTAATAACACCTCGCTTGCGCTTTCGAGCGCCTTAACGATTATAGCACACAATTATTATTATGAAAAGACCCAATTTTTTGAGATTTAATATAATTAAAACTAAAACAAATCGAACTTTGGTTTGTCGATTTCGAATGTTTTGTTAGAAATATTAGATAACGCGCCGGTAAGAGTAGGCAATACAATTTTGTATGCACATAAGCATTGACGTTTCTTTTTGTATTTTCTATTAGCGTCCTCATTTCCGTATTTAGAATCGCCAAGGATAGGGCATCCTAAAGATTTCATATGAACTCTAATTTGGTGAGTTCTACCAGTTAGTATTTCAACATCAAGTAGCGCTAGTTCATTCTTCTTTTGAATAACCCTATATTTTGTAATAGCTTCTTTTGAATTCTCAACTTTTGTTTTGAATACCTTTACAAAGCCATCATCACTCTTTAAAAGATAGTTTTGTATAGTGCCTTCATTTTCCTTTGGCCAGCCGAATGTCACACAAGTGTAGAACTTTCTTAAAGTGTGACTCTTTATTTCGTTTAATAGAATTTCCTCTGTTGCACTGTTCTTTGCAAAGATAACTAAGCCTGATGTTCCCGTATCTAGACGATGACAAACCGACCCCTCTTGAGTGTTTAGATAAGTCTTGATGCGACGATCTAAAGAATCTATTGTCACATCTTCGTCAATTGTGACAAGTCCCGCTTTTTTGAACGCAACAAGGATGTTATTATCTTCATAAACGATGTCCTTTTTCTCGATAGATAAAGGTTTGTCTTCAAGGAATTCATCAAGTATGAAAAGCTTTATCTCATCGCCTTTTCTTAGTTGTGTATTTAATGGAACTTTTTTGCCGTTAACTTTAATCTTATTTTCTTTCAAATATTTTGAGAGTTTATTAAAATTAAGCACCTTGAATGCTTCTAATAGATAGGTCTCTAGTTTTATATTATCTTTATTTACGGTAAGTACTCTCATATATAAATATAATAGCATATTGTTAGATGGGTTATGAAATGGTAAAATTAATTTAGATAAGGGTTTTTATGGAAAAGTCTAAGAAATTAAATTGTTCGGTAGATATCGTATTTGTCATTGACGCTACAGGCAGCATGAGATTGCTTATGGAAAAGATTAAGCAAACTGCTATTGCGCTTCCAAAAGCTCTAACAGAATCCGTTAAACTTGCTGGAAAGAATATGAGAAGAATAAGAATTAAAGTCATAGATTTTGCTGACTTTAAATCTGAAGGTAAGGACACAATCCACGAATCCAAATTTATGAATGCTAATACTCAAATCGTTGAAATTATTAACGAATTTGATTCTATTAAAATGACATATGAAGATGGTGAAGGTAGAGGCGGCGATGAAATTCCAGAGAACGCACTTGAAGCATTATGGCTTGCAATGAATAGTGACTTTACAGAAGAGAGACCTGATGAAGATGTTCGTCAAATCATTATGTTATTTACAGATGCATCACCACTTCGTTTCCAAGAAAGAGCTAAATATCCAGGGTATTCAAGATATAATTTCCCAAAACATATCGATGAAATGAGAAGATTGTGGGGAAAATATTATGGCGGAGAACTTCATTTAAATACAGAACCAACTGAAGAAGAATTAGAAAGAAATGCGCAATGCAAATTAGTTCCAGGTTGTGCAAGAATGATTCTATATGCGCCACTTGGAGAATTGGCTGGACATTCATGGGACTACATCTCTTCATGGGAGAGAGTATCTACATTTCCAGTAGTTCCATATGATGGCTGTTTGGAATTAGCTGTAGATAGAGTACTAGACGATATTATAAAGGTATCTAAATCAGAGTAGGACATATCAAAAATTAGCGTATTGACTAAAAAATAGTATTAAGTTAATATTTAATAGAATAATAACGCGGAAATTTTAAAGTATGGCACTTTATACATCTCCGCAATTTTTATTGCCATTTATAATAGGAGGGTAAATTATGGCAGGAACATTTTGGGCGTTCGTCCCAGCAATTATTGCTATCGTTTTAGCTTTAATAACTAAACAAGTATATCTAAGTTTATTTGCTGGTATTTTCGTTGGCGCCATGTTTGTATGTAATGGTAATCCAATTCAAGCACTTGGTGAATTATTTACAGTTATGGCAGACAAGCTTGGTGGCAATGCAACAATATTAGTATTTTTAGTAATGCTAGGTATATTAGTTGTACTTATGACAAAATCAGGCGGATCAAAAGCTTATGGTGATTGGGCATCATCAAAGATTAAGAGCAGAAAAGGCGCTTTAGCTGCTACAGCTGGTCTTGGATGTTTAATCTTCGTAGATGACTATTTTAACTGTTTAACAGTTGGTAGCGTTATGCGTCCAGTAACAGATAAGTTCAAAGTATCTCGTTCTAAGCTTGCATATTTAATCGACTCAACAGCAGCTCCAATCTGTATCATTGCTCCAATTTCAAGTTGGGCAGCTGCAGTATCTGGAGAACTAGAAGGTGATGGTCTTGTTGTATTTATTAAGACAATCCCACTAAACCTATACGCAATTTTAACAATTGCTATGGTTGCAGTTGTATGCTTTACAAAATTTGACTTATTCAAGATGAGAAGAAATGAAATCACAGCTGTAAATACAGGAGATTTACACGCAGGCGAAACAGATCTTCCAGTTGAAGAAACAGCAGATGTTAAGATCTCTGAACATGGTAAGGTTGCATACCTTGTTGTTCCAATTCTAGTTTTAATTGCTACTTGTGTAGGTGCAATGATTTATGTTGGATATTTCTATGATTGGGATTTAGGTAAGTTAGGAACGGTTCCACAAAGCGAAAATGTTATTGAAGCTATTTCAAATTGTGATGCTGGTCTAAGTTTATCTATCGGTTCAACTCTAACAGTTATCTTTACATTAATTTATTATGCTTGTGCAAAAGTTATTTCTTTCAAAGAAATGATGGAATCAATCCCACAAGGATTTAAATCAATGGTTCCTGCTATTTTAATTTTGACATTCGCTTGGACACTAAGCGGTATCATGGGAGCTAAGGGTGGAGAACTTGATGCTAGAGCATTCGTTGAAGCACACTTAACAGCAGATTCAATGGTACATGGTTTATTCCCAGTAGTATTCTTCTTAGTAGCAGCTGGCGTATCTTTCGCAACTGGCACATCTTGGGGTACATTTGGAATCCTAATTCCAATCGCTGTATCTATCTTAGGTACAGAAGCAAATGCAATTACATTGCTAACTGTTTCTGCATGTTTAGCTGGTGCCGTATATGGCGACCACGTATCTCCAATTTCAGATACAACAATTCTTGCCTCATCTGGTGCACAATGTAACCACGTAGATCACGTAAGAACGCAATTGCCTTATGCATCAATTGTTGCGGGCGTTTGTGCGCTTGGTTATCTAATTACAGGATTTATCGCAACAAAGGCAAGTTATGGTGTTACAATCGTATCTGCTTTAGGTATCGGTGGAATTCTATTAGCTGCAATTATTGTAGGCGTTATGTTCTACCACAAGAAAAAGGGTATCGATAAACAAATCGTTGTAGATATGCCAAACGAATAATCTAAATACGCTTTAGATATTGCGCCACTCAAAAAGTAGTGGCGCATTTTTTATTTAAAATATATAATATATTTACTAGCGAGCGAGGTATTTATTATGAAATGTAAATGTTGCGGTGCAGAATTCGACGGTGGAGCTTATTGCCCAGTATGTGGTGCAAATAATAAAGCATACAAAGAAGAAAAGAAAGAAGAAGTGCACGAAGAGAAAGTATTTGTAGAAAATGTTGAAGTAAACCAAGAAGAAGTTGAAGCAAACAAAAAAGCATACAATAAAATTAAGAGAAGCAAGACAGTTGCTGGTATATTAGGCATCTTGCTTGGCGGTATCGGCGCTCAAAAGTTCTATTTAAATAGAATTGGTGCAGGTATTTTAAGTATCTTGTTCTGCTGGACAGGTATTCCTGCTTTAGTAGGATTAATCGAAGGATTAATTATTTTAGTTGAAGACAACAAGCCATTTGAAGAAAAGTATGATGTTATAAATGCCGATGAGGTACAAGAATAATGGAATATTTTCTTTGTATAGCGTTACTTGTTGTCGGCTTACTTTTAATTATTAAATGTGGAGACTATTTCGTAGATGCAGCTATTTGGATAGCTGAAGTTTCTCACATTCCATCATTTATTATTGGTGCAACAGTTGTAAGTTTCTGTACAACACTTCCAGAACTTATAGTATCTTCAGTAGCTGCAGCTAATGGCCAAACAGAAATGGCTGTTGGTAATGCAATTGGATCAGTAACTGCAAATACTGGTTTAATATTAGCTATTACAATGTTATTTACACCATTTGCAATTAATAGAAAAGATTATATTCTAAGAAATCTACTTTTAGTTGGTTCTGTTGCGTTATTATTTATACTTTGTATAAGTGGCGTTTTAAATCCATATTTATCTATCTTAACATTTATCCCTCTAATTGTATTTATGTGGGATAACATCAAAAACGCTAAGAAGAAAGAAGTTGCTCCAACTCAAGATATGGAAAAAGAACATAATGAATCTTTAGATAATGCTGCTAAAGAAGAAAAGGCAGAAGAAGAGGAAGAAGAACCAACTCTTGCATCAAGAATTGTAAATATAATTGCCGGCTTTGCTTTAGCTGCAGTTGGTATTGTTGTTCTTGTTTTATTTAAAGAAAGATTTACAGCCTTATATGTAGTTCAAATCGTTACGGCTTTAATCATTCTTGCATTTGGATTAAGTATTACTCAAATTGCAGCTTTATTAAAACTTGATGAAAAGAGTGAATTTGTAAAGAAAGTTATTGAAAGCGATATAGTTGTTAATCTAGTTAAATTAGTTGCTGGTATCGCTGGTATCGTAATAGGTTCTAATCTACTCGTAGATTATGGTTCAGCATTTGCTATCTTATTAAACGTTCCAGAAATCATCGTTGCGGTAACTATCGTAGCTATTGGTACATCACTTCCAGAATTAATTACAACAATTAATGCAGTAATTAAAAAGAACAGTTCTCTATCTGCTGGTAACATCGTTGGTGCAAACATCATAGATGTTTGTTTAATCTTACCAGTTTGCGCAATTATCGCTGCTGCAAATGGAGCAACAGGATTATTAGTTACAAAGCAATCTTTATATCTAGATTTCCCATTCTGTTTAGGAATTATAGCCGTTGCAGTATTGCCACCACTATTTACAAAGAAATTTGAAAGATGGCAAGGTTTTGCATGTATAGCTTTATATATTACATATTTAGTTCTATGTGTATTAATGGGACAAGGAATTATATTTAACTAATTGATTTGAAAGAATAAAAGAAGGCTGATCATAAGACCAGCCTTTTTGTATGCGAAAAATACTTTAGTCTTTTGGAATAATAAAGTTAACTGCTTTTGGAACGATAGATACATAGAAGTTTGTTCCTGGTAGCATTTCTCCATCTAGACATAATTCAAATAATTTATCGCTATATACATGAATAGGTTCTTTAGTCTTTTTGTAGAAGATATATTTTTCGGCCTTCTTAACATTCTCTGGTTCTAGATGTTTGCCATTCTTGTAGGCATCTAAAAGAGAAGCGAACTTATATAATGGCATTGCCTTATATAGCAATACATCAATTATTCCATCATCATTTTTAGCGTTAGGAGCAGTGAAGTAAGAACCGCCAACGTAATGGCAATTAGCAAGAGTCCCTAAAAGTAGTTTCTTGCCTGTAACTTTTTCTCCATCAACATCAACAGATATATCGTTATATCTTCCGATAAAGATTGCACGAATTACACCTTTGGTGTAACCATTCTTTTTACCTGCGTCTTTTAATTTATTAGCATAAGAGCATACGACAGAGTCTAATCCAAAGTTACATACATTAACTGAATAATATTCATTATTTGTACCATCATCAATCTTTAGGATATCTATATCGTGTTTTTCGCCACCAATTATCTTTTCTAAAGATAAGAAGTTCTTGCCTTTATAGTATTTGATAAAGTCGTTACCGCTACCATAAGCTAGGATAGCAAAGCTCTTATTTTTTGTGCCAACAAGACCTGATGCAACTTCACTTATAGTTCCATCACCACCGCATGCAATAAAGCATACTTCTTCATCTGGATTTTTTGCTGAATATTCTTTTACGAATCTTGTGGCGTCTTTTTTGCCTTGAGTTTGATATATTTCATAATCTATCTTTTGAGATAGAGATTTAATTTCATTGTCAATTTTTGTTAATGCATCTTTCTTGCCTGCATTGGCGTTAGCTATAAAAATGTACTTCATAATGTAACCCTCTTATCTAAAATTATACTATGAATTTAAGGGATTTCAACGCTCAATTTTCGAATATATAAAATATATGATATTGAGTAGCATTTTGAAATATTATATAATATTTTTGAATGAGCGAAAAACTATGCATATTTGATCTAGATGGGACACTATTAGATACTTTAAAAGATTTAAGTATTTCAATTAATTATGCGCTAAATAAAAACGGTTTAAATCCAATTACTATAGAGCAGACACGAACATTCATTGGCAATGGTATTAAAAAACTTGTTGAGCGCGCTATAGGCAATGACCATAAAGACAAATTTGACGTAGTATTTAAAGCCTTTTTAGAGCATTACGATATTCATTGTAATGACAACACAAAGATGTTTGATGGAATTCAAATGTTGCTTTGTGAACTAAAGGCGGCCGGCTATAAAACAGCAATAGTGTCAAATAAGAACGATGAAGCTGTTCAAGAATTAAAACATATATATTTTAATAATTTAATTGATGTAGCTTATGGCGTAAAAGAAGGGATGAAGTCAAAGCCATCTCCTGATACAATAAATAGTGTAATAGAAAAACTAAATATTAAAAAAGATGACGTTATCTATATTGGCGATTCAGATGTAGATATGAAAGCTGCAATTAATGCTAATGTAGATTATCTAATTGTTCTTTGGGGATATAGAAGAATAAATGAATTAAATGAAGTCCCAAACAATAAGATGATAAAAACGCCAGATGAATTATTAATGAAAATTAAGGAGTTAAAACCATAAATGGATACAAAAGAAATTTTAAAGCATTGCGATCATACTCTATTATCTACAACAGCAACACTACAAGATATCTATAATCTTTGCGATGATGCAATTAAATGCAATACAGCATCTGTATGTATTGCGCCTTGCTTTGTTAAAAAAGCAAAAGAATATGTTGGGGATAAAATGAAGATTTGTACAGTAGTTGGATTCCCAAATGGATATAACACTACAAAGACAAAGGTATATGAGGCTAAAGAAGCAATCAAAAATGGCGCAGACGAAATAGATGTTGTAATTAACATTAACAATGTTAAAGACAAGAATTTTACAGCTATAAAGCAAGAACTTCGTGCTATGAGAAAGGCGACTCAAAGTAAGGTTTTAAAAGTAATAATTGAGACTTGCCAATTAGAAAAGAAAGAGAAGATAAAGATGTGTAAGATTATAACAGAAGTTGGTGCTGATTATATAAAGACAAGTACTGGATTCTCAACAGCAGGAGCAAAACGAGAAGATATCATCTTATTCAAGAATAATATAGGACCTGAAGTTAAGATGAAAGCAGCAGGCGGAATTAGAACCCTTGAGGATGCCGAAGATTTTATAAATCTTGGTTGTGATAGATTGGGCACAAGCGCAATCGTTAAAATCGTAAAAGAAAAAGAGGCATAATGAGCAGAGCTTTTATTATTGTTTTAGATAGTTTTGGTATTGGAGAAATGCCAGATGCAAAAAGATTCCACGATGAAGGCAGCAATACAATTGGTGCTGTATCGTCGTCTTCATTCTTTTTAACTCCAACGCTTCAAAAATTAGGCTTATTTAATATAGATGGCGTTACGGCTAGTGTTTCTCCTATAAGTGATCCAAAAGCGGCTTTTATGAGGCTATCTGAGCTTAGTGATGGCAAAGATACAACAACTGGGCACTGGGAGATGGCAGGACTTGTTTCTACAAAACCGTTCCCAACTTATCCAAATGGATTCCCAAAAGCGATAATACAAGAATTAGAAGAAAAGTTTAAAAGAAAGATTATATGTAATAAACCATATTCTGGAACAGAGGTAATCAAAGATTACGGGGATGAACATATAAGAACTGGCGCGTTGATTGTATATACGTCGGCAGATTCTGTTTTGCAAATCGCAGCGCATGAAGATTATGTGCCTGTTGAAGAACTATATAGATACTGTCAAATAGCAAGAGATGTAATGCAAGGCGATAATGGTGTTGGAAGAATTATTGCAAGACCATTTGTTGGTGGTACCGGTAATTATAAGAGAACAACAAATCGTCATGATTTCTCGTTAACTCCACCAAAAGATACAATGCTAAACATCTTAAAAGAAAATGGAAAGGATGTTATTTCCGTAGGAAAGATATTTGATATCTTTGCAGGAAGCGGAATAACAAAGGCATATAGAACCATAAATAACGATGATGGCATGGAAAAGACACTAGAATTACAACAAGAGGATTTCGATGGTCTATGTTTTGTAAATCTAGTTGATTTCGATATGTTATATGGCCATAGAAACGATATTGATGGATATGCAAAGGCAATGACTTCATTTGATAACTATCTATCTAAATTCCTTCGTGGAATGAGAGATGACGATATCTTAATTATTACTGCAGACCATGGTTGCGATCCATCAACAGAAAGTACAGATCACTCAAGAGAATATGTACCAGTATTATTCTATGGACACAAGGTTCGTCCAGAAAACTTAGGAACAAGAGCTGGCTTTGATTATATTGCTGGCACAATATTAGATTATTTCAAGATTGAAGACTCAAGAATGACAAAGTCTGTATTAAAGGAGATTTGCGATGTATAAGGATTTAATAGATAAAGCTATTCAAGCAAGAGAGAAGGCATATGTGCCATATTCAAAATTCAAAGTTGGGGCTGCTCTTAAAACAAAGGATGGCAAAATCTATTTAGGATGTAATATTGAGAATGCGTCATTTTCAATGACGAACTGTGCAGAAAGAACAGCATTTTTTAAAGCAATCTCTGAGGGCGAAAGAGAATTTAGCGCAATAGCAATTGTTGGCGGAAAGGATAAGATAGAATTCTGTCCACCATGTGGCGCTTGTAGACAAGTAATGAGAGAGTTTTGCAATAAGGACTTCAAGATTATCTTATTTGATGGCGAAGATGAATCAGTATATACATTAGGAGAATTATTGCCATTAAACTTTAAACTATAGATATAAAAGGGGATTATATGAAAAGGGTACTAACTATATTATTAATTGCAGTATTTGCAATTATCTTATCTACAACGTTTATCGCTTGCGATAAAAAGGTGGAAATTCCAGATGGAACTAATATTTCGATAATGAGTTATAATATCCGTCAAAATACAGCGACGGATACAAAAACCCATGCGTGGAGTTATAGAAAGCCATATCTTGTTGAGCATATAAAGGAACAAGCTCCAACAATTTTATGCATGCAAGAAGTTAAAAAGAATCAATATCAATACATTAAAGAGCAAACGAGTGAAACTTATGATGTTATTTGGTATTCAAGAACTGTTGACGAATCTCAAGAAGGACTTGCTATTGCTTATGATAAAACAAAATTAGAATTGATATCTAAAGATATGTTCTGGTTATCTAATACTCCAGACAAGGAATCTAAAGGATTTGGTGCGCCATTTTTGAGAATATGTGTACATGGTGTCTTTAAAGAGATTGAAACTCAAAGAGAAATTAGCATTTATTGTGTGCATTTAGAGGTTGCATCTGAAAGTGCAAGAGAAAAAGAAATTCAAATGATTATTGATAGAGTAAAGGCAGATGATAAAGAGGCCATAGTTTGTGGGGACTTTAATACGACAAAGGATTCTGAATGCTATTCAAAAATCTCCGAGATTATGACATCAACTCAAGATTCAGCAATTAATACAGAATATGGTATTACATACCAAGACTTTGGTGGAAAGAGTATTACATTTGATTCTTCAATTGATTTTATATTTACAACATCAGGGTTTTTCGCTAAAGACTTCAATATATTAGATGAGCATAAAGAAATAGACGGACAAGCCGTCTACTATTCTGATCATTATGCCGTTAAAGCTGATGTGGTGTTTAAGAATTAGAATCTTGTTCTTCTTTTTCTAAATCAGCAAGAATTTCTTTTCTTTCTACAAGGTATGAAGAAATAGACTTTCTTACTGTTATAAAGATTCTATAATCTAAATAAACAAATAGGGCAGAAGATAGTAGCATTAGAATTGTTAAAACTAAAGTTTTAAATACTAGAGCTGATTCTAGAGAGAATGCTTTAACAAGCCATACGCATCCAGATACGATTAAAAAGATAGATACTACTGCACATGCTAAGAAGCAGAATCCAATTACAATTGTGAATATGATATAAATGGCATCAGATGCAGTAATGTCGCTTTTTGTAAGTTTCTTCTTTTCCATATTAGTCCTTATATAGTGAGCAATATGCGTTAACAGATATTGCTTCTTCGTGGCCAACTAGGCCTAATTTTTCTGTAGTTGTTGATGTTAGTGTAATCTTGCTTTCATCGATTTGCATTGTCTTTGCAAGCATAGCTTGAATTGCGTTTAGATGTGGGGCAAGCTTTGGTTTTTGGGCCATAATAACTGCTGTTATATTATTTATAACAAAGTTATCTGCCTTTAGTATTTTAACAACTTCCTCAAGTAAAAGCAATGAGCATATATCCTTGTATCTACCATCGGTATCTGGGAATAAATGTCCAATATCTTTATTGTGAGAAGCTGCAAGAAGGGCATCCATAATGGCGTGTGTTAATACATCCGCATCGCTGTGTCCTAAAAGACCTTTTGTATGAGGAATTTCAACGCCACCTAAGATAAGCTTTCTATTTTCTACTAATTCATGTGTATCCCATCCGCATCCAACGAAATAATTCTTTGGGATGAATCTATCTAAATCGTCTTTTGTTGTGATCTTAATATTTTCTTTAGAGCCATGAGCGATATAGATAGGACCTACATATTTTTCATATACAGACGCGTCATCTAAGAAATTATTGTCATTGTTACCGCGCGCGCTTTCATATGCACGCAAAATAGAATCATATTTAAATATTTGTGGAGTTTGTACAATTAGATAATCGCTACGGTTAACTGCCTTTGTCTTTGTTCCTTCGATTTGACGAAGAGAATCAACAGGAGAAGTGCATACTATAGCATTGCCTTTATCTATTGCAAGTTTTAGCGCATCATCAATTATTTGCTTTGTAACGAATGGTCTTGCTCCATCGTGAATAATTACATAATCTGTATCTTTATCTAAAGATAAAAGGGCGTTATATATACTTTCTTGTCTTGTTTGACCGCCAAGAGTTACTACACAATTTGTTTCGACATTTAAAACAGCTTTTGTGAAATAATCGAAATCGTCCTTATTTGATGTAATAACTATTTGAGATATATCGTCACGGATAAAATTAGATAAAGTCTTTTCAAAAATGGTCATTCCGCCTACATCATAACGCAATTTATTGAATCCAAGATTCATTCTAGATCCAGTGCCTGCGCATGCTAAAATGACACTAATCTTCATATATTACCTCGTATAGGGAAGCAGCATCTTCTTTCTTTGCGACCTCTGGAACATTAAGTATTTTGAACTTGAAATTTGTGTCTCCAAAGTGAAGTGTAACTATATCGCCAACCTTAACCTGAGCGCCTGCTTTTGCGTTTCTTCCATTTAGTTCAACACGGGAAGCATCGCATGCTTCGTTTGCGATAGTTCTTCTTTTTATTATTCTGCTAACCTTCAAAAATTTGTCTAGTCTCATATTCTAAAATTCTACTATATTGTATATATTTAGTCAATATTAGGCGTGCGTACGTGGAGAGAAAATTGACATAAAATTTTACGCAAATTTTACAAAAATAGCCCAATAGCAGGTACTTTTTTGCTAATTTTACATAAATTTTACACGAAAAAAAATTTTTTGAAAAAAGTTAAAAAATCGTTTGACACTTAATTATAATGCGTGTAAATTATTAGTCGCACGCTATATTAGGCGTACTATGCGCTCTTTATAGCTTTATAAGTGAAAATTTTATAAGGAGGGGACGACATGCCTCAAAATAATATGACTCACAAAGTTAAATACGGCAACACAGTTAGAGATTCTTTCTCTCATATTAAAGAAGTTCTACCAATGCCATATTTGCTTGAAGCTCAAGTTGGTTCTTACAACAAGTTTGTAACAACTGGCATCCAAGAAGTTTTAGATGACTTCTCTCCAGTCGTAGATAGAGCTGGAAGATTTGAGCTACAATATCTAGGTTTCTCCCTAGATGGAACTCCAAAGTACACCATCAAAGAATGTAAAGATGGTGAACGTTCTTACACAATTCCATTAAAAGTAAGAATCAGACTTACAAGAGTAAGCACTGGCGAAGTAATGGAAGATGATGTATACATGGGTGAAATTCCTAAGATGACTGAAGCAGGTTCATTTATCATCAATGGTACTGAACGTGTTGTAGTAAGCCAATTAGTTAGAAGCCCTAGCGTTTATAACACATTCGAAAAAGATCAAAAGACAGGTAAGCCAAGATTCTCTACACAAATCATGCCACACAGAGGTGCATGGGTTGAATTCAAGCAAGATCAATCTGAAACAGTTTCTGTTTATGTAGATAGAAGACGTAAATTCCCATCAACTGTTCTTATCCGTTGCTTATTAAAGGAAGGTACAGACAAGGAATTAAAGCAAATCTTTGGTGAAGAACCACTTTTACTAAATACAATCGAAAAAGATACAACAAAGAATATTGAAGAAGCTAAGACAGAACTTTACAGAAAGCAACGTCCAGGCGAAACAATTACAGAAGAAGGTATTGAAAGATTAATTCAAGGATTATTCTTCGACTACAAGAGATACGACCTAATGAGAGTAGGTAGATACAAAGTTAACAAGAAGTTATCTTATGTAGAAAGAGTTGTAGGCTTAAAACTTGCAGAAGATGCAATCGACGAAAACGGCGAAGTTATCGCAACAAAGGGAACTGAAATCTCTAAGGAAATCGCTAACAACATTCAAAATGCTGGTATTATTTCTATTTCAGTTCTATCTCCTCTTGAAGAAGAAGCAGGTAAGGTAGTTAAGGTTCGTGGTAATAACACAGTTGACCTAAAGGCTATCATCCCAGATTGTGATCCAGATGCTTTAGGAATCAAAGAAAAGGTTTACCTACCAGCATTAAAGGAATTACAAGAACAATTCAAGGGTGAAGAATTACTTGAACAAATCAAGGCTCATGTTGACGATTTAGTAATTAAGCACTTAACAGTTGACGATATTTTAGCTTCATACAGCAACAACTTAGGACTAAGCCATGGCATCGGTGCTACAGATATCATCGACCACTTAGCTAACAGACGTGTTCGTTGCGTAGGCGAATTATTACAACAAAAGTTCAGAGAAGGTATGACAAGACTTGATAAGACAATCAAGGAAAATATGTCAAGAACTGCTGAAGATTCAGATTACAAGATTCAACAATTCCTAAATGTTAGAGCAATTGCTATGGTAATCAGACAATTCTTCTGCACAAACCAATTATCTCAAGTTATGGATCACCATAACCCAGCTGCAGAATTAACAAACAAGAGAAAGTTATCTGCTTTAGGACCTGGTGGTTTAAACAGAGAAAGAGCTGGTTTCGAAGTTCGTGATATCAACCATACACACTATGGTCGTCTATGTCCTATCGAAACTCCAGAAGGTCAAAACATCGGTCTTATTTCTTCATTAGCTTCTTATGCTAGAATCAACGAATATGGCTTCATCGAAGCTCCATATAGAAAGGTTGTTAAGAAAGAAATTAACGGAGTTATGGTTCCAGTTGTAACAGACGATGTTGAATATTTACAAGCTGATGACGAAGATAAGTTCATCCTAGCACAAGCAAATACACCACTTAACGAAGATGGTACATTTGTACAAAACCGTGCTATGTGTCGTATTAAGGACGATATTCGTGAAGTTAACATTGATAAGGTTGACTACATTGATGTATCTCCAAAGCAATTAATCTCAGTTGCTTCAGCTTTAATCCCATTCCTAGAAAACGACGATACAGCTCGTGCCCTAATGGGTTCTAACATGCAACGTCAAGCTGTACCTCTATTAAGAACTGAAGCTCCAATGATCGCTACAGGTATTGAACACAAGATCGCTTACGATAGTGGTGTTCTTGCTATTTCTAAGTTCGATGGTGTAGTTAAGTTTGTAGATTCTACAAAGATCGTTATCGCTACAGATCATGGTGATGAAACAGTATATCTTCAAAAGTTCGAAAGATCTAACGCTGGTACATGTATCAACCAAAAGCCAATCGTATCTAAGGGTCAACAAGTATTCAAGGGTATGGTTCTAGCTGATGGTCCTGCTACAAACAACGGTGAATTATCTTTAGGTAGAAACATTCTTATCGGTTATACATCATGGGAAGGTTACAACTACGAAGACGCTATTATCATCAATGAAGATTTAGTTAAGGATGATGTATTTACATCATTACATATTGAAAAGTTCGAAATCACATCTAGAAACACATCTCGTGGTGATGAACAAATCACAAGAGATATCCCAGGTGTTGGTGAAGCTGCTCTAAGAAACCTAGATGAAAACGGTATCGTAAGAATCGGTACAGCTGTTGATTCATCAGATATCCTTGTTGGTAGAACAAGCCCTAAGGGTGAAGTTGATTTAACACCACAAGAAAAGTTAATGAGAGCTATCTTCGGTGAAAAGGGTAAGGAAGTTAAGAATTCTTCTCTATGCTTACCACACGGCCAATCAGGTGTTGTTATTGATGTTAAGGTTTATACAAGAAAAGAAAAGGATGACCTACCAGCTGGCGTAACTAAGTTAGTTCGTGTATACATCGCTCAAAAGAGAAAGATCGGTGTAGGTGATAAGATGTCAGGACGTCACGGTAATAAGGGTGTTATTTCAAGAGTTCTTCCAAGAGAAGATATGCCATTCTTACCAGATGGTACAAGATTACAAATCATGTTAAACCCTCTAGGCGTTCCTTCACGTATGAACATCGGACAAGTCTTAGAAGTTCACTTAGGTTAT
>JAEEWC010000153.1 GCA_016287155.1 Clostridia bacterium | reverse complement strand
GAAGGATTAAAGTATTTAGGTGTTAATCAAGACCTAATCACATCAGGCAGCACAAATGGTGGAACTTTACAATATAAATTGGGAGATGGAGAATATTCAACAACTATTCCAAGTGCTAAAAACGTTGGTTCATATACTTTCTACTACAAAGTAGTAGGAAATAATAGTTGGAAAGATGTTCAAGAAGAATCAATTCAAGTATCAATTGCTAAAACTGATTTAGAAATAACAGCACAAGATACTGTTATTAAATATGGCGATGCGCCAACAAATAGCGGAGTTAGTTATTCTGGATTTGTAAATAACGAAACAAATGACGCTTTAGGTGGCGCATTAGTTTTCGATTATGATTATGATCAATTTGGAAATGTTGGTGTTTATACTATAAGCATTTTGGGATATACAAGTGATAACTATAACATTTCGTATGTATCTGGGAACTTAACAGTTAGTCCTAAAGATATTGAGGTTACAATTGTCCCAAAAGAAAGTCCATATGGTGCAGAACCGGTTGAACTTGAATATTATATATCTAATGGTGAAATATTAAATGGAGATACAAACGTATATACCGTTACATGCTCAGTTACTGCTTCATCTGAAGTTGGAACATATGACATCGTAGGAACGGATACAAGTGAAAACTACAACGTAACATTTGTTGGTGGAGAAAAAGCTTATTCAGTTACTCAACAACAATTAAGAATTATTGCAAATCCAAATACAATTATTTATGGAGATGCAGCAATTCATAATGGCGTAACATTTGAAGGATTCGTAAATGGGCAAACAGAAGCCGATTTAGGCGGTTCTATTGCGTATGCATATAACTATAATCAATTTGATAATATAGGCAGCTATACTATTACTCCAAGCGGTTATACGAGCGACGAATATTATATTGTGTTTGTTGATGGTGTATTAACAGTTAATCCAAAAGCTTTAGAAGTAACAATTACTCCAAAGACAAGTGTATACAAAGAAGCAATTGAAGAATTAGAATATTCTTTAACATCTGGCGAAATAGTAAATGGAGATACAAATATATATAGCGTAACATGTAATGTTTCAAGTGAATCAAATGCTGGAAGTTATAACATTTCAGGTGTTGTAAACAATAGTAATTATTCAGTTACATTTATAAATACAGAAAATGGATATGTAATTACAAAGCGTCCAGTTGTATTGCAAGCTGACGATAAAGTTGGAAAATTCGGCGAAGCTTTACCTCAATATACATTTACATTGAGTGAAGAAGTTGAATCTTCTTCGTTAGAAGAAATCAAAAATAGAGTTGAATTTACAAGCTCAGCAAAAAATACAATTCCTGGAAAATATGTAATAAACGTAACATATAAGGATGGATTCAATAAAGACACAGTATCTACAAACTATAGCGTTGAATTAAAAAATGCATTCATAACTATCGAAGAAAATGAACAAAAATCAGAAGAAACAAAGAAAAAGGAAGAATCTGTTGATGTTCAATTTGAGGGCGTAGAAAATCCTTTTGATTATGATATAAAAGTTTTTGCTGAAATTAGATCATCAGAAGCTGCTAGTGATGCGGGTATTAGTTATAAGACAATCGAAGAAAAATATGTAGATTCAAGAAGCGAAATCAACACAATCTATAGCGTAAAATTGCTAAAGGTTGAAGATGCCAATGGCGTAGAGATATATGATGTAATCGACGAAAATGACATTAAAGATGGTTTAATATTTGCTGTTAAAATGCCAGTTCCAGACGATTTAGAGGGTAGAAACTTCAGAATCTTACAAATAAGCAACGATAAAGATGAAGCAAAATATGTGGATTCTTCAAACGTTGATATAGAAGATGGATTTGCCGTTGTTAAAACAGGAAGCTTAGATGATTTAGCGTTTGTAAGTTTAAAGCCAAATGAAGAGATGGATCATTTATCTTTCTGTATGGGATGTCCATTGTTAATTTTTGATGGAATAATGCTTGCATTATTAATCGTATATATTGCAACGAAGAAGAAAAAGATATTAGGCTTAATCGGAATGATTGCATCTGGAAGTATGGTTGCATATGGAATTGTAGTATTATTTATGCATGTTTGCTATATAACAATAGCGGCGGTAGGTATAGATGTATTAATCTTTATGGCTTTCTTGATTTTATTCCTAACAAAATATTTCAAAGATAAAAAGAAAGCTCCAAAAGAAGAAATCAATAAAAAAATAGAGGAAGTTTCAAAAGAGCAAGAAAAAGAGGTTGATATAAACCAAGAAAACGATAATGATGAAAAGCCCGGAACGATATCTTTAAAAGATAGTATGGATCTTGCAAAAGCAACAGCTTCTTCTCATAAGTTTAATAAAGCATATATTTGTAATTACCTAAAAGGTAGAGAAGATATTGAACTATCTACACGAGAGAATTACACAAAGACAGGCTTGCCACTTGCGGATACTCACTATGTGATAAAAGACGGTAAGAGAATTTGCTTTGCATATGTTTATGAAACAGAAGGATCAATAATTCTTCTAGCTAAAATGGATTCAGATTATGCAAATAAATTGAAACAAAAGCATGAAAACATCAATTTAAGTGCATTCCCAAAACAAAAGAACACTTGGTATAGCTTAATTATCGACGATACGTATACAAAAGAAGAATTCGAACAAATTCTCGATGATATTACAAAATAAGAATAACAAGATATGTCGGGGCACAGCGATTAATATGATACCTCCAAAGTGGACACTTGAAAAAGTAAAAGCTTTGGAGGTTTTTAATTAACTTGTTATTATTTTCTTCTCTTATCTGAAACTCTTCTATTTTTACCACCGAAGAATAATAGTAATTGATAAATAGATAATGCAATCAAAATAATACCAAATACAATTGATGCATAATCTGCAAAGTCATCAACGAAGATTAATAATAAACCTAATGTTAATGAAACAATGCCAAGTGCTATTTCTAATCCAAATACTAAATAATCTCTCTTGCTTCTAACAATGATGAAAATAATAGAATCTAAAATTAAAAGACCGCCTAAGAAAATTAGTAAATATGGGATATATTGAACAATAATCCATGCTAATCTCTTAACAATGAATAGCACACCGAATGCTGCAATTACTGCGCCTAAAAGCCCATCAATAGTCGTTAATGATTTATTCTCAACATATGCTGATGCTAATAAAATAACTGCTGTAACGATTAAAATTGCACCTACAATCCAGCTAATTGCTTCTACGCCCATAGATAAAGAGCAGCAGAACATTACACCAAAGATAAATAATGCAATGATATAAATTAGAGTTGTAACGTCTTTATTTTGTAATTTTGCCATAAAAAACCCCCTATATTACTCTATTTAAACTATATTAAATATTTAAATATTAGTCAAGGGGCTAGTTAACGTGGTAATGAGTAGAACTATATAACCATGAATAGATAATAATTGAAACAGGAACTGTTAAAATCATTATCATAGGGAATACTATTGGACGTACTATTGTAGATAAATCTACAAAGTTTGCTTTGAATCCTACAAATCCTACTAAAATAATTAATAATATTGCATTTACTAAGAAAATCGATGCGGTAGACATAGTCTTCTTTAAAGAGAAGTTCGCAACTATCTTCTTATTTGGATCTAATACATAATTAATGGCGAACGCCGCTGGAACTACCATTAGAGAGAATAGTGGAATCAAGAAACTTGATGCCGGAGTTCCAAAAACATTCATAGTAGATAGATGCAAAATAGTTAATAAAATTGCATAAGCTAAATATGAATATACTGACGTCGTCATTAAAATTTTATTTATGTAAATATATTTATTAACATAGAATTCAGTAGTATTTCTCTTATAATAAGGCTTTAAAGTGAATCCTTGTGAAGCGAATTTAGCGCTTACAGCCTCAATAGAATATTGAGATGCGTATTCTTGGTCGTTTACAGCGTTATAATCGCCATATTGTTGATATTGAGCGTAAGGAGATTGAGTAGAGTATGATTTGCTTTGATTTGCTTGTGGGCCTTTAAAAATATCATCTAATACTCCTACATAATCTACGTCTTGCTCGTAAATTACGCTATCTTTATTAACAATAACTGTTTTTAATTCTGGATTGATTAATTTAATAGTTTGTTGATAATCTTGAGGAACTTCTTGTACAACAATTGGACGAGATGGTGCATCTTGTGCATCATCAGCTGAATCTAAATCCATTGCTTGTTGAACAGGTTCTTGATCATCAGCAGCTTCATTTACAACGATTTGATTATCATAAACGGCAGCAGATTCAGCAGCAGAAGGCTCTGATCTTGGTTGACGTTTTGTTCTTGGACGCAAATCAGAAGCTACAAATGGTGGTGTAGCAGCAGGGTCAAAATCTTTATCAGATAGTAATCCATTGATAATTGTTCTTGAGTATTCCCATTGATATTGGTCGTTTTCTAAGAATTTTCTACCATCATCTAGTAGAGAATAATAAACTCTTTGAGCTCCGTTTGATGTATCTCCCTTGTAAGAAGTTACATATCCAAGCTTTTCTAATCTCTTTAAACATGAGTATAGGGTAGGTTGTTTTAATTCATATAGTCCTTTAGACTTTTCTTTGATCTCAGTTAAGATATCTAAACCATATCTATCGCCATTTGCAAGGGTAGATAAGATGATAGTATCAACGTGGTCTCTGATTAAGTCTATGTTTACTGAAGAATTATCCAATTTTTACCTCTCACTGTTAATATGATACTATATTGCGCGCGAAAAGTAAATAATAACCAAAATTTATAACTTTAATTTCAAGATAGGGAAGTTTTCAAATAAAACATTTGTGCAAAAATAGGGGATATAAATGACATGCTTGTTATAAAAAGTCCATAAATTGACTATTCTATAAACTATGCTTACTTAAAAGCTGCTTTTCTGATTATTTGTTCACTTTTCGTAAGGTTAGTGCACCATTTCATCCTGAAATAGCGCCATAAAAGATTATTGCGCAAAATTACACCTTTGCGCAATAATACGCGAAAATAATTACAAGATAAAACGATTTATAAATATCAAAACCGATTTTAGCCGAATTTTCGCTAATCAAATTTTGTAACTATAATTCTTGTTTTTGATATTTTTCTGACTAATTTTAGCTATTTCAAATTTGCTCTCATTTGCAAAATTCCAATTTTAGCAATACAAATCCCTATCTTTTAATTTTTTAATTTTGTGCGATTTTGTGAATATATCGTCTCATTTGCAAAAATCGACATTTTTGAATACATTTGGTCATCCCAGCAATTTATATCAATTATTTTTCTTTTCATATTTTGCGCAATGATTATCTATGTTATAATGTTAGCGATGGAAAAATCTTATTTTGAACAACGCGAACAAGATACCTTAGAAAAACTACGAATCGTTAAAGCTGATTTGCCTGCGATTTGTAATGAATTCTTTGTTGGTATTGATTCTTATACATCTCCTTTGACCAGACTTGAATATGCGCTTGATCTTAGAATCTTTTTCGATTTCCTTGTTCATGAGATTGATTATTTCATTGGCAAAAACATTCGAACACTTGATTATAAAGATTACGAACATCTAGATGCTTTACATATTGAAATGTTTTTAGATTATCTTTCATACTATAAATTCAATGGTAAGGAATACAAAAATACTATCAAAACTAAGGCTAGAAAGCTTTCGACTATAAAATCATACTTCAAATTCTGCTATGATAAAGACCGTATTTCTCGTGATCCTGCATCTAAAGTTAAATCTCCAAAGATACACGAAAAGCCTATCATTCGTTTTTCAAAGGACGAAATGACCTCATTTTTAGATATCGTTGAATCTGGAGACGGATTATCTACTCGTGCTAAATCTTTCCATGATAATGACTTAAAAGAACGTGATGTTGCTATTATGACATTGTTTTTAGGTACTGGCATCCGTATCTCTGAGCTTGTTGGGTTGAATGTTTCTGATATAGATTTCGAACATAATGCATTTAAAATCACAAGAAAAGGTGGAAACCAAGCCATTTTGTATTTCAACGATGAAGTAAAAGAAGCTATCGTTAATTACCTAGATAAACGATTTGCAAAGGGACAAGAAAACGAAGATGATCCTAGCCTTCCATTATTCACGTCTTTGAAAAATCAACGAATCAGCGTAAGAAATGTACAAGTTTTAGTCAAAAAATACGCAGAATTGACTACCCCTCTTAAAAAAATTACGCCACATAAGCTTAGAACAACATTTGGTACAAACCTTTATTCTGAAACAAATGATATATATGTAGTTGCCGAAGTACTTGGACACAAAGATGTCAACACTACAAAGAAACATTATGCTGCAATTACAGAACAAATTAAACGCGAAGCATCTACGCATGTAAATCTAAGAAATAAACCAGAAGATTCCGAAGAAAATTAAAAAACGAACAAATTTTCAGTTTTCATATTGACATCCATTTTTTTAATTATTATAATAACATTGCCAAATGTAAAACTTTGTTCACTTTTGGTTTTGGAGGAATATTATGGAAAAGCAAACAAAAAGATTAGATAAAACTATCGAAAAAGCTCAAATAATATATGATTTTTTACGTGATTACACACTAAAATACGGATACCCACCAACGGTAAGAGAAATCGTTGATAATCCAAAATGCGGCATCAAGTCTACAGCATCTGCTAAACACTATCTTGACGTATTAGCAGAACAAGGCAGAATCGTTAAATCTGCTAGTAAATTCCGTGCTTTAGAGGTTGTTGATGCTAAACGCGAAAAACCAGATCATCCACTTGTTGAAGATTCTTTAGAGTCTTTAAATGCTACAAGAGTTCCTCTACTTGGTAACATAGCTGCAGGTCAACCATTATATGCTGCGGTTGAAGATAGTAAGTCATATTCAATGCCTAATGACTTTTTCTCTATCAAAAACGAAATGTTCTTGCTTCAAGTTAAAGGACATTCAATGGAAAAAGTTGGAATTTTAGACGGTGATGTTGTCCTAGTAAAGAGTCAACCTACTGCAAACAACGGACAAATCATTGTAGCTCAAATCGATGGAAATGAAGTTACTTTAAAGAGATTCTATAACTGCGGTTCATATATCAAATTAAAGCCAGAAAATGATGATTATGACGATATCATTGTTAGACCAGATCAAGACTTCAGAATTCTTGGTATTGCTACTGGTTTAATGCGTAATCATATAATGTAAAATTATCTCACTATATATTTAAAATAGGTTTTGTGTTTCAAATGCGCAAAACCCTATTTTTTTGTAAAATCAATATAAAATCCGCATATTTACTTAGTTTATCTTAAGTTTAAAACAGCCTATAATTGCCAAATATCCTCTTATTTCGTCCATATAATAACTAATATGTCTATATAAATAATATAATAAATCTAAGGTTACTTACTAACCGATGAGGAGGAATTATATGAAAAAGTCTAGAATAATAATTGCGATGTTAGCGATTCTTGTTATTATAATGCCATTTGCATTAATGGCTTGTAAGAAAGACACTAACGACAATAGCGCATTGACATGGGATAAAGTGTTGAAAACAGATTTCGCTGCTGCAACTAGAGATATTGATTACTCTCAAGTTGACGAACTTGCTATTCCTTTGTTAGACCCAGTTAAAGATTATGTGGTAGTTACTAAACCAATAACAGCTTTGAATGTCTATTCAGACATTATTGTTTTCTATGAAGATACACCTACTATTACATCTTTAATCATCTATAACTACAAAGCTAATACTTCTGCTACATACTCATTCACAGAAGCTGTTGACCCAACTGCTATGACTATTACTTGGACAAGTGATGATTTGCTTATAATTAACAATACGGTCACAAACGTAAATGTAATTATAAATTCTTCTGGTACTCAAATTGTTAAAGTTAATGCTGAAATTGAATACAAGGAAGCATTAAACCTATTTGTCATTAATGATGTATGCTTTACTGTTAAAGATGGCACTTTCAAAAGAATTGGTATTGATTTAGAAAATGTTACATCATCTAATCGTACTAACGGCTATATTCAAGTAAAGGGAGCTAAATTCGCTCTAATTTATTCAGAAACAGGCGAAATTGTTGCTAGTTATTTCAAACCAGATTCTATAACGAATGCAACTTACTTATTCTTGGATAATGGCGATATTATTGTTATTGAAAATACAGAAGTTACAAAACCTGACTATAGAGATTTAGATCAATCAGAATATGATATTAGAGAAATAGAAGGCGGAGAAACAAAATACCAAAAAGTATCATACAAATATATGTCTGCTTCAAATAAGAGCGTAACTAGCGTTTCTTATGATTTTGTACCATATTTTTACATTTCATCAGAAATGGTATATTACATGACAAATACAGTATTAAATGATGATTACATTGGCATTATCCTTGGCCTAGAAATTAATGAAAAATGGATTTCAAAAGCAATTGACGGAGCAAACTACTATGCAGTAAAGAAAGACGGAACAATAGCTAAAATCCACAATTACAGCGATATGCAATATAGTAGTATCAGATTGATTGCTACAGACACATTTGCATGTAATTATGAAAATTATATTGCATTTATAAATGCTAAAGGCGAATTTATTAATTCATTCTACTATGATGCTAATGACGATGTAATCGGCTCTTACTATGTAATGTATCCAGGACAAGCGATTATTTCACTTGATGGAACTCCAAAATATGAATTCCTAGAAGGAGATCTTATTCAAGGACATGGAGATAATTTTGTAATTATTAGATCTGGCGAAACCCTAAAGTTTATCTACAAGACAAACAATGTTGTTTCAATCGATGTAACAGATTATAACTATTACATCCCAGGCGGAATCGTTTTAATGGAAAAAGATGGCTCTACTTCAGCTTACAAAGTTGATGGTTCCCTAATTAAGACTGTTGAAACAACTTTCGAACCAACTAATATGTACATTTTAACAAGTGGTGTTATCGCTCGTGGAGAAAATGGCAAATACTATTCAGTTAAATAATATTAACGAATAAATCAAAGAGTTGGAGGCGAAAACCTCCAACTCTTTTTATGTTTAATTATATATATTAGATTTTCTCTAAATTTGAATCAGATGTCGCGCCAAAGATTGTCTTATTTGTAGCAGTCTTTGAATACATATCAATCTTTGCTGTGTTATTTAAACCATGTGTTAAACATCCAGCACCACCGATACATCCGCCAACGCAAGCCATACCTTCAATAAAGTTAGCATCAAGTATGCCTTTTTGCTTCTTCATTAATGCTGTTTTGCAAGCTTCAATACCGTCACATGTGCAAGGTTTGAACTCGAAATCGTCATATCCGTGTTCTTTTAAACCTTGAGCTACTGCTTCTGTTAATCCACCAGATCTTGCAAATATACGGCCAAAATATGAAGCTGTATCTAGTGGTTCTTCTGGAAGCTCTTCTTCTACGATATCCTTTGAATCGATTAAAGCTAATAATTCTTCGAATGTAATTGCTGAATCAAAGTATGGTTCAACTGTTTCTAATTTGATTTCTTGCTTTTTAGCAGTACATGGTCCAATAAATACTAGCTTTGCATCTGGTTCTCTTTCCTTAACATATTTAGCAACTGTAGCCATTGGTGATAAGTTGTGAGAAATGTATTGAGCTAAATCTGGATAGTTCTTTTGTACAAATGATACAAATGCTGGGCAACATGAACTTAATAAGAATCCTTTTTCTACAAGTTCTTTTGATTCGCTAGCAGCAACCATATCTGCGCCAAGAGCTGCTTCAAATACTTTATCAAAGCCAAGCTTTTTGATAGCTGCGATAATTTGACCATTCTTAGCATATACGAATTGTCCGCCAATTGCAGGAGCAACTACAGCATATACTTTATAGTTTTGATTATTATTGCTTTCGTTAATTAACTTGATAACATCTAAAACGTAAGATTTATCAGTAATTGCACCGAATGGACATTGATATACACATGCGCCACATTGAATGCATTTTGAATCGTCAATTGCAGCTGCGCCATCAGAATTAATAGAAATAGCTTTTACCTTACAAGCAATTTGGCAAGGACGCTTTCTATTGATAATAGCTGTATATGGACATACCTTTGAACAAGCGCCACACTCAACGCACTTTGTCTTGTCTATATGTGCAACGTGGTGTTGGTCGAAAGATATTGCGCCCATCTTACATGCTTCGAAACATCTGTGGGCTAAGCAGCCTCTACAAGATGATGTAACTTCATATCCAGATGCTGGACAGTCTTCACAAGCGATATCAATTACTTGAATAACGTTATGTGTTTCTTCTTTACTCTTTAGTGTCGTTTTAACTCTTTCGCCCAAGATAGCTCTTTCTTTGTATACACAGCATCTCATTGTTGGAACTTTACCTGGAACGATAATTTTTGGAACATCTAAAATGTTTTCCATAAGTTTTCCATCCCAAGCTAATCTTGCAACTTCTTTGATAGCTTTGTATTTGATGTATTGTACCTTAGTATCAAAATGTCTTGTTTCCATATTATATAATCCCTCGTTTTATGATAGCCATTTATTGGCTTACAATAATTTTAATTTTTGTACGCAATACATACAAGCAAGTTTAACGTGTTCATATGTTAAACCACCTTGTAGATATGCAATGTATGGTTCTTTGATTGGAGAATCTGCAGATAATTCAATTGAAGATCCAGCAACAAATGTACCAGCTGCCATGATAACTTGATCTTCATATCCTGGCATATCCCATGGTTCTAGAGTTAGATTGCTATCTATTGGAGATACTTCTTGTATTGATCTACAGAAAGCAATTAACTGATCCTTTGTATCAAACTTAATTGAACGAATAATATCGTTTGGTTTTGATGTAACCTTAGGCATTGTTTCAAAACCTAAATCTTCGAATACTTGTCCAAATAAGAATGAACCTTTAACAGCTTGAGCAACTACGTGTGGAGCTAGGAAGAATCCTTGATAGAAATCTTTATAGCCATAAGCGTAAGATCCAACCTCCATTCCGATTGATGGAGATGTTAGACGAAATCCGACTAAATCCACAACAGCCTTTTTACCAGCAATATATCCACCTGTTGGCACTAAACCGCCACCTGGATTCTTGATCAATGAACCTGCCATTAAATCTACGCCAGCTTCAGTTGGTTCGTACATATCCATGAATTCGCCGTAGCAATTATCACACATAATGATTACATCTTTCTTTATTGTACGGATGAAATCACAAACTTCTTTTATTTGTTCAAATGATAAAGCATCTCTCCATTCATAGCCTCTTGATCTTCCCATGAATACCATCTTTGTTTTATCTGATATTGTTTGCTTTATCTTTTCAAAATCGAACTTACCATCAACTAAATCAACTTGCTTATATGTAACGTTATAATCCTTTAAAGAACCGTTATTCTCACCGTTTATAACTTCCATTAAAGTATCGTATGGCGCACCAGATATTGCCACCAATTCGTCGTTTGGTCTTAAAACTCCCATTAAAGCCAAAGTTAGCGCGTGAGTTCCAGATACGATTAATGGAGATACAATTGCAGCTTCGCATCTAAAAACATCTGCGTAGATTTTGCATAATGTATCACGGCCAATATCGTCATAGCCATATCCATTTGTTTGAGCAAAATGTCTTTGGCCTAGTTCGTATTTTCTAAAAGCATCTAATACTTTTTGTTGGTTATATAGCGCAATAGCATCAGCTTGTTCAAATTGCTTTGAAAGCTTTTTCTCAGAATTGGCTACAAACTCTTTTACTTTTAAACTAATTTCCATATTATTTCCTTATAAAATCATCTATCTCGTTTATAATCTTTTCTTCGTTATTTATATCAAAGAACTTTGTGAAGTCATAACGCTTAAACCAAGTTAATTGTCTTTTTGCATAATGACGAGTTCCTTTCTTTATTTCATCCATTAAGAATTCAAGTGAAATCTTGCCATCAAAATAATCCTTAAATTCTTTATATCCAATTGCTTGCATAGATTGCATATCAAATGTGTATCCTTTATTTAGAAGATTTCTGACTTCTTTTTCAAGACCCATCTTGAACATTTTATCTACGCGCAAATTGATTCTATGGTACAATTCATCACGATTTGGATTTAAACAGATTAATAATGTATCATAATTCAAATCCTTATCTCTATCTGATTGTTCAGATTTTGTTTTTCCTGTTAGTTCGAATATCTCTAAAGCTCTAAGCACACGCTTTACGTTATTTTCGTGAACTTTATCTGCTTCAGCCTTATCTATCTTTTCTAGTTTTTGATGCATATAGCTTGGGCCATATTCATCGCATTCTTTTTGTAGCTTTTCACGAATAGCGTCATCTTTAGCTCCAAGTGATAATGGATACAATAAAGAATCTATATATAATCCTGTGCCGCCACAGATGATTGGAATCTTATTTTCGCTATGCAATCTATCTATGATTTTCTTTGCGGCGTTGGAATAATCTGATACAGAATATTCTTCGTTTGGATTAACAACATCAAGCATATGATGTTTAATTCCTTGCATTTCAGATTCAGTAATCTTTGCAGTTCCTATATTCATATCTTTATAGATTTGCATAGAATCCGCAGATATAATCTCGCTATTTAGCTTTTTTGCAATCTTTATAGCTAGATCAGATTTACCAGATGCTGTTGGTCCTGCAATGATAATTATTTTTCTCATTACTCAATCCTCTTAAACATCTTATCTAAATCTGTTCTTGTAAATGTAAAGATACATGGACGACCGTGTGGACATTGCATTGGTAAACCTTGTTTCATTTGTCTAAATAGCTCTTTTACTTGCGCATCAGTTAATCTATCTCCAGCTTTAACGGCAGCTTTGCATGCCCATTGAGCTAGTTTTGATATCAATAAATCTGATGCTTTTAGATTTTGAGTTATTGATTTGTCTTGCAATACATTTTCGAAAAATGCAGCTAGATTCATTTGTGATATATCCACAGGAACCGCACTAATCTTGAATGTTAGATCGCCAAATTCATCTATTTCAAATCCCAATTCTTCAAGATTTGATTTGATTTGTTTCATTATTTCATATTGTGTTGATGTACAATCCAATACATATGGCAACATCAATGGTTGTGATACTATATCTCTTTTATTGATTCTGTCAATCCAGTTCTCATACAAGAATTTCTCGTGACATGCATGTGTATCTATTAAATACGCATATGGTCCTTGTTGTACAACTAAGAATGTTTCGAATAATTGACCAACAACTTGATAAGTATCTATATATTTTTCTTCAACTTCATCAAATATAGACTTGACATTATCTAAATTAGAGTTATTTTTATCAGCCACATTTTGACTATACTTAATTTGTGATTCTAAATTATTACTATCTTTAGATGACTCCGATATTTTAGAAGTATATAAATTAACCATATTTTGCAAATCTTGTAAATTAGAACTATGATTTACAGCAGAATTTTGATTAATATTAGAGCCATTTTTAGAATATAAATTTGGATCAAAATTTGATGGCTTAGAATTTATAAACATTTGTTCGTTTTTATTCTGAACAAATGTTCGGTTTTCAAAATCCAACATACTTTGTTGTTCGTAATTTTCCTTGGATTTATCGAAGTTTTCAGCGATATTTAGCTTTGTTTGCTCATAAACAAATGCTGATTGAATCGCATGATAAACTATTGAAAAAATCTTATGGTTATCTTGGAAACGAACATCTGATTTAGTTGGATGCACGTTAACATCGACTTTATCAAAAGGCATAATAATGTTCAAAACATAGATTGGGAATGTTCTTTTCATCAATCTCTCCCCGTATGCTTGTTGTACAGCAACTTGGATGTTTTGATTTTCGATTGCTCTTCCATTTACGATGATAGTTTGAGAATTCTTATTATGTCTAACTAAATCTACATTTGATGTGTACCCAAATACTTTATAATCTCCATCTTTATATTCAAATGGTAAAAGTCCGTTTGCTACATCATTTCCGTAGATTGCATATATAGCATCTTCAAGGCCACCTGATGTTTGGAAAACAACTTCCCCATCCACTTCAAAGGTGAATTTAACATCTGGGTTTGCAAATATCAATTGAGAAACTCTGTATTTAACTAAAGATTCCTCTTGTTTTGCACTCTTTAAGAACTTTAATCTAACTGGCGTATTGTAGAAAAGATTAGAAACAGTGATAATTGTTCCTTGGCTCATTCCTATTTCGCCCTCTTCATCAATCTTGCCAGAAGATACTTCTACTTGATAACCAAGACCGTTTTCATTATCTGCTGATGCAATTCTTAAATGAGATACTGCAGCGATAGAAGCTAAAGCTTCACCTCTAAATCCAAGAGTTGAGATATTATCCAAATCTGTTGCTTTTTGAAGCTTTGATGTTGCGTGTGGCAAATAAGATAGATAAATGTTTTCTTTATCCATACCACTTCCGTTATCTTTTACCTTAATTTCCTTGATTCCGCCCTCGATAATAGAAATATCTACTTCGCTTGCGCCAGCATCGATAGAATTTTCAACTAACTCCTTTATAACTGAAGCTGGATTTTCTACAACTTCACCTGCAGAAATTAGATTATATATCGATGGATCAAGTTTATTAATTCTTGGCATTAGTTATCCCTCTTTGCGATTTCTACCAATTCTTGTAGTCTTGCGAATGCTTGAATTGGAGATAATGTGTCCATATCTATATTCTTTAGCATTGATTTGATTTCATTTGTTTTTGAGATGTCTAATAAATCATCCCCTTCCTTTTCTATCTTTGCTTGAGTAGATACTGAAATCTTATCCAAAAGCTTTTGAATTTCTTTTGCTCTCTTTATAACGTTTTGTGGAAGTCCAGCAAGTTTAGCTACTTCTACACCAAAGCTCTTATTTGTTCCGCCTTGCATAATCTTATG
>JAEEWC010000152.1 GCA_016287155.1 Clostridia bacterium | reverse complement strand
ATCTATGAAGGTATTGATTACGACAAGCAAATGTTCTTCGGCCGTAGCAAGTCAGATGCTCCAGAGATTGATACAAGAGTGTTGTTCACGTCAGAAAATCCGGTAGATATCGGTGCAATATATAACGTTAAGATTAACGAAATAAAAGACCTAGATTATATAGGAAAGGTGGTGGAAAAATGATAGAGGAGTATAAGGATTATTGTGTATTAAAAGCATTCAATTTATCTGCAAAGCAGATAGATGATATAAATGCGCTATCTACAAAAGGTGTATTTATTCAAGCGTCACAAGAATTTTTAGACGACACAATTATTGTTATTAATAAGAGTGAATCTGAAGTCGTTTTTCAAAACACTTTAAATAAGATAAACGAAATAGCAAAAGATAAAATATATGCAGATTACGATACAACACTTGAAGAAAGAGTGGTTAAGATGGCTACAGAAAAGAATCTAAAGATTGCTGCGGCTGAATCTCTAACAGGTGGTATGCTTTGCTCAAGAATTGTTAATGTATCTGGAGCTAGCGCAGTTTTATATGAAGGATTCGTAACATATTCTTCATCATCAAAAGTTAGAAGATTACATGTTAAATCTACAACAATTGATTCGTATGGCGCTATTTCTAAAGAAACATGTCAAGAAATGGTACTTGGTCTTTTAGCTAACAAAGAAATTCAAGTTGCCGTAGCAACAACAGGATGTGCTGGTCCAAATCGCGACGAGAGCGGAACAGAAGTTGGAACAGTATTTGTAGGAGTTGGGTGCCATAATGGTGACAAAGAAGAAGAATTCCATCTTGATGGAAATAGAGAAACAATAAGAAAGACAACAACAAACATTGCTTTATATATGCTTATGAATGTTGTGAAGAATGCTTGTAAATAATTATTAAGAGGTATAGATATGGCTGCAAAGAAAGAAGTGATTGATAATGAAAAGACAGCTCTAATTGATGAGGCAATCTCAAAGATTGAAAAGAGTTATGGTAAGGGCTCAATTATGCGTTTGGGCGAAAAGAAAATCGAGGAAGTCGATGTTATCCCAACACAATGTTTAGCTCTTGATGTAGCACTAGGCGTTGGCGGTTTCCCAAAGGGAAGAATTATAGAAATCTATGGACCAGAATCTTCTGGTAAGACAACACTTGCATTACATGCAATCGCATCTTGTCAACAACAAGGCGGAACAGCTGTATTTATCGATGCTGAACACGCTCTAGATGCTGTATATGCTAAAAAACTTGGCGTTGATATTGATAACTTATATGTTATCCAACCAGATTCAGGTGAACAAGCTCTAGATAACTTAGATACACTTGTTAGATCTAATTCTGTAGATATCATCGTAGTTGACTCAGTTGCAGCTTTAACACCAAAGGCTGAAATCGAAGGTGAAGTAGGACAAAGCGTTATTGGTCTACAAGCTAGAATGATGAGCCAAGGTTTAAGAAGAATCACAAGCGTTATTGCTAAAGCAAAGACATGCGTAATCTTCATTAACCAATTAAGAGAAAAGGTTGGCGTTATGTTTGGTAACCCAGAAACAACTCCAGGTGGTAAGGCATTAAAGTTCTATGCAAGTATTAGAATCGATGTAAGAAAGGGCGATGCTATTAAAGATGGCGCTGAATTCATCGGAAATAGAACAAAAGCAAAGATTGTTAAGAACAAGGTAGCTCCTCCATTTAAGGTAGCAGAATTCGATATGCTATACGGGAAAGGTATCTCTCAAGAAGGATGTATTATAGATATGGCTATCTCTGAAGGTATCTTAGTTAAGAGTGGTTCTTGGATTAGCTACAACGATGAAAAGATTGCTCAAGGTAGAGATAAGGCACTTCAATATCTACAAGATAATCCAGAAGTTGCAGAAGAGATCAAGAGCAAAGTTCTAGAAAAAGTAGCAAAAGAAATGGTAGATTAATAAATTTGGAGCTGTGTTAAACAGCTCCATTTTCTTTATGTAAATTAAGTGCGCAATACGCGCATTTAGTTTATAATAGAACTAATAATTCCTGGAGGGGTATTATGTTAAGAAGAATTGTAGGCACAAACAAAGGACTTTTTAAAATTATAATAATGGCTCTATTAGGCCTTATCATTGCGTTTGATTTAGTAATAACACTAGGATCGAACGGTAATAATGCAGCATCTAATACAGGAAACTTTTTAAGTTTCGTTATTTTTGGTGGATTACTTGGTATGCTATTATATTGCGTAATTGCAAATGAAGATAATTATGCAAAGTGGTTAGGCGTAGCATATTTGATATATATCGTAATTAGCAAATTACTTGTAGTAGCTCAACCTTTCAATGCATTCTATGACGGAAATTCATCTCTAAGCATTGCTGGCGCAGTATTTAGATTACTTGCTGGTTTTGTATTGGTAGCTATTGTTGTTGTTGAAACAATTAGAATTCAAAAGGGAAATAATTTAGAACGAGTATTTGATATCCTAGTTTTATCTTACATAGCACTTTTGCT
>JAEEWC010000151.1 GCA_016287155.1 Clostridia bacterium | reverse complement strand
TTTTATAAGAATAAAAAAAGGAGAAACGTTATGAAGGTTACTAATACAGAACTTAAAGGTATGCAAGAGAAAGGCTACGGCGTTACACGTTGGGCTGATCCTCAATCTATTAGAGATTCTCTAAAAGAACTAACAGACACAAACATTTATGCTATTCCTAAAGATGTTTACGAAAACGACATCGTTAAGGGATACTATGAAACAAAGTGTGCTAAGTCTAAGACTATCACAGCTGAAGCAAAAGGTTTCATTCCTGGTGGTGTTCAACACAATTTAGCATTCAACAAACCATTCCCAATGTGCATGGTTAAAGCAGAAGGAGCTTATTTATATGACGCAGATGGCAATAAATACTTCGACTTCTTACAAGCTGGTGGTCCAACAATTCTAGGATCTAACTTCAAAGCTGTTCAAGATGAAGCAGTTAAGTTAATCAAAGAATGTGGCCCAGTTACAGGTCTATTCCATGAAGCCGAATTATTGATTGCTAAGGAAATCAATAAGCATATGCCATGGGTTGAAAAGTTCAGAATGTTAGGTTCTGGTACTGAAGCAGATATGGCTGCTATCCGTATTTCTAGATGTGCTACAGGTAAGAAGAGAATCATCAAAGTTGGTGGTGCTTACCATGGTTGGTCAGATCAATTAGTATATGGTCTAAAGATTCCTGGAACAAGAAACTTCCTAGAATCTCATGGTATTCCAAGCAAGATCTTCTCACTAGTTGATGAAGTACAACCAGATAACATCGAAATGATGGAAAAATACTTAAAGTTAAATGAACTAAGAGGTGGTACAGCTGCCGTTCTTATCGAACCAGTTGGTCCAGAATCTGGTACAAGACCAGTTGCTTGGGATTACAACAAGAAGGTAAGAGCTCTTTGTGATAAATACGGCGCACTTCTAATCTTCGATGAAGTTGTTACAGGTTTCAGAGTTGGTGTTGGTGGTGCTCAAGGTTTATTCAACGTTCAACCAGACTTAACAGTATTCGGTAAGATCGTTGCTGGTGGATATCCAGCTGCCGGTGGTGTTGGTGGTAAGAAGAAGTATGTTGATTTAATGGCTGCTGGTGTTGGCGGTATGATGAAGAAGGCTTATGTTGGTGGTACACTTGCTGCTAACCCACTATCTTCTATGGCTGGTTATACAGCTATCAAAGAAATCGCTAAGAACGATGCCTGCGTAAAGGCTGGTCTTGCTGGTAACAGATTAACAGATGGTTTAGTAAGATTAATCGAAACATACAAATTACCATATGTTGCTTACAACCAAGGTTCAATCTGCCACTTAGAATGTTCAGCTGCTATGAGTTTCGACTTCTCTTCTATGAACATCATCAACGTTGTTCAAGCTCTATCTAAGAAGAGCATGATGATGGTAAGAAAGGAAGCTATGGAACAAATGGGTGCTGCTTACATGGCTAACGGTATTGTTACACTTGCTGGTTCAAGATTATATACATCTATGGCTGATACAGATGACGTTATCGATGAAGCATTAAATAGATTCGAAGACGTATTCAAGCTAATCAAGGAAAGAGATATTCCTCTAGATGAACAAATCGCTGAATACAACGCTAAGCACAAGGCTGAAAAGGCTGCAAAGAAAGCAGCTGCTAAAGAATTCATGGCTAAAGAAAAGGCTGAAGCTTTAGCAAAGAAAGAAGCAGCAAAGAAAATTCTTGCTGAATAATTAAAATAAAAACACGAAGGGATTACGGGGTTTCGTAATCCCTTTTTGCGTAAGTAGGATTAAAAATGGGAAAATATATTATTGCACACGATATGGGTACAAGTTCAGACAAAGCAGTTTTAATTAGCTTTGCTGGCGAAATTGTGGCTTCTATGGCCGAACCATATCCAACTTATTATCCAGCTCCATCTTTTGTAGAACAAAACCCACAAGATTACTGGGATGCCGTTTGTAAGACTACAAGAGAAGTTGTAAAAAAGGCTGGAATTAAACCAGATGAAGTCAAGGGAATAGTATTCTCAACTCAAGCTATGGGTATCATCCCAGTTGATGTAAATGGTAGAGTACTACATCCAAATATAACATGGGTTGATGGTAGAGCTGAAAAGCAAGCACAAAAATTAATGAACAAGGTTGGCGGTAAGAGAATCTTCACTTTAGTTGCCGGCACACCTATTATGGGTAAAGACGTTATCGCAAAGATTCAATGGTTAAGAGAAGAAAGACCAGATGTATATAACGAAACAAAATATTTCTTAGACGTTAACGGATTTTTAAAATTCAAATGTACAGGTGAAATGGTAGCAGAGCTTTCTGGTGCTTCATCATATGGTCTAGATTTAAAGAAAAAGACTTGGATGAGCGCATTAAAGATTGTTGGCATCGATATGTCAAAATTGCCACCACTAGTAAAAAGTACAGATCAAATCGGTAATGGTTTAACTCAAGAAGCAGCTCAATTAATGGAACTTCCAGTTGGAACCCCAGTATTTGGTGGTTGTGATGATACACAATCTGCTGCTATTGGTTCTGGTATGAATGGAGATGGAGAAATCCACATCTATTTAGGAACATCTGCTTGGGTTGGTGCTACATCAAGAAGTGAAACAAAATTTAAGCATGGTACAGGTGCTCTACAATCAGCAGACCCAGAAATGAATTTAATTGCTGGTGTTACTGAAGCTGCAGGAAGCAACATTCAATGGCTATGCGATCAATTCTTTAGAACAGAGCAAAAAGAATTGGGCGAAGGTATCTATAAATACATGGACGAAGTAATTTCTTCAATTCCAGCTGGTTCAGATCACTTAATCTGTACACCTTGGATGAGTGGAGAAAGATGTCCAGTATCTTCTACAACAACAAGATCTACTTTATTTAATATCACACCAACTCATACAAGAGAACACTTAATGAAAGCTCTATATGAAGGTATCGGATATAATTTAAGATGGATTCTTGAGAATTATGAAAAGGATTATGGATTCCATTGCCGTCAATTTAGAATCATAGGTGGCGGTGCGCTAGACGATGCTTGGATGCAAATTATTGCAGATATCACAAAGAGTGAATTTGCTGTAGTTGAAAACCCAAGAATGGCAGGAGCACTTGGTGCTGCAATTATTGCACTTATTGGTCTTGGTGAATTAAAAGGCTTTAGCGATGCAAAGCAATTTGTAAAGGAAGCTAAGTCATATAAGCCAAATCCAGCAAATGCATATATCTATGATAAACTATTTATGGACTACAAGAGAGTATATAAATCTCTAAAGAGAACATATAAGAAAGCTAATTCAAAGCGTTTTGAAGGAGAAATATAATGAATAAGTATGTAGAAAAGATTATCGAATACGCTAAAAGACTTGTTGAAGAAGGAATAAACGACGATAAGGCTTGCATCTCTCTAAAGACAACACATGGTTACATGTATGCAACAAAAGAGGGCGTAGAACTAAAGAATATTGATGAAAATTCAGTAGAAAAAATCGACCTAGCTACAGCTGAGGGCGAATATAGATTACATGCTACAATTTACGCTGCTAAAGAAGACGTAAATGCTATTTGTCATGTACATCCAAAATGGGTTGCTCCAGTTGCTAAAGCTGGCGCTACAATTCCAACAGTATTAGACGACATGGCTCAAATCGTTGGACCAAAGTGTAAAACAGCTCAAAATGATATCGCTAGCATCATAAAGAATCTAAAGGGATGTAATTCTTGCTTAATTAAAGATGATGGTTGTATTACAACAGGTAGATCTTTAGATGAAGCATATACTTGTGTACTTGTATTAGACAAAGCAGCTCATTGCTTCGTTTCAAGTGCAGTTATTGGTAAGAATGTTACTATTAACATCTTCGAAGCTAAATTAATGCAATTTATCTATAAGAAGAAATATAGTAAAGCAAACCAAGAAAACCTACAAGTTAGTGAGGAGGAATAGTATATGGCATGGACTAAAGAAGAAGAATTAAGATTAAGACAAGTTATTAAAGATAGTGGTGTTAACCTTTTAAAGGAAAACCTAGTTCAAGGAACATGGGGAAACACAGCTGCAAGATTAGATGAAGACCATATGTTAGTTACTCCAACAGGATTAGACTACATTACTCTAACACCTGAAGATATGCCAGTTGTTCAAATCTCTGATCCATCTATCTGGAGCGATGGCAAAAAGCCAACAAGCGAAAGAAAGATCCACGCAGCTATTATGGCAGCAAGACCAGAAATCAACGCTACAATTCACTCTCACCCAGTATATTGCTCAATTTTAGCTTCAGCTAGAATTGAACTACCAGTTATGAGTGCTGAGATGGAAAAATTAGTAGGTGGTCCAGCTAGAGTTGGTGCTTACGGACTTCCAGGAACTAAAGCTCTAAAGAAGGGTACAGTTGCTGCTATGGAAGGAAGAAATGCATGCTTCATGGCTAACCATGGTGTATTCTGTGCAGGAAAGGATATGGATGAAGCTTTTGAAATTATCCGTATTATGGAAAAGAGCTCATATGAATATATTAAGCAAATGACTCTAAAGGCTACTGGCCAAAAGACATATTCAGATGAACTTCTATTTGATTATTTCGTATCTAAATTTTCTAAATAATGAATTTCATTCCTGAAAACAAAGAAATAATAACAATACAAAAAGTGCGAGAGATGAGCCCTCTCGTACTTGCTTATATTGGAGATGCGGTGCATTCTTTATATTCTCGTGAAAAATACGCATTATCTACAACATATAAGCCAAATAAATTGCATATCCTTGTTTCAAACGAGGTAAAAGCAAAGGCTCAAGCCGAAAAGCTAGAAAAAATCTTCGAATCTTTAACACAAGACGAAAAAGATATTTTCATGCGTGCAAGAAATACACACGTAAATACAATTGCTAAAAATGCATCAAAAGGGGAATATTTAGAAGCTACCGGTTTTGAAGCGCTTATAGGGTATTTATATCTAACAGGTCAAAACGAAAGGTTAGAAGATTTACTAAAAGATTAATAAATAGTGTTGTTGCCAATATAGTTGTTTGAATTTTAATTATGTTTGGCGTGGAGGTTAGTATGTGCGGAATAATGGGATACACAGGAACTCAATATGCAAGAGATATCATCGTTGATGGACTATCTACACTAGAGTATAGAGGATATGATAGTGCTGGTATTGCTTTAGGCGGAGACGACATTGCTATTACAAAGCAATCTGGAAGAGTTTCTGAATTAGCAAAATTAATCCCTACTTCATTTGCAACTATAGGTATAGGACATACACGTTGGGCTACACACGGAGCTCCAACATCTAAAAATGCTCACCCACACCAATCATTTGATGGAAACATTGCAATTGTACATAACGGGAT
>JAEEWC010000150.1 GCA_016287155.1 Clostridia bacterium | reverse complement strand
CTACTATGCAGTTGTCAATGTACAAAAAAAAATCCGGTTAGATTTTTGTTGGTGGGCTCAAGTGGACTCGAACCACCGACCTCACGCTTATCAGGCGTGTGCTCTAACCAGCTGAGCTATGAGCCCAAAAGTGGTGGAGATAAAGAGAGTCGAACTCTTGACCTCCTGCTTGCAAGGCAGGCGCTCTAGCCAACTGAGCTATACCCCCACGTTTGGGAAGTTTAATTGTGATTATTTGTTGCTCACTCTTAAACAGCCTTTATATAATAGCAAAGCCATTATACGTTGTCAAACAATTTTTTAGAAAATTTTATCAATTTTTTTTTATGTCTTAAAAAGTACAAAAACTGGCTTATAAACTATATTTTCGCACTAATAGTATGCTTTTCTTATAGCATCTTTTTCTTTTTCAATATAATAACTGTTATTAAAGTTGCTATTGCAGAAAATCCGGCTACAATAAAGAATCCTAACTTGCTTGCTTGACCAGGAACCCAAGAGTTCATACCCCAAATACTTGCAATAAGAGTTGGAATTGAAATTACAAGTGTTACTGATGTTAACAACTTCATAACGCTGTTTGCATTATTTGAAATAACTGAAGCATAACCATCTGTTGTTGTTGCTAAAATGTTTCTGTAGATTGAACACATTTCGATAGCTTGCTTTGTTTCAATTGATACATCTTCTAATATATCCATATCTTCTTCATAGATTCTCAAGAACTTTCCTAGTTGCCCCTTTGCGTTTTGGATCTTTGAGATAACAGTATCATTACCTGTTAAAGATGTAGAGAAATAAACTAGAGAGTTTTGCAAATCTAGCATTTGAAGAATTTCCTTGTTACGTGTTGTTTTGCGTAATTCGTTTTGAATACGTTGAGATGCCTTATCGATTTGCTTTAAGTATTGTAAGAACTTAGCAGCTGTGTTTCCTAAGATTTGGAACATAAATCTAGACTTCATAGCAGTTGAGAAACCTTTGATTCTATTTCTAATAAAATCTCTAATTACAGCTGTATCTTTTAAGCATACTGTAATAAATAGGTCATCTTTAACAATAGTACCAAGTGGGATTGTAAAGTAAGAATAGTAATCGTCTTCTTCTTCGATAACTGGAATGTCAACAAGAACTAATGCATTTTCATCATCCAATTCAATTCTTGAACGTTCTTCGTCATCTAGAGCGGCTTTTAATGTATCGTCATCTACACCACTCATGCTGGAAATAAGGGCTACTTCTTTATCGCTTGGATTTACTAGATTGATCCAACAGTGTTGTGGATTAAAATCTGGTGCCATGTACATTTCTTCTGTGATTACTTCTAACTTGTTTTGAGAATTTGTCTTGAAGATTTCAATCATAGTCCTCACCTCCTACGAATTACTTTCGCCCTTATAATACCCCATTGCAAAATGGTTTGACAAGCATTTGCCCTATTAAAATTTTTTAAATTTCTATAGAAATATTTTGTCCAATTACATAGATGTACATTTTGTCTACTCTTTCACCCATGCAATTCTCAATTGCTCGTTTATATAAGTTTAATTGTTTCTTGTAAGTGTTTCTGATTGTTTGAGCATCCTCGCTTGAATACTTGTAATCAATCAATGTACCTTCTTTGTTTGTATCTGATCTTGGAATGAACAAATCAAATGTACCTTGTACTAATATCTTATCTTCAATTGTTGTGTTAGTTAAAACTTCATTTGCCTTAACAAACAATTTAAATGGTTGTTCTCTATAGCACTTAGTACCTCTTGCTTTCTTCATTAAATCGCTATTTACGCAATCAAATACATTTTGAGGAACTATCATATCTTTTTGTTCTTGAGTTAAATCACCCCTAAAGAACATTTCTTCAATTTGTCCTTCTACATCCGCAAGCGTGTACGCGCTTTGATAATCAATAAGTTCTAATACCTTATGATATGCTGTACCAGCTCCTGGTGTAGTCTTTTCCTTTTCTCCAAAGAACTTTTCAAAATCATATTCAACAACAAGTGGTTCATCATCCTCTTCGTTTAATTCTTGAGTGTTATTCTTGTTAATTTGAGTTACAGAATACCATATTGGGCTTGTTGTACTTTCTTTATATTTGTAATCATCAACAATAGCTTCATTTAATTTACCTAAGATTTCATCATCTAATTCCATCTCATCTGGATTAAACAATACTGAATCATTTTTGTTATCACTTGCACTATTAGCAGTTTCGTCCCATTCTTCATAATACTTACTCTTAAAGCCTGACAACTTAGTAGATGCGATTTGAAGCAATGTGTAATAATTCTTTGCTTGAGAAGCATCACTTGGGCCTTGTCCATAATCTGCGAATAATGGAGTATCCTTCTTTGGCGTTTCAGTTCCTGTGATAAATAAATATTCTTGAGGACGAGTCAAAGCTACATATAATCCACGAAGAGCTTCTTCTCTTTCTGAAAATTGTTTTCTCTCTTTTAACAATGTTGTAATTATTGTGCCTTCAGAGAATGATTCTTGTTTATTGAAATGGTTAATTGCAAATCCATAATCTTTATTAAACAATATCTTTGATTTTGAGCTTTGGCTATTTTCATCGTGAGCTGAATCAATTAAGAATACTATTGGATATTCAAGGCCTTTTGATCCATGCACAGTTGATGTCTTAACACAGTTTTCGCTTGTAATTGAATTATCTGCAACACTTTCGATTGAATTGTATTCTCTATATACAGATAGGAATTTAGAAATAGATGCATTATATGATTTAGTCGCAAGAGCATTAATAAATGTCATTAATTGCGCAAGAGTATTTTCTCCACTTTCTTGAGCAAGTACATATTCATCATAATTATTATCTTCAATGATTTGTTCTAATAATTTGTCTACTGGCATAAAGTGAGATTTAAATCTATATTTATAAATTAAATCTTTAAATGCTCTAATCTTATTTGCAATATCATCTGTTGCTTCATATGAATTAAATGCTTCATAGAATGGTCTATCATTATCGCCTAAAGCTTCTCTAATCTTTGTTAGCTCTGGCATAGTAAATCCACCAAAGATGCTAAGCAGAATATTCACAAGTTCTACATCTTGTTGGTCGTTATCTATAATCGCTAGCAATGATATTAATAATGATATAGCTGTATTCTTTGTTGATTGTGTTGCGTTAGCTGAATCAACAGGGATTCCTAATTGTTGTAGATCAGCAACAATTCTTGCAACATCTTTACTTCTTGTTCTAAATAGCAATGCAATATCTTTATATTCAATTGGGTTACCATTTGCTAACACTCTCTTTCCAACTAAGCTTTTAATCTTATTGGCAATCAATAATGATTCTCTTTTATATTGGATATTAGAATCAGCAAAGGTATGCTCTTTAACAGAATAAACCTTATCGTCTGGCAATGTTGCACTATCTTCTTTTTCTTCTTTTGGAACAAATGTAATCTTTACTCTTTCAACATCTTTAGATTTGTTCTTATCTGAAGGAACTAAATGCGCATCATTTTTATAATCAATGCCACCAAACGACATATCCATTGTTGCATCAAATACATAGTTTACAAAATCCAAGATTTCTTCTTTTGATCTAAAGTTCATATTTAAATCAATAGCTTCACCTTTTTCTTTGTTCTTATATTTCTTGTATTTGTTTAAGAATATAGTTGGATCAGATAATCTGAAGCCATAGATGCTTTGCTTTACATCTCCAACCATGAATAAATTATCCCCTTTAGAAATATTTCTTAGAATATCTTCTTGCAATGGGTTTATATCTTGATACTCATCTACACATACAAATTGATATTTATCTTGAAGTTCAGCTCTAATATCAGCATCATCTAATAAAAGAGCTGTCTTTTGCTCTAAGTCATTAAAATCTAATTTGTTATCTTCTTGCTTTGAACGTACATATTCAGCATCGATTTTAATTAGGATGTCTACAAATTCTTTTAGTAATGTTTTATCTTCTTCTATTTTCTTAGATACTTCTGCAACATCACTCGCAAAAGTAGAAATAATATCTTTTACTTCTTTTGCAGCTTTAGTAGCAATGCTTTGAACCTCTGAATAAACTATATCCCCTTGCTTTGATGAGAATGATTTAAAATTAACATCCAACGTGCCAAGCGATGCCAAATCATTTAGTGTAGTTGCTTTTGCTATTTGTTCTAATTTTGGGATTAACACTAAATAACAATTAAACGCATTCTCTCTATCCTTCTCTTTCTCTATCTTATTTATTTCTAGATAACAATCATTTACAATCTCTAAAAGATATTTCGCTTTTTCAGTAGTTTCCTTAATAGCATCTTTTATTAATTTGCTATTTTCAAAATCTTCATATGATTTAAGCGCGTCATTATTTAAATAATCAATATAATTCTTGTTATTTCTTGCAAATGCATAGCCTGCTTTTATATCGTCATTCAAATCTTTGCCAAGCAGACGCTTAACATCTATGTATCCTTCGTTTTGCTCTAAATCTAATTGAGCCAAAACTTTTGACATTGCTCTATTAAAATATAAATCAGCTTCTTCTTGCTCCATTACAGCAAAAGCTGGATCAACTTCTGCCTTTTGGAAATAAGTTCTAACTAATGTTGAGCATAAAGAATCAATTGTTGAAATACTTGCGATTGCAACATCTTCTATTTGATTTCTAAGCACTTCTGCCTTTTCTGGATGTAGATGTATTTGCTCTGTTAGTTTCTTTACAACCTTAGTTCTTAATTCTCTTGCTACTGCTTTTGTAAATGTAACAATCATCATGCTCTTTATAGCAACAGGCTCTTTTAGCCCATCAATCTCTTCGTTTGTAACTAATCTAGCAACCTTCTCCATCATTAAGGCTGTCTTACCACTGCCCGCAGAGGCAGAAACAAGAGCATTCGTTTTTATTGCTCTAATGGCTTTTTCTTGTTCAGGTGTCCAAGTTATCTTTTCTTCTGCCATATTATTTCTCCTCCCCGTTTAGCAATTTTAGTATTTTATCTTTTTTAGATTCTTTATCGCCTCTTGGAGATGCGATATTAATATATCTAACTTTATCTTGCGAATTTTGAATACCACACATAACCTTGTATTGGCAATAATCACATGTTGTTGGTAATTCTTGAGAAGATGGTGTCTTACCTAAAGCCAATGGGGATGCCTTAATATATCCAGAGTCCATGTCTCTAACTACTTTTCCCAAAAGCTTTAACATATAATCAATCAACATATCCATTTCTGCTTTTGATACCATCTCAGATTTTGATCCTGATGCAAAGCTGTATACGGTCTCGCCTTTTTTCTTTGATGCCTTTATTGGGAATAAAGCACTTGCCTTTAGTGGCTCATCTAAGATAGTTCTATCCATTTGTAATAGCGTCGTTGGATTATCAATAATAAGACCAGAATATTTTGTCTTTGCTTCTTTTGATTCAGAAGTAACAGAATCGCTCAAAGATAAATAGAATGCCCCAGTTGGTTCAACCTTTTCTTCTTGAGCAACTTTAGACAAGTATAATAATGGTTGAATCTTATTACCGAAGATAACATCTTGCATAGAAAATTCAGTAGCTGCTTTTGATTTGTAATCGATAATCATTACCTTATCTATCTTACCGTTTTCATCTACATGCTTATCGATTCTATCTATTTCACCATTGATATTTAAATCTTTATCGCCAGCATGCAAAACATACGTTGGATAAGTTGGTTCCTTACCATCACGAGATACGGTATTAGCAAATCTTGCTTCCATTTTATATGGGACAAATTCTGAAACCTTCATTTTGTTTCTTAGGATGCTAATAGTCATAACGGCATTGTTAATTAACGCATCTAAAGTGATCCTAAATTCTGATGTTAAAAGATAACCGAATTCCGGTTTTTTAGATACAACCTTGTCTATTGTATTTTCTACAACGCCTTTTATATCTTCATCCGGCATTGTTGCATAATCATCTCTTGAGAAGAATTCTTCCATACAAGCGTGTAAAATTGTACCTGTATCGCGAACTTTAACGCCTGCAATTTCTCTTTCCTTTAGGTTTAAAACATAATCTATACAATACTTAAATGGACAAGATAGATATTTTTCAAACATAGATGTTGATACGCTCTTGCTTCTTAATACGCTAAAGTTTTCAACATCTCTATCTACATCGTGTTTTCCTGATATTATTTGCTTAACCTTTGTATCGTTTTGCATTTCGTCTTTTGCAATTGAATACAAAGATGCCATAATCTTTTTCAAATCATTAGTTAAAGTTAATTGATTGTTTTCTATTCTTGTTTTTAATTCAACATATACTTCAAGCGCATTCTTTCTTGACCCAACATATCTAGCATAATCAGTGAATGTCCATGTATCATTTGGAATAAAGTTTGTAGAAGCTTCTTCTTGTCCTGCCATCTTCAACAAATCTTTTAGAATAGTTGCCATCTCAAGTTTTTGGCCTTGCATATCTACGATAGGATATGAAACAACTAACTTTTGAGTTGGCTTTAGAAGAACCATTAATACATTTAATTTAGATTCTCTATTTGCATCCCTAACTGTTGGATAGATATTTACCCCATATTCATTCCATTTATCAAAGTCTTGAGATGTTAAAAGTCCTTTCTCTTGAACTTCTCTTGGGAATAGAGATTCATTAGCACCAACTACAAATAGATATTTCTTTGTTTCATATCTACTCTTATCTAAATCGCCGACATATACACAATCGATATACATTGGGATTGTTGTAATTGTAACTGATGCAATTGTTGATTCAAATATCTTATAGAATCTATTAAATGGCATCTCACAAGTCCCAAGCATTGCATTGAATTGATCTAAAACGGCATTAATCTTCTTTAGAACTTGCTTTGTTACTCCACTTTCAACGTTGTATTCCATGCTCTCTTGTAATTGAGCTAAATCGTTACAAATCTTTTCAGCGTTAATCTTTATAAAGAATTCTTGAATCTTTTCTATGTATTCTTTTACATATACACATTCTTTAAAATCTAGTGGTGATAGAATATCTAATAACCTTTCTCTTAGCTTATTTACTCTATCTTGCTTCTTAACATCTCCTACGCATACAAAAGCTTGATTGAATTTGTTTTCGAATTCAATTCCGTATTGTAAGCAATAATTTTCGAATTCATTAATCTCATCGATTGTAAATATAGAATCTAGTTCTTTAATAAGTGCAAACACATCTGCTTGCATAAAGTGATTAACTTTAACCTTTAGAGCATTAATTAGTATCTTTGTTAGATTTTGATTTATTAATTGATCCTTTGCATCTGCAAAGTATGGTATTTCATATTTTTTAAATACACTTTCAAATGTAGCTTTGTAGTTTTCAATATCACAGCATACACATGCAATATCTTTATATCTATTTCCTTTCTTTACTAAATCCTTAATTTGAATAGCTAACGCTTTTATTTCGTCTTCAGGATTTTTTGCGACTTGAACTTCTATTTGTTTTGTTGGTGTATATTTAACATCCTCTTTAAAACCAAATAGATTTTCATATATTGGTTCTAATTCATTGTCTAGTTTTTCTTCCTCATATAATCTATTAATCTCAATTCGCATGCCTCTTTTTTTAGCAAGCTTTGAAATCTTATCCTCCATATCTTTTGGGAATATATAGGCATTCTCATTTTTAGAATAAGGAAGTGTTATATAAACGTTTTGAGTTGAACCAATGATTTCATCAATAATATCTAATTCAATTTGAGAGAATGAATTGAATTCTGAAATGTAGATATTATAATCTGCATAATCACTATCTTTGAATCTATCTCTTAACCCTTCTAGTTTTGAAATATAATCTGAATAACCATTATTTAATAATCGAATGTATTCGCTATAGATATATAGAATATCTCTTACTTTGTTTTGATATTTAGCAGGCAATTTCTCTAATAACTTTTGAATTGCTTCTACGCTAATACCATTACCACGGATTAGAGCAATTAAGCTTAGAACTTCTTTTGCAAAGCCAACATATTGTGATGCTCTCTTATAATATTCGAAGTCCCCCTTCTTTTCTTCGATTATTTTTCTAACAAGCATCGTTTCTGTTTGTTGGTTTAGAGTCTTTGAAACATCATTCTTTAGAACTGCATCAGCAAGTGTTCTAAAAGAACGAACTTCAATATTCATTGTGCCTTCTTGTCCAATAGCTTCTAAAACAAGCATTTCGTAAGATAATACGATTCTATCTGGAACGATAAATAAATGCTTGCTGCCTTTTGCGTTGTTCTTCTTGAGAGCATCAATTAGGTACTTGCTATCGATTGTTTTAGTAAGAAATAAATTAACCATATTTCCATTTTAACAACACATTATGCCTATTACAATAATAAAATTATTATTATTGTTAAAGTGCGACATTTTTGTCGCATATATCTAAGCCTTATATTATATATGCGCGCATAATATTACTTTACAATATAGTACTTGTTTGTTAAAATTAACTCGAAAATTACAAAAGGAACTTAATCATGAAAAAGACTATTATATTATCTATAGCTTTAGTTTTAGTGATTGCAGTAAGTGCTGTAGCATTCATGGGATGTCAAGGAACTACTTCTCTAACACAAATCTTTAGCGAATCTAATGTTTGGAATGAAGCAACATTCCCAGAAGTATTTACATATTCTATGTACAAGGATGGACAAGAAGGTTCTATTGGTACTTTAACAATGAATGTTGTTAAATTAGATACAAGTAAAACATATTATTTAGGAAAAGATGGTATTGGCACAGAAAGCGACCACGTTTATGGGTATACAACTGCTTCTGCAAATGCTACTTATATGACAACAACTACTCTAACTCTTTCAGATGGCACATATGAACAAACATCTATTGCTATCTTTGCAAACAACTTCAAAATGCTTGGAACATACAGCAAAGTAGTTGAGGGCGAAAAAGTTTCTGTTTACGTTGCAACAAACGAAGATAACAAGAGATATAAATACAAAACAAATGCTGATGGTTTTAATGAAGAATATGCAATCAAGAATGGTAAGTACATAACTTCTCCATATTTTGACAACACAATGGTTTATTATGTAGCTAGAAGTATTCCAAACGATTCTACATATTCAGCATTCACATTCAACATCTTTGATCATCAAACAAATACAAAAGAAAAGGTTACATTAACAAATTCATGTGATACAACATATCCAGTTGTTATTGGCGAAACAACATTTAACGATTGTAGAAAGATCACAATGAAAACATCTGATACACTATTAGGCACAACAAATTATATCGAATGTTACCTAACAGCAAAGCATAATAATTGCAAGAGTGTTATCACAAAGATCGTTGAAGGTAGCTACTCATACGTATTAAATGTCTAATTATTTACCGCATGAAAAAAGGAGCAGTGAACTGCTCCTTATTTTTTTGATTTGATTCTTATTTTCCAACTACCTTAACATTAATTGTAAAGCTAACTCCTGGATAAATCTTTACTTCAACGCCATATACGCCTACTGCTTTGATGGCATCTTTGATGATAATCTTTTTCTTGTCGATATCATAACCTATGGCAAGTAGCGCATCTGCAATTTCCTTGCTTGTAACAGAGCCGAAGAACTTACCATTCTCTCCTGTCTTTATAGCAACTTCTATTTCTTTTGTATCTAGCTTTGCAGCAATGTCTTTAGCAGCTTGTAATTCAGCAGCCTTTTTCTTTGCTTCTTGTGCGTTCTTTTGGTTAGTTTCATTAACAACTGCTGCAGTAGCTTCTTTTGCTAATCCTTTCTTAATTAAAAAGTTTCTTGCATATCCATCGTTTACTTCAACGATTTCTCCCTTCTTTCCTTGGGCCTTTACATCTTGTAATAATAAAACCTTCATATTTCACCTCGCAATAATGTTAGCATACCAATACTAAAGTTTCAATATACACTTATTTAAGTTATAATGTTATTATAAGAGAGGTGATAATATGATTCCTTCAGATCCAGTAATGTTATTAAGTTATATCAATTTAAAGTTAAGAGACAATTACTCTTCGCTAGAGGCTCTATGTGACGATTTAGACGAATCTAAGAGCGAAATCGAAGAGAAACTTAAATCAATTAATTACACCTACGATAAGGACCAAAATCAATTCGTATAATAATTAATTATTTTTCAAATAAAATAGCCTGGAACGAGTCCAGGCTTATTTTATATTTATCATATAAGAAAATTAAAAGCTTAGATTAATTCAGCTGTAGCACCAGCTTCTGTTAATTGCTTTAAGATATCTTCAGCTTCTGCCTTTGGAACAGCTTGCTTGATAACCTTTGGAGCTCCATCTACAAGAGCCTTAGCTTCACCAAGACCAAGACCTGTAACAGCCTTAACTACCTTGATAACTGGGATCTTGTTTGGACCAGCTTCCTTTAGGTTGATGTCAAATTCTGACTTTTCTTCTGCTGCTGGAGCTGCTGCACCACCAGCTGCTGGAGCTGCAACTGCCATAGCTGCTGCGCTTACACCAAATTCTGTTTCAATTGCCTTAACTAAATCGTTAAGTTCTAATACTGTCATACCTTTAATTTCTTCGATTAACTTTGCGATATCCATTTTTATATCCTCCAATAATTTCTAAATTTTAATTTAAGCTATTAAGCTTGTTTCTCTGCAACTTGTTGCAAAGCTCTTGCTAAGCCACTGATTGGGCTTTGTAGCATACCAAGTAATTGTGCGATAAGCACTTCTTTTGATGGGATTGATGCTAATGCGTTAACTGTATCAGCTGTGATATATGCTTTATCCATATAACCAGACTTGATTGTTAAAGAACTAACTGTAGCCATTGTATCTTTGAATACCTTAGCAGCGGCTGTGATTTCACCGTTAGCAAAAGCAACAGCTGTTGGTTCTTGTAAGTCGTTAGCGAAGCCTTCAATTCCTAATTCTTCTAAAGCCTTGTTTACAAGTCTGTTTTTAAGAACTTTGTAATCGATGTTAGCAGCTCTACATTTAGCACGTAGTGCAACGTCATCGTTTACGTTAATGCCCTTGTAACCAACTAAGATAAAGCCATTAGAATTTTGGATCTTTTCTTTGATCTCTTCAATTTGTTTAGCTCTTAATTCTCTAGCTTCTGACATTTTTTACCTCCTATAATGATAAATCCCTCTACGCCAAAGACATAGAGGGATAATAATAAACTATACTATTTTCCACTTCCACCTCGGCAAGAAATTAAGCTTTTTACGGCACTTGCTGTCTTTGGCAAGAATTATTGTGTAATTATAATAATATAATATTTATATTAGTGTCAAATAAATTAACTACTAATATTTAAGACTATTTAGCGATAATTCTGATACCAGGGCCCATTGTAGAAGAAACAGAAATGCTCTTTACATATTGTCCCTTAGCTGAAGCTGGCTTAGCCTTTAGAATTGCATCATAGATAACTTCGAAGTTTTGAAGTAACTTTTCAGCACCAAATGACTTCTTTCCGATTAATACGTGAATGATATTTGTCTTATCTAATCTGTATTCAACCTTACCTGCTTTAATTTCGTTAACAGCCTTTGTAACGTCCATTGTAACTGTTCCTGATTTTGGGTTTGGCATTAATCCCTTAGGTCCAAGGATTCTAGCGATCTTACCAATTTGTCCCATCATATCTGGAGTAGCAACGCAAACGTCGAAATCTAACCAGTTTTGTTGGATCTTAGCGATCATTTCTTCGCCACCAACATAATCTGCTCCAGCAGCTGTAGCTTCATCTGCCTTTGCACCCTTTGTGATAACTAAAACTTTCTTTGTTTTACCTGTTCCGTTTGGTAATACAACAACGCCTCTAACTTGTTGATCAGCGTGACGAGAATCTACACCTAGTCTAACGTGTAATTCAACTGATTCATCAAATTTAGCTGTAGCTGTATCAACTAACAACTTTAATGCTTCACTTGGTTCATAAGCCTTAGTAGTATCTACTAACTTAGCTGCTTCAACATATCTCTTTCCTTGTTTCATATATACTACCTCCTTACTCTTCTACAAGTACGCCCATGCTACGTGCTGTACCTGCTACCATGCTCATTGCGGCTTCTAAAGAACCAGCTGTTAAGTCTGGCATCTTTGTCTTAGCGATTTCTTCAACTTGTGCCTTTGTCAATGTAGCAACTTTGTCTGTATTTGGCTTACCGCTTCCCTTTTCGATACCAGCAGCTTTTCTGATTAATACAGGAACTGGTGGAGTCTTTAAGATGAATGTGAAGCTCTTGTCTTCATAGATAGTCATTACTACTGGAATAATGAAACCATCTTGTGCTTTTGTCTTTTCGTTGAATTCCTTTGTGAATGCAGGAATATTAATACCATGAGGTCCAAGTGAAGAACCAACTGGTGGTCCTGGAGTTGCCTTGCCTGCAGGTAATTGTAGTTTAACTACTGCTTTAACTTTCTTTGCCATAGTTTATATCCTCCTATGCAACTTGGTACAAACGAAATATAATGGAATAGATTTTATATTTCTCCCAACTATTAACTAAATTTTTTCTACTTGAGCAAAGTCTAGGTCCATAGCTGTTGGACGTCCATAAATTTGGATGTTAACCTTAACCTTTTGCTCTGCTGCCTTGATTTCAACAACTTCACCAGTCCAATCTTTGAATGGTCCTGTGATGATGTTAACTGTATCGCCAACAGCAATCTTAAGATCTTCTACCTTAACTTCTTCAAGTTGAGTTCTCTTAACTTCTTCTGGAGCCATAGGTAGTGGAATATTGTTTGAATCTGTTAAGAAGTCTTGTACACCTCTGCAGTTTCTTACCATATACCATACATCTTTTGTATAAATCATCTTAATGAAAAGATAATTTGGAAATCTATTTTTAATGACTGTCTTCTTCTTGCCGTTTCTTTCTTCAACAACTTCTTCTCTTGGAACAACAACGCTAAAGATCTTGTCTGCAAGATCCTTGTTGATTGCTACCATGTCGTTTAAGCTTTGTTCAGCAATTTGTTCATATCCATATTGAGTCTTCAAAACATACCATTGAGGTTCGTTCATGTCTAACATTGTCAAATCCTCCTTATGCTGAAGCCTTTGTTAATAAGCTTAATAACCATGATGCTAGGTAATCAAAGCCCATAACAATTACTAAGAATACTAAAACAACAACTAAAACAGTTAATAAAGAAGCTGCAGCAACTTTCCAAGCTGGCCAAGAAACCTTCTTTAATTCTGAGAACATTTCTTTGAAAACCTTGCCAATCTTAGAGAAGAAACCTGGTTTCTTATCTTTGTTATCTGTCTTCTTTGATTTAGCTGAGTCATTAGCAGCACCATTTGCTAAATTTTCGTTTAGTGGTGCGTCATTAACTACTAATTCTTTTTCTAATTTATTCTTTGCCATAAATTACTCCTCTAAATGTTATTTAGATTCCTTGTGAACAGTTGTCTTCTTACAGAACTTGCAATATTTCTTTAATTCCATTCTATCTGGATTGTTCTTCTTGTTCTTGAATGTATCGTAGTTACGTTGCTTACATTCTGTACAAACTAGAGTAATTTTAACTGTATTTTCCTTTGCCACTTTGGTATTCCTCCAAAAAAATTACACCCATTTGAGTGCTATGATATTTTAACATACACTATATATGCTGTCAAACCAAAATTGATATTTTATGTAAATATTACATATATAGAAAAATAGGCACTACCACGCTTAGTGATAATGCCTATAAAAGTGTGCTTAATTATTAAGCGTTAGCCTTTTTGAAAGCAGCGATGGCTGTCTTTGATGTAGAAAAACTAGCCTTTGTATACTTAGAATCTGCTCCACCATTTGTGTATAGAACTTCTTGTCCGTCTTTTGTTTCATATAAAGATTCTTCATATCCTTGTGGATCGCCAAAGTAACCGAAAGTTACTTTCTTAACTAGTTTTAATTCGTTTAAATCGAATGATTCTACTTTCTTTGCTGTAGCTGTTTTAGCAGCTGTTGTCTTCTTTGTTGCCATATATGTAACCTCCTAAAAATTTTTTTTTATTAGCATATAATATACTCGTATTTATTGAATAATACAAAAACTTTTTGCATATTTTTAAAATTACCTATTTATTCAGTAGGTATTCATAAATTTATGCACGATTTTTGAAACAATATGTACGATATATAAAAAAATGAGGAGGACACTTGTCCTCCACCATTTTATATGTTTGTTACATCATCGTTTTTAAATGCCCCTTCAGAAGACACTGCTTCTAAATTGTGTACGATGATGCTTCTTCTTCCTTTCTTCATTGCCTTTAATTCGGCTTTTCTATCTATTT
>JAEEWC010000149.1 GCA_016287155.1 Clostridia bacterium | reverse complement strand
TGTAGCAGTTCTGATTGTCTTACCTTGTGCATATTCTTCTTTAATACGTTCGAAGATAATAACGTTAGCGTCAACAGCCATACCGATAGCAAGTAGAACACCTGCGATACCAGATAGTGTTAATTGTACCCATGGGAATACGGCTAAGAAGAATAAGAATGTTAATACATACCACCACAATGAGATACTTGCAGCTGCACCCAATAATCTATATAGAAGGCATAGATATAACATGATTAAGATGATACCAGCAATACCAGCGATAACACCTGCTCTAATTGCGTTAACACCCAAAGTAGCTGAAATTGTGCTGCATTGAGACATCTTTAATCTTAATGGGAATGAACCAGCAGTAATCTTAACTGCTAGATCGTATGCATCATCATATGAATAGTTACCACTAATAGAACACTTACCAGTAGTGATAGCTTCGTTTACTGTTGGAGCGATTACTAAAGAATCGTTGATATAAATAGCTAATTGCTTACTTGTTAATGCTTCTGTAGCTGTAGCAAATTTCTTTGTACCATCAGCTGTAAATTCAAGAGCTACAACATAATATTGAGATTCTGAATCATATTGTACACCAGCCTTAGCTACATCATCACCAGTTAGCTTACTGCTTAATTTAACTGAACCTGTAGGATCGTTTAATGACTTATCGTTTGTACCATCAACATATTCCTTGAATTCAAGGTCAGCTGGGTCACCGATTAATTCGAAGATCTTTTCTGGATCATCAACGTCTGGGATTTCAACACGGATTGTTTCCCCACTTACAGATACTTGTGCTTCTGTGTAACCCTTATTGAATAAAAGAGTTTCCATAGCGCCTCTAGTTCCTTCGATTGCTGCAGTCTTTTCATCTTGAGTCATCTTTTGATAAGATTCTTGCTCAGTATCGATGTCATATACAGCATACACACCACCACTAAGGTCAAGGCCTAAGCTAATTTGAGTTGGGAATGCATTGTAGTTGTATAGACCAAATTGTCCGTCATCTAGTGATACAAATGCAAATACAGTACCTAAAACTAGCAATATACCAAGGATAGTCAAAATCGTTATTGATTTGTACTTTTTCACCTTATTTGTGCCTCCTAATTTCACTTATTTAAAATATTATAATAATATAATTATATTTATAGACTTTATTAAAGTCAATAATAATGTTTTTCTTTGCTAAAAATACTAGTTTTCTTGGGCGTCTTCGATAGCTTTAATAGCCAATGAAAGATCCATTCTCTTGCGCTCTAAAGCGCAAGTAATCTCATATGGAGTATGCATAGAACCTGCATAATTGATATTGTTAGCTGTGCAACCACCTGAGCAATAATATTTAGCTGGACACTTATCACAAGCTGGCTTTTGAGTAACAATATTCTTAGCAAACTCCTTAGAAATGTCCATGTTAATTTCTTTATCAAAAACATTTCCCATATAGTAGTCCTTATTCTCTGCGAATTGGTGACATGGGAATATATCTCCTGTTGGAGTAACAGCAAGATATTCACAACCTGCTCCACAACCAGTTAATCTCTTAACTACGCATGGGCCTGATTCGATATCTATCATAAAGTGGAAGAAATTAAACCACTTGTCTGTTTTTCTTCTATCGATATAGATTTCTGCTAATTTTTCGTATTCATTAAGAATACGAGGTAACATCTCTTCTGTTATCTTTAGACCTTCAATGTTTGTAACAACTGGCTCCATTGAGATTTGATCAAAGCCAATATCATTTAGATATTCAACATCCTTTGCAAAATCTAAATTCTTAGCAGTATATGTTCCACGAACATAATAAGTCTTATCGCCTCTAACTTTCCTTAGCTTTAATGCGTTTTTAATGATTACATCAAACGCACTCTTTCCGCTGATAGTTCTTCTAACCTCATCGTGAATTTCTTTTCTTCCATCGATACTTAAAACGATGTTATTCATTTCTTTGTTTAGCCATTCGATTTTATCATCGCTAAGTAAGATACAGTTAGTTGTCATTGTAAATGAGAACTTCTTACCTACTTTATCTTCGATACTTCTTGCGTATTCAACGATTTGTTTTACAACATCGAAATTCATTAATGGCTCGCCACCAAAGAAATCTACTTCAAGATTATGTCTCTTTCCCGAG
>JAEEWC010000148.1 GCA_016287155.1 Clostridia bacterium | reverse complement strand
CCAAGATAGCGTTGAATCAGTTTTAATTCAAGCTGGATATACAGAAGTTTCAAAGGCATACATCCTTTACAGAAAGCAACGTGAAAAGATCCGTAACATGAAGTCTACTATCCTTGATTACAAGGATATCGTTAACAACTACCTAAAAGTTGAAGACTGGCGTGTTAAGGAAAACTCAACAGTTACTTATTCTGTTGGTGGTTTAATTCTAAGCAACTCTGGTGCAATTACAGCTAACTACTGGTTAAGCGAAATCTATGATAAAGAAATCGCTGATGCACACAAGAATGCAGATATCCACATCCATGACTTATCAATGCTTACAGGTTACTGTGCTGGTTGGTCATTAAAGCAATTAATTCAACAAGGATTAGGCGGTGTTCCAGGAAAGATTACATCTTCTCCAGCATCTCACTTATCTACATTATGTAACCAAATGGTTAACTTCTTAGGTATCATGCAAAATGAATGGGCAGGCGCTCAAGCATTCTCAAGTTTCGATACATATTTAGCTCCTTTTGTAAAAGCAGATAACCTATCATATAAAGAAGTTAAGCAATGCATCCAATCTTTCGTTTATGGTGTTAATACACCATCTAGATGGGGTACACAAGCACCATTCACAAACATCACTCTTGACTGGGTAGTTCCAAACGATCTTGCTAACTTAAATGCAATCGTTGGCGGAAAGGAAATGGACTTCAAGTACAAAGATTGTAAGAAAGAAATGGATATGGTTAACAAGGCATTCATCGAAGTTATGATCGAAGGTGATGCTAACGGCAGAGGATTCCAATACCCAATCCCAACATATTCAATCACAAGAGATTTCGATTGGTCAGAAACAGAAAACAACAAGTTATTATTTGAAATGACAGCTAAATATGGTACTCCATACTTCAGCAACTACATCAATTCAGATATGGAACCAAGCGATGTAAGATCTATGTGCTGCAGACTTCGTCTAGACTTAAGAGAATTAAGAAAGAAGTCAGGTGGTTTCTTCGGATCAGGTGAATCTACAGGTTCTGTAGGTGTTGTAACAATCGATATGCCAAAGATTGCTTACCTTTCTGAAACTCCAGAAGATTTCTATAAGAGGTTAGATAAATTAATGGATATTGCTGCTAGATCTCTAAAGATTAAGAGAGAAGTTATCACTAAGTTATTAGAGAATGGTTTATATCCATATACAAAGCATTATTTAGGAACATTTGCTAACCACTTCTCAACAATCGGTCTTGTTGGTATGAACGAAGCATGTCTAAATGCTAAGTGGTTAAGAAAGGATTTAACACATCCAGAAGCTGTTGAATTCACAAAAGAAGTTCTAAATCATATGAGAGAAAGACTAGGAGATTACCAAGTAGAATATGGTGATCTATACAACCTAGAAGCTACTCCAGCTGAATCTACATCTTATAGATTAGCTATGCACGATGTTAAGAAGTATCCAGACATCATCACAGCTGCTAAGAACCCAGACGATCAACCATATTATACAAACTCATCACATCTACCAGTTGGATATACAAGCGATATCTTCACAGCACTAGATGTTCAAGATGAATTACAAACTCTATATACATCAGGAACGGTATTCCATGCCTTCCTAGGACAAAAGTTACCAGATTGGAAAGCAGCTGCAAATCTTGTAAGAAAGATTGCTGAAAACTATAAGCTTCCATACTACACAATGTCACCAGTATATTCTATCTGTGCTGAACACGGATACTTAATCGGTGAACACTTCAAGTGTCCAGTATGCGGAAAGCCAGCAGAAGTATATTCAAGAATTACAGGTTACTACAGACCAGTACAAAACTGGAACGAAGGTAAGACACAAGAATATAAGGACAGAAAGTCTTATGATATTGCTAACAGCAAGTTAACACACAATGGTCCAGTTGAAGCTAAGTGCGAATGCGCTCCAGCAGAAAACGTAGACAAGAAGGTTGAAGAAGGTAAGATTTTCAACGGAGTAGTATTATTCGCAAGAAAGCAATGTCCAAAGTGTCAAACAAGTAAGATTATGCTAGATAAGGCTGGTATAGAATACTCAGTTATCGATGCTGAAGAAAACAAAGAATTGACAGTTAAGATGGGCGTTACAGAAGCTCCAACTCTAGTTGTTCCAAACGGTGATGTATACGAAAAGTATGTAAACCCAAGTAACATTAGAGGATACATCGAAGCACAAAAGGGTTAATAAAGTATGGTATACGATATAGTAATTATCGGTGCAGGTGCAGCAGGAATGACTGCTGCACTATACGCACTAAGAAACAACAAGACAGTTATGATAATTGAGCAAGAGCAAATTGGTGGACAAATTGCTAACTCACCAAGAGTAGAAAACTTCCCATCAATCAACTCAATTTCAGGTTTAGATTTCGCAAACAATTTATATGATCAAGTAACTGGCCATGGTGCAGAAACAGATTTCTCAAAAGTGGAAAAGATTGAAAAGGTAGACAAGATCTTCAAGGTAACAACAGAATATGATACTTTTGAAGCTAAAGCAGTTATTATTGCAAACGGTGTAAAGCATAGACATACAGGTGTTAAGAGTGAAGAGAAGTTTATCGGTAAGGGTGTTTACTACTGTGCATTATGTGATGGCCCATTCTTTGAAGGTAAAGAAGTTGCTTTAATTGGTGATGCTAACACAGCTTTCCAATATGCATTACAACTATCTGGATATTGCAAAAAAGTGCATATGTATACACTATTTGATAAATATTTCGCAGATAAAGCATTAGTAGATGCACTAGAAAGCAGAGAAAATATCGAAGTAACAAGAAAGGTTATGTTAGTAGATATCTTAGGCGAAGATAAGATTGAAGGATTTGTATTCAAAGATACTTATGGCGAAGATAAATTCACGGTTAACTATCCAGCAATCTTCGTAGCTATTGGCCAAGTACCAGATAATAAGAAGTTTGAAAATGTAGTAGATTTAGACAAGCAAGGTTATATCATTGCAGATGAATCTTGTAAGACAAAGACAGAAGGCTTATTTGTCGCTGGTGATACTAGAACTAAGACAGTAAGACAATTAACAACGGCAACATGCGACGGCGCAGTGGCTGCAACAGCGGCATGTGCATATATCGATACATTGTAAAGACTTTCCTTTTTACAAGAAGAAAGGTGCCAAACGCGATTGGCACCTTTCTTTTATTCTTCAAATACTTTTATTCGTAACTTCTTAATTCTACATGTTTAATAAACTCTTTAGCTATATCACGCATTTTATGTGCTTCATCTAAAGGCACTTCGTGAAGGCCATCTTGGATACAGCCACCTTTGTCTTCAAACTTTTGTAGATAATATTTATTTGTTCCATCTAACCATTGAGCAATCTTTTCAATATCTTCAATAGTGTGGAATTCTTTAACAAGCGTTGTTCTAAATTCATGATCAATATTAGATGATTCTAAAATATCTATGCTTTCTTGAATCTTTGTTAAGTCTATACTTGCATTTGCTGTTATAGAATATTTCTCTTTGCAATTCTTAATATCCATAGCAACATAATCTAAAAGATTTTGAGAGATAAGAGACTTTAGTGTTTCTGGATTTGTACCATTGCTATCTAGCTTTATCTTTACTCCTGTTTCTTTACATTTTTTGATAAATGCATCAAGATCCTTTTGAAGAGTAGGTTCACCGCCAGTAATACATAGGCCATCGATAATACCTTTTCTTTTGTTTAGATAGTCTAAAATATATTGTTCTTCAATAATAGGTTGATGCTTAGCATCAATAACTAATATGGCATTATGACAAAATGGACATCTCATATTACATGCACCAGTAAATACTGTTGCTGCTGTAAATCCAGGATAGTCAACTAAAGATAACTTTTCAAAACCGTTAATAATCATACTAATACTTCGTGTGCTCCCATTTAGATGCAAGATTTTCTATTTGATTAGCAAAGCGCTCTTTTTCTTTGTTTGGTCTACCTTCACTATCTAGTACAATGTTTTGAAGATGCTTTAGAGCTTCTGTTAATTTCTTGTACATAGAATCAGATAGAGATGGTTTGATTGCTTTTACTTTTCTAACTCTAATTACTTTCTCTTTTTCAAGAGTATTTGTTTCTAAGTCGTATTCTTCACCAAAGTATGGAGCAGTAACATTGAATCCAAGTTCGCTCTCAATCTTTGCAGATAACATTTCAATTGATCTGTCTTGACCATGAACCAAGAAAACTCTTGTTGGTGGTGTTTCAAGATTCTTTAACCAATCAATAAGTTGAGTTCTATCTGCGTGGGCAGAAGAATTGCTTAGTGTTAATATCTTTGCGTTAACAGCAATTTCTTCTTGAGAAATCTTTACCTTTCTAGCGCCAGTCATAATAGAGAAACCTAATGTTCCAATAACTTGGTATCCAACAAATAGGATAGTACATTCGGGTCTCCATAGATTGTGCTTTAGATGGTGTCTAATTCTACCAGCTTCACACATACCTGATGCTGAGATAATAACGCAAGGTTCTTTTTCTTCGTTAATAACTTTACTCTCTTCGCTCGTAACTGACAAGACTAAATCTGGGAAAGATATTGGGTTTATGCCTTTTTTGATTAAAGCTAGTGCTTCTTCGTCATAATATTGCTTTCCAATATTCTCAAAGATGTTAGTTGCTTCAATAGCAAGAGGGCTATCTAGATATACCTTGAAGTGTGGATGTTGTTTAACAAGGTTTCTTTCTTTAATCTGACGAATAAAGTATAGAAGTTCTTGTGTTCTACCAACAGCGAATGATGGAATTACAACATTTCCGCCTTTTGCAAAGGTTTCTCTAAAGATGTTCGCAAGCGTTGCTACCGAATCAATCTTTTGTTCGTGGTCTCTATCTCCGTATGTAGATTCCATAATTACATAATCGGCATGTTTAATTGGAGTAGGGTTGTTAATCATAGGTCTATTTTCATTACCTATATCCCCAGAGAAGACTACAGTCTTTTCTTTTCCATCTTCAACATATCTAATGATTATGTGCGCAGAACCTAAGATATGACCGGCATCGCAGAATTTAACGATAATGTTTCCATTGCCTAAGGCAAATTCTTCTTCATATTCGTGTGTTCTGAAATACTTCATTGCATTTTCGGCATCTTGGACAGTGTACAAAGGTTCAGATAACTCTTCATTGTTTCTCATAGCCTTTTTGTTGTCCCATTCAGTTTCCATTTCTTGAATGTGCCCAGCATCCTTTAACATAATGTCGCAAAGACGTTTTGTTGCAGATGTTGTATGGATAACGCCTCTAAAGCCAGTAGAGCACAACAAAGGTAATAAACCTGAGTGGTCAATATGAGCATGCGTTAATAATACACAATCGATATCTGGTGGAAAAACTGATAGAGTTTGTCTTTCGAATAGATCTGGACCTTGGGCCATACCGCAGTCAACTAAAATCTTTTGTCCTAAGCCTTCTAATAAAAAGCAGCTACCTGTGACTTGACGTGCCGCTCCTAAAAAAGAAATCCTCATTAAATTCCCCCTTTAAAGTACACTTTAATTTTACCATATAAAGCTACGCTTTTGGGAAAAATTTTCATATTTCAAGAAATAGTTAAAAAATAGGGCAAAAAGCATAAAAAAAGAGCTCTAGTTTACTAGAGCCCTTTTGATACATCATAATTATTAAGATAAATGTGTTAAAGATTTGTTCTCAAAAACTGGCTCACTTGTGATGTTAATTCCAAGTCTTCTGAACATCTTTTGATCGGCGTGAGAAAGCAATACTGTTGTATGTGCATCGCAGCCTTTTAATTTCTTTAATTGAGCCATTGCTGCAGCTGCATTTTTATCTGTAGCGGCAGAAGCAGATAGAGCAACCAATGCTTCATCAATATGTAATCTTGGGTTCTTGCTTCCAAGATATTTTGTTTTTAATTCTTGAATTGGTAGAAGAGCTTCACGAGAGATAACTTTTGTATCCTTATCGATGTTTGCTAATGTCTTTAGAGCTTTGATAATCATACCAGAAGAGCATCCGAATAAATCAGTTGTTCTACCTTTAACGATTGTTCCATCTGGAAGTTCAATTGCTGAACATGGAGAATTCTTCTTTGCTTCTTCTTCTCTTGCAACTTTAGCAACCTTTCTATCATCAACTGTTAATCCACACTTATTCATAATAAGTAGAATCTTTTCAGATTCACCTGGGTCCATATTGTTTCTTCTTTCTGTTTCTAGAGCTTTATAGTAACGTCTAATAATTTCTTGGTAAGAAGCTTCTCTACATACTTCATCATCAGAAATACAGAAACCAGCCATATTAACACCCATATCTGTTGGTGATTGATATGGAGATTTTCCTAAAATCTTTTCGAAGATAGCGTTTAATACTGGGAATATTTCAACGTCTCTATTGTAGTTAACTGTTGTAACACCATAAGCAGATAAGTGCCATGGGTCAATCATGTTAACGTCAGATAAATCAGCAGTAGCAGCTTCATAAGCAATGTTTACTGGGTGATTTAATGGAAGATTCCAAATAGGGAATGTTTCATATTTAGCATATCCAACTTGGTTGCCCCTTTTGTGTTCATGGTAAAGTTGAGATAAGCAAGTAGCCATCTTGCCAGAACCAGGACCTGGAGCAGTAATGATAACTAACTTTCTTGTTGTTTCAATATATTCGTTCTTACCATAACCTTCATCAGATACGATGAAAGAAGCGTTGTTTGGATATCCTTTGATTGGATAATGTCTAAACACTTTAATACCAAGCTTTTCAAGCTTAGTTTGATATTCTTTAGCAGGTTCGTTATCCTCTGTAAACTTTGTAATACATACAGAACCAACATATAGGCCATATGATCTAAATACGTCAATCAATCTTAAAACGTCTTGGTCATATGTGATGCCAAGGTCAGCACGAAGCTTGTTCTTAGCAATATCTAGAGCAGAAATAGCAATAACTATTTCAGCATCATCTTTTAATTTTAATAACATTTTGATTTTGTTATCTGGAGCGAATCCTGGAAGTACACGAGAAGCGTGATAGTCATCAAATAATTTGCCTCCGAATTCGATATAAAGTTTACCCCCAAACTCATTGATTCTTTCAAGAATCTTTTCTGATTGCATCTTTAAATACTTTTCACTGTCAAATCCTATTTTCATAAAAATAATACCTCGATAAAAATTGTAAACAATTAGAGGCATTTTTTCAATATTTTTATGGCAAAAAATAGGTTAAAATTTTGTTTATTTTTTAACTAATAGCAAAAAATGAAATTTAATCAAAATTTTTCTTTTATTATGTTGGTTTTATGTGCTAAATATTGTAATATTTATAGTGTAATAATTTAGGAGGCGTACATTCATGTATAGCAATTTAGAGGGATTAATTAAAACAATTCGTGTTTTATCAGCAGACCAAATAGAAAAAGCAAACTCAGGACACCCAGGAACACCATTAGGCGTTGCTCCACTTGTAGCTGAATTGTTTGCTAACGAAATTAAAATCAATCCAAAGAATCCAAACTTCTTCAATAGAGATAGATTTATTTTATCTTGCGGTCATGCTTCTTCAATGCTATATAGTATTTTGCACCTTTGTGGATTTGATATAACAAAAGAAGATTTAGCTAACTTCAGACAATTACATAGTAGAACACCAGGACACCCAGAAATCGGTGTT
>JAEEWC010000147.1 GCA_016287155.1 Clostridia bacterium | reverse complement strand
TTCTTCTTGTGAACGTTAATTGTTAAATCTATTGTTGAATCAAGGAATGAATCAAAATCGATAGGTGCTTTAACATTGTTAATGAAATCTTCAATTGGCTTTGTTACATCGTCAATATATATTTTAATTACATAAAATAGAATATCGCGCTTATCTTTGAAATAACTATAAACGATACCAGTAGATACTTTTGCTTTTTTAGCAATGTCTGCTGTGTTTGTGTTGTAAAAGCCTACATCAGAAAATACATCGTATGCAGCTTTAATAATTTCTTCTTTTTTCTTAATTGACCTAGTTTGTTTAGGCTCTCTAATAATATTTTCCATATGTATATTTTAATACGAATAACAAATTGAAATCAATACTAATATTTATATTAGAAAAATATGAATATCGTTTCACATTTTGCTTGACGGCAATAGTTAGCATGCGCTATTATAATCTTGAATATGAAATAGTGTTCATATTTTAGTTTAGTTGGAGGTTGCATTATGCCTATAGTTATAGCGCCACAAAACCGCATACTTAGAATTGTAAGAATTGCGGCAGATGAAAAAACAAAGAAGCATTTAGAAAGTTTAGGAATCACTATTAATGGTGAAATCTTAGTTTTAAGTTCTTCTGGCGGAACAGTTGTATGCAAGATTAAAGATGGAAGAGTAGCATTGGATTCACGTCTATCTACTCAAATATTTGTAGCTTAATTTGTAAAAAATTAAAGGAGTTTTTATATATTATGGAAAAGACATTGGACGAGTTTTCTATCGGCGAGAAAGGTATCGTAAAGATGGTTCTTGGCGAGGGACAAATCAAGAGAAGATTGTTCGATATGGGAATTACCCCAGGTGCAGAAGTCTTCTTGAGAAAGAAAGCTCCTCTAGGCGATCCTATTGAGATCACCATTAGGGGCTATGAACTTACTCTAAGAAAGAGTGAGGCATGTTGTGTAAAGGTGGAGGTGAAATAATGAAAAGATTTGCTTTAGCCGGAAACCCAAACTGTGGTAAGACAACATTATTCAACTCATTAACTGGTTCTACAGCTCACGTTGGTAACTGGCCAGGTGTTACTGTAGATAAGAGAGATGGTGTGTACAAAAAGTGTGCAAAGCCTGTAGCAATCATTGACTTGCCAGGTATTTATTCATTATCTCCATATACACCAGAAGAAGTTATCGCAAGAAATTATATTCTTGACGAAAAGCCAGATTGCGTTATCAATATCGTAGACGCAACAAACTTAGAGAGAAACTTATATTTAACTACACAAATCCTAGAAATGGATGTTCCAGTAGTTGTAGCTCTAAACATGATGGATGCTGTTAAGAAGGCAGGAGATGTTATTGATGCGAAATTACTAGAAGAAAGACTAGGTGTTCCTGTAGTTGAAATTTCAGCTTTAAAAGAAACTGGATTAAAAGAATTAATGGACAAAGCTTATAACGAAAGTAATAAGATTAGAGAAGGTTCAACAGTTCTTGAAAATTCAGCTATTTCTCATTTAATTAATGATGTAAAGATTGCACTAAAAGGACAAAATGTATTAAATCCTTTATTCCATGCAGTTAAGTTAGTTGAAAACGATTCAATTGAAGCAGATATGCATAAAGAAACTGTTCCAATGGTTGAAGAATTCAAAAAGACATTTAACGATGATGTATTTGGTGCAGACTTCGAAGCATTAGTTGCTGATGCAAGATATAAATACATATCAAAGAATTTTGCTCCAGCACTATCTCATAAATCAAAAAATTCTGCTGATATGACTCCTTCAGATAAAGCAGATAAGGTATTAACTCATAAGTACTGGGGTATTCCAATATTCTTAGTAATCTTATTTGGTATTTTCCACTTAACATTCGGTGAAGACTTATTCTATTTAGGAAAAATCTTCTCATTGCCTTCATTAGAAGATTTAGGGCTTTTAAATGAAGATGGCGATCCAATTAATTTCGGAATTAAGATATTAGCTACATTCTATGATGGAGCGGTAATGTCACCGGGCGTTTGGATAAACAATGTTTGGAATGACTTAATAGTTGGCGAATTATTTGGCTGGCTAGGTGGATTGGTTGAAGAAAGCGGAATGGCTCCTTGGGCAATCGGGTTAATTAACAACGGTATATTTGATGGTATCTCAGCAGTTCTATCATTCTTACCACCAATCTTAGTTCTATTCTTATTCTTCTCAATTTTGGAAGATTCAGGATATATGGCAAGAATTGCATTCATCCTTGATAGAATGTTTAGAAGATTCGGTTTATCTGGTAGAGCATTTATGCCAATGATCATGGGCTTTGGTTGTTCAGTTCCAGCTATGATTAACACAAGAACACTTGCAGATGAAAAAGAAAGAACAGCTACAATCAGAGTTATTCCATTCTTCTCATGCGGTGCTAAGTTGCCAATCTTAACAGCTGTTGCTGGTGCTATCGTAGCATTCTTTGGAATTGGTAATGCTGATGTTATTACATTCTGTATGTATCTATTAGGTATTGTTACAGCTATCGTTTGCGTATTATTAATGAGAAGCACAACACTAAAGGGCGAAACACCTCCATTTATTATGGAACTTCCTACATACCACGTTCCACAATTCAAGAACTTGATGGCTCACCTTTGGGATAAGACAAAGCACTTCGTAAAGAAAGCTTTCACAATTATCTTAGCTTCAACAATCGTAATCTGGGCTTTAACACACTTTAGCTTCAATTGGACATTCCTAGAAGATGAAGAAGTTAACTTAAGTATCCTTGCTGGTATTTCACAATTAGTTCAACCTATCTTCACACCACTTGGATTTGGTAGCCAATTAGGAGAATATGGTTGGGTATTCGTAGTAGCAGTAGTAGCAGGTCTTATCGCAAAAGAAAACGTTATCGCTACATTTGCAACTCTAGCTGCTTGTCTAGTTGCTGCAACAGGAATGTCATTTGGGGATTTAGCTATTGACGCAGAAGATGGTATCGATGCAGTTCAAGCTATGATCCAAGCAACAGGTATTACAGTTCCAGCGTTAATTGCGTTCATCGCATTTAATATGACAACAATCCCATGTTTTGCAGCTGTTGCTACAGCAAAGGCTGAATTGCCTTCAAAGAAG
>JAEEWC010000146.1 GCA_016287155.1 Clostridia bacterium | reverse complement strand
AAGTGATGCTTTATAATCATCTGTTAATTCTTGAACTTCGATTTTTTGAGTATCAATCTTTCTTATCTTAATTGAGCCAACATCGCCAGAATATGTTCCTTGATAAATAACTTTAGTACAATCGCCTTTATAGTTATTATTTGTATAAACTTCTACTTCATATCCGCCTTCAACATAAATATCTTTTGCGTCAATGTTTAAAGATGGATAATCCCCCACTGTATATTCTGTGTATTTTGTATTCTCATTAAAGATGGCTACTTCTGAATTAATATTTGAATAATCTTTTTCGAATTGAGCAAATGCTTTAATACTCTTTGAATTAACATACAATTTTGAATCCCATACAATTACATAATTACAAAACCAACATAAAAAGACATACCCATCCTTATGGACTTCAGGAAGCTCTACATAAGAAAAAGCCTCTGCCGTAATTACCTCCGACTCAGGCTTTCCTTCTGCTCCGTTATAGTTAATTGTAATGGTGCTTGTTTCCCCTTCCTTTAATAAAAGGTTTGCATGAATCGGCTCATATACATATGTAGCATTTATTGCGAAGATAACTGAAATGGCTATAATAGCCAAAAGCAAAAAGGTTGCAACTATAATTAAACCAATCTTTTTCTTCTTCGAAAGCGAGCTCATATATACCTAGAGTAATTAGAGGGATTTGCGAAATACATTCGCATATAATTACTCTACATTAGGCCAGTTATAATTAACTTAAATTATAAAAAACTATAGAAGTAGGCTCTTATCTTCACCCATACCCATCATGCCATCAAGCACGATCTTGTTACCTTCTTCGTCTCTTAGATATCCTTCAAGTTCACCAAATGTGATGTAATAATCGATTCTTACAATATGATCAACGTGTACAATCATTGGATTAATTCCATATACTTTGAATTTAACATTTACCATATCGTGTTCATCTTTTATTGTCCATTCAGAATAATCTTTAAAGTCCCAAGAAGATACACTTCTTTCAAAAGTAACTGGTGTTAATAGACTTGTCTTACCTACTTGCCAAATCAAGTTCTCATTATATTTGTCTTGGTCAATTGATTGGTTTCTAGTTAAGTTAAATGCAATATATTCTTTCTTGCCATTAACCTCATATTTCCCCATTGTTGTTACCCAATCATAATGAGCTTTTCTTGGATAATATCCTCTATGGTCATCAATAATACCTGTTGTGAAATCATCAGATGTATAAGTCTTGCCATTAATAGTTAGACTACCTTCTACCTTGAAGAAATCCTTTTGGCTATATAATGGACGAGGTCTATCTGTTGCAAATGGGATAGATACAACACATGGCAAAGATAATCTTTCAAGCTTTAGAGAATATTCAATAGAAGCCTCTTCTACATTTTCTTTCATTGCTTGAACGGCTGTTTTATCTTTACGTGGCTTTGTAACTAGGCACTTGCCTACTGCCTTCCCATCAAGAGTAGCTTTTCCAACTTCAAAATTGTTTACGTATTTAACAAATGTCTCGCCTAATCTACCTTCGCAAATAGAACCGTTAATTAGATTTGGAGCAATTGTTGTATCTTTAGATTTAATTTGTGTATCCCAGCAATAAACATTATGAGTTTCTTTATCATAGAATACATTCATTAATTTTCCAAAAATACCCATATCGCAAACAACGGCAAGTAATACACCTTCTTTGAAGTGTATTTCTGTTGCTTCCCATAAAGTTAATTTGAATTTGTTTAAAAAATCTGGAGCATGAGTAGGATTCTTTAATTTCAATAAATCCATTTCCTCAAACTCTTTGTCAAATGTGCCAAAATAGCAAGTTCCGTCTTCTTTTACTAAACTTTTTGGCGTTGCAACGGATCTTCTCTCCTTTGCAATAAAATCACTATAGTTCCCCATATCGAATTCCCCCTTTTGATATAGTTTCTACCTATATTATATTTCAAAGGGACTATTTTGTGAATACTAGTGAAATTTAGATGGCTGCTGCCTTTAATAAACCAAGATAAGATAATACTTCTTCGTTAACCTTTCCAGAATATTTAGCTGAATCTGTTTCAACTCTTAAGAATGATGATTCTGGAGAATTAATAATTGGCATATTATCATAAATAGAATTTGTAGCAACACCAATGTAGATGTAGTAAGTATAAGCCTTTTTAAAGATATTCTTTTTAGCTACATTTACAACAAGTGTATATTCGATTCTTTCATTTTGAATTGGATTTGCAATATATTGTCTTTCTAAATATCCAAGGTTATCAAACATTGTAGAAAGCTTATTAACTTCCTCGTTTGTTAAATCAAATCTTACAGATTCTGCCTTTGCATTGAAAACTATAAGCTCCATTGATTCTACTTCTCGACCTTCTGGAATTACTTTCACAGACTTAGTCAAAGAGCAGCCAACTAACGAAAAGCTTAGTATTACAATTAATAATATAGATATAATAACTAATGATTTTTTCATATATGCTCTGCAAATATTTTATATTATAAATATTAAAAGGTCAATTTAGTTAGTTGCCAAATTAATATTTAAAAATTACAATAGGTAGTATGGAAAAAACAAATGTAATGAGAAAATTAGATAGTTTAAAAATCGAACACAAGGAACATTTCCTTGGTGACGATAAGGTTGCAATCTCAGGCGTTGAAGTCGCAAAGATTTTAAACCAAGATGTAGAAAGAGTTTTCAAAACTTTAGTTACTGTTGCTAAATCTAATAATCATTATGTTTTTATGGTTCCTGTTGCTGAAGAATTAGATTTAAAAAAAGCTGCAGCTGCTGTTAATGAAAAATCACTTGAAATGCTTCATCAAAAAGACCTTCTACCTTTAACTGGATATGTTCATGGTGGATGCTCTCCTATTGGAATGAAAAAGCAATTCAAAACTGTAATTCATTTAACTGCACCTTCTTTTGATACTATCTATTTTAGTGCCGGCAAGATTGGATACCAAGTTGAACTTCCATTCGAATCATTAAAGAAAGTTATTCGTATAGATACAGCGGATATTATAAAGGGATAAATGGACAATTTCTTAATTACACTAGCGACAGTTGCCATGTTATTTGCATATGCAATACCTGGCTTTATATTAGTAAAGACTAAGCTTATTAAAGAGCATTCTATTTCTGCGTTCGCTTTTGTATTAATGTATGTATGTCAACCATGCTTAACTATTTATTCTTTTAACCAAGCAGACTTCACTACACAAACTGTTACTAATATGGCAATTGCCTTTGGTATCGTATTTGGTTTAATGGTAACATTCTTAACTATCTTCTATTTCATAATGAGAAATCGTTTTGAAGATATTATGAATAGACTATATATCATTTGTACATGTTTTGGTAACGTTGCGTTTTTCGGTAACCCACTTCTACATTCAATCTTTGGAACAGATTCTCTATATATCTATTCAACAGTATTTTTCATCGCTATGAATATCATTGGATGGACAATTGGTTGTTATCTAATAACAAAAGATACAAAATTCATTTCTTTAAAGAAAGTATTTTTAAACCCTGCAGTTTTATCTTTAATCGTGGCTCTTCCACTATTCTTCTGCAAGGTTAAATTAGTAGATATCAATTATAGAGTTGATGAATTCGTAACTATCTTAGCTAAGATGACTACACCACTTTGTATGTTAATCATCGGTATGAGATTAGGCACTATGGAAATAAAGCCAATCTTTACAAATTACAAGCATTACATCTTCTGCTCTATTAAGCAAATTATATTCCCACTAACAGCGCTACTTGTTGTTTACTTCTTGCCAATTGATGTAACAGTAAAACAAACGCTATTTATTTTATGCGCAACTCCATGTGCTGTAATTATTCAAACATTTGCTGAAATGTTAGGACAAGGACAAAAAGAATCTGTAAACATGGTAATTCTAAGTACTATGACATGTATCGTTACATTGCCACTATTATCTTTAATACCTTTTAATTAACGTCCTTTATAAATCCAAAATTCTTTTTCCAATAACCTTTTAGATAGAAGAATAGAGCTACTATTGTTCCAATGCTCCAACCTACGCCCCAAGACCACCAAATACCATTCGAGCCTAATAGGTATGAGAATAGGAATGAAAAGCCTACTCTTAACACTAAATCCACGAAAGTATCTATCATAAATAGTTTCATAGCTCCAGCGCCACGTAGCGCTCCATCTATTATAATCTTTAAACTTACTACAAAGTAGAAAGGTGAAATTAGCTTTAACATCAATACGCCTGTATTTAAAGCTTCTTCACTAGCTAACTTGTCTAAGAAGAACTTGATGCAAATATCCCCAAAGAATACAAACAATACAACAAATGGTACTGCAACTAACCAAGAGAATATATTTGCATAATTAAATCCTTTATTTAATCTATCATATGCTTCTGCTCCAATGTTTTGAGCAAAGAACGCACTTAATCCTGATGCGAATGCAAAGAAGCATGCAATTGCAATATTATTTAATTTCATAGCAGCAGTAAATCCTGCAACAACTGATGATCCATATCCATTTACAACACTTTGAATAATGATGTTACCAACAGATATAAAGCTTTGTTGTAATAGTGATGGAATTGCAACTATAGACAACTTCTTTAATAAGTGTGACGAGAAGAACGAGAACTTCTCACTCTTCATTCCACGCAATCTTCTAAACAGGAAGAATACAGCTAGTATTGCGCTTAATCCTTGGCATATAAATGTAGCCCATGCAACACCTGCAACACCCATATTAAATACTGCAACAAATATAATGTCTACAACGATATTTAGAATTGAAGATACGGCTAAAAAGATAAATGGAGTTCTAGAATCTCCAAGTGATGCAAAGATTCCACAAGCAATATTATAGAAAAATACAAATGGTATACCAAAGGTATAAATCTCAAGGTATAGTGCTGAGCTTTCCATAATATCATCTGGTGTGTTAATTAGTCGCAATAGCGGCTTTGTGAAAATCACACCAAACACCATAAGAATTGCACACGCAACACCAAATGCAATAAATGCTGTAGAGACAGCTGTCTTTAGTCCCTTATAATTCTTGGCTCCAAACAACTGTGACGTGATAACCTGACATCCCATGTTGCATCCCATTGCAAAAGCTGTATAAATCAATGTAATTTCTGATGAATTACCAACGGCCGCAAGAGCTGCTTCTCCAACAAATCGGCCAGCAATTAAACTATCTGCCAAATTATAAATTTGTTGCAGCAAAATACTGCCTAAAAGTGGTAGGCAATATATCCATAATATTTTTCTTATTGGTCCTTGTGTTAAATCCTTATTCATCGCAATTATTCTACTCTTTATTGCGATAATTTAAAAATGATTTAATTAAGATAAAGAATTAATAAATTCTTGAGCGTATTGATAATTTGAAATATTTAAAGAATAATCATCGTAATAGAATGTTGTTCTATAGTCATTTGCAGCATATGTTGTGCCGATACGTTTCATTCCATGTATATGAGGAGAAGCCCAACTATCCATTGTATTGAACTCTTTATATCTACCATTGTCCCAGATTTGAACTGTTTCAACTATCTTTGTATAATAAGCCTCTTCGTCTCCTGCTCCATCTCTTAGAGCCTTTAGACCATCTTTAACGGCATCTTCATTTGTTGCATCAATTTCTACTACAAGTTCATAATATCCTTTGTCCTCAAAATATTGAACTGTTGCAGATAGAACGGTTTCTTTGTTCCAAACATAATTGTAATATTTATAGTCCTTATTTGAAGATACAAATTCTGTTGGAGTTTTAGTTATATTATTATCATAATATAAATCATTCCAATTAACACCAAATAGGATTGTGCCATTAGATTGAATTGCATAGCTTAAATCTTTAGCTTTTTGCTCGCGACCCACCTTTTGTGAATCATTGTAATAATATCTATATCCATAATTTGTATATTCTGGAGATGCATTCTTTGCAAAACTACTAGCAATTCCTGAATCTGGCACATAGAAATAATCAGCCTTGAATAATTCATTATTATTCTTAACCATATATCTAATACCACCTGTTGCTACCTTTAATACTTCAGTATTAGTATTTACTGCATAAGCAACTTTTGAATCGTGTTGTAGATTGTAATTTGCTAAATTGTATAATTGAAGTGCGCATTCAACCATAGCATCTGAATCTGTTGCGCTTGGAATAACAATATTTGTTAATTTATCGCCATCTGGACGAACAGATGAATCCATCAATGCTGGATTGAAATCTGTTTGATCAATTCTTGGATTCTTTTGGAAATATAAATAATGAGAGGCAACTAAACCAGCAACATAGCACATTAGAACCAAGGCTATAGATATATAAGCTTGGATTCTGTGCTTTCTATTCGTATGTATAATTACGGATAAAGTAGTTGCTAGGTTTCTTACCATTAAATATTCTCTTGTGTTTGTTTATTTACTATTTGTTCAAGATTTTCTCAGCCTTATCAACGTCATCAACTCTTAATATGCTGATAGCCTT
>JAEEWC010000145.1 GCA_016287155.1 Clostridia bacterium | reverse complement strand
TACCTACTCCAGTAGATTTAGTTGTTAGTGAAGAAGGTGGCGTATTCAATGTTATCTGCGCTAAGGTAGATAAATTCGATGGTGTTACATATAAATTCTTAAGCGATAGCGTTGTATTAGAATCTGAAGATGCTCATAACAATTATGTAAACATTACAAGTTATCTAAAGCAAAATGGTGCTGCTACACATAAGCTAGAAGCTTATGCCCTAGGCAACTTTGACTTCTCAACTCTAGATACTCAAACATTATTTGATGGTCAAACTTTATATCTAGATTGCGAAACTCCTGCAACATTAGATTATACATATACATTAAAGCTATCTACTCCAAAGAATGTTCAAATGACAAATTATGATGGCCAAGTATACATTACTTTAAACGAAGTTGAATTCGCTGACTACTATGTAGTTACAGTTGATGGATCAACAAAGGTTCTTGTAGCAAAAGATACAAAAGAAGATTTCGAAAAGGAAAATCCATCTATAGCTGCTCAATATGGTCAAAACTATGTTCAATACACTTCACTATTTGGAGTTATCGGAGCTAATATGTCTTCTTATGTTGAAGAATTAGGATACCATGCATTAAGAATTGTTGCTTCATCAACAGTTAAAGAAATTGAAACTTCTAAAGAAGCTATGACTTCTTATAAGACAGAAAAGAAGATTCAATTACAAAAGGATGCAATCACAGCTACATCTACACAAAACAATGATGGTACATATACAAATACAATTACTATTTCAAACGCTGAAAACGGAAAGGTATTTGCTATAACAATCAACGGTAAGACTATTAGAATTTCAAATACAAATACTTACACATTCTCATCTGATACTTCTATGGTAGGCGAAGATGTAACTATCGTTGCTGAAGCATATGGATACTACCTTGAATCTGATCCAGAAATAATTACATTCATCGTTGGATAATATCGTTTAAAAGCAAACTAAAAGGCGGTTCATATCAAAATGAATCGCCTTTTTTATTTAAAGATAAAAGCTTTAATTATGTGATAATACTTTTAATGTCGAGGCAAGCATATCTTTTTTGATTTCGCCAATTAGATCGTTGGCATCCACAAATGGCATTATATCTTCATTTAATTGTTTATAGTCTAAAGACTCAAATCTTTCTAACAATCTTTTTCTAATCCATTCATCAGTTACTTCATTTGCATTAATTTCTAAAGATTGTGAACATTTATTCTTCAAATAATCACTATTATATTTTACGCCTAGAGTTATATAAAAAATATAATCATAAAAATCTCTTCCCTTTACTCTACCTTTCCACGCTCTATTCATTACTGCGCCCAATTTTCCCGCAAATAGCGTTGGCATATCATAGCAAAGTATATTTGAAATCATTGGTGCATATAATGTTTCTACAGAATAATTTGCACCTTCCACAAACCAAGTACTTATTTCCATCTTTATAGATAATTTTTTGTCTTTATGGAAAACTTCTCGTCCAAAATATTCTTTAGCCATTTCATAGCAATGGATTTTCACGTAACGTCTTCTTACTTCTCCCTCATCGTATTCTGGCTTTGTACTAATTTCTACCTCAAACCCATATGATTCTAAAGTTCTTACGCAAGTTGGAATATAGTCTTCCCATGAAAAATCTTTTAGTTCTTCAACTACAGTGAAATCTAAATCTTCCGAAAATCTTTGAAGATTATGAAAGATTCTTAAGCATGTTCCACCATAAAATACTGCCTTTTTAAAGAATGATGTTCTACTTAATGCGTACAATAGCATTTTTTGTGCAAGTTCTCTTAATACATTTTCAAAAGATAACGCATCGTTAACATTGTTTTGCTTTAATGATTCTAAAACATAATTATTGATCATTTCTCATCCTCATATAAATTCTAAAATTCTTTATTGTTGTTGAGTTATATAATCTTGCTAAGTCATCTAACTTATTTCTATCTAATTCATCAAATATTTCTTCGTTTATTCTTAAATCGTCAAACAACAATTCTTCTACTTCTTTTGCATTATTGCGAGGAGAAACACTTGCTAACATATCCAAAAGCGCCTTTTCCCTTGAAGCTATTTGAATGCGATTTCCATCAATATCAACAATGTCTATGCCATAGGCATATACTTCCTTTTGCACATCTCTATATTCAAATCGTCCGAACTTATTCTCATATAACTTTGTCTTATTCTTCATATATGTAGCAGACTTAATTAAGTGAACTCTTTCTGGAATCATTCCATAGTAAGCCAAAGCTGTTTCAAACGAAATATATGATGGAGCAAACAAATAGTTAGCAACTAACATAGGGTTTGTTGTTTGCTCTGTCGCATATAAGCCCCTCTTTATCTTAATAAGATTTCCTGCCTTTTCTTCTCTTGAAATCTTGTTATAGACATTTCCGAAGTCCTTATAATCATATTCAAGCATTTCTATCGTCTTGACCATCTGTTTCCTCCAGTTACTACCATTATACGGGAGTTTTTGGAGGAAATCAAGTGTTTAACACAAAATCATTCGATTAATATATACAAATTTCCTCCAGAAAGTATCGTAAAATTATACTTTTTGGAGAAAAACTCCGAAAAAAAATCCTCCGACTTCTCGGAGGACCTTTTGATTGTTGATGTTATATATTATCTTACAATTAGAGAATGTCCTGTCATTTCTTCTGGAATCTTTAATCCCATGATGTCCAACATTGTTGGAGCAACATCGCATAATCTTCCATCATTCTTTAATGACTTAACACCTTCAGCTCCAATTACTGCAAATGGAACTGGGTTTGTTGTATGAGCTGTAAATGGCTTACCATCTGCATCCATCATGCAATCTGCGTTACCATGGTCTGCTGTAAGTAAAGCTTGTCCGCCTACAGATAAAATTGTATCGATAACTTTCTTTACGCATTCACTTGTAACTTTAACTGCTTGTTGAGCTGCTGGGATAACGCCTGTATGTCCTACCATATCGCAGTTAGCGAAGTTTAGGATCATTGCATCATACTTTCCGCTCTTAATTGTTTCGCATGCCTTATCGCATACTTTGTATGCGCTCATTTCTGGCATCATATCAAAAGTAGCAATCTTTGGAGAATCAATTAGGATTCTATCTTCGCCTGGATTTGGGGCTTCTACGCCACCGTTGAAGAAGAATGTAACGTGAGCATATTTTTGTGTCTCAGCGATTCTAAATTGCTTCAAATTCAAGCTAGATAGGTATTCACCTAATGTGTTCTTATAAGATTGTGGTCTATAAGCTACATCAAGATGATCATTGAATGTTACATCATATTGTGTATATGAAACAAAGTGTGGCTTTAGGAAGCCCTTCTTTCTTTCAAAACCATTGAAGTCTTCATAAATGAATGATCTTGTGATTTGTCTTGCTCTATCTGGTCTGAAGTTGAAGAATACAACTCCATCACCTTCTTGGATAGTTGTAACTGGCTTGCCTGCTTCTTGAATAACTGTTGGGATAACGAATTCATCTGTTACGCCCTTGTCATAAGAATTTTGCATAGCTTGAACTGGGTCGTTTTCTTCAATACCAACACCATCAACCATAGCACCATAAGCCTTTTGAACTCTATCCCAGATGTTGTCTCTATCCATTGCATAGAATCTACCTGAAATAGTAGCAATCTTACCAAAACCTAATTCTTTTGTATAATTTACTAAATCTTGTACATACTTGATTCCGCTTGTTGGAGATACGTCTCTACCGTCCATAAAGCAATGAACGTAGATATTATCTAAACCGAAATCTTTAGCCATTTTGATTAAGGCATATAGATGTGTGTAATGAGAATGTACACCACCATCTGAAAGCAATCCCATAACGTGTAATTGCTTCTTATTAGCCTTAACATATTCCATTACTTTGACAAATGCTGGATTTTCGAAGAAATCTCCATCTTGAATAGACTTTGTAATTCTTGTCAATTCTTGATAAATAATTCTTCCGGCGCCCATGTTTAAGTGGCCAACCTCACTGTTGCCCATTTGGCCTTCTGGAAGACCAACGGCCATACCTGAAGCTAAGATTTGAGTGCTTGGATTCTTATCTAAGATTTCCAAAACTTCCTTAGCTGTTTCAGGTGAAATTGCATTGGCTGGACCATAAGCATTGATGCCGAAGCCATCCATGATTATTAATCCTGTAAATTTCATATTATTAAGCCTCGTAGTATTTAACGATCTTAGCGAAATCAGCAGCCTTTAGAGAAGCACCACCGATTAAACCTCCATCGATTTCCTTTTGAGCCATTAATTCAGCAGCGTTAGCTGGCTTCATGCTACCACCATATTGGATTCTTAGCTTGTTAGCAGCCTTTCTGTTGTATAGCTTAGCGATTTGATTTCTGATGATCTTAATTGTATCGTTAGCGTCTTGAGCTGTAGCTGTCTTACCTGTTCCGATAGCCCATACTGGTTCGTAAGCGATAACGATGTTAGCTAAATCTTCTTCTGTGATATCAGCAAAAGCACCAACTGTTTGCTTCTTTAGAACACTCTTAACTCTGTTCTTTTCTCTTTGTTCTAATGTTTCACCAACACAGATGATTGGCTTTAATCCCTTAGCAAGAGCAGCCTTAACTCTCTTGTTAACTGTTTCGTCTGTTTCACCAAAATATTGTCTTCTTTCGCTGTGTCCAATGATTACATATTCAACACCTAGTTCAACTAACATATCAGCACTGATTTCGCCTGTGAAAGCTCCGCTTTCTGCCCAGTGAACGTTTTCAGCACCAACGTGGATGTTTGTTCCCTTTGTTAATTCAACAGCTGTAGCTAAATCTGTGTATGGTGTGCAGATAACTACTTCTGACTTTGCTCCCTTAACTAGTGGGATAAGGTCTGTAACTAGAGCCTTTGTAGCTGCGATTGTGTTGTTCATTTTCCAGTTTCCTGCGATAATTGGTTTTCTCATTTTCTATACCTCTTTTAATTATTTTCATTATGTTAAACGAGACTAGCGTTTGCTAGCCTCGTATTTATTTACAATTAGTCTTTATTGTTTAAGCATTCGATACCTGGTAGTTTCTTACCTTCGAATAATTCAAGTGATGCACCGCCACCTGTAGAGATGTGTGTCATCTTATCTGCGAATCCAAGTTGTGCAACAGCAGCAGCACTATCACCACCACCAATGATTGTTGTAGCGCCTTGAGCAGATGCCATAGCCTTAGCAACAGCAAGTGTACCCTTTGCTAGAGTTGGGTTTTCGAATACGCCCATTGGTCCATTCCAGATAATTGTCTTAGCTGACTTGATAACTTCAGCAAATGTTTCAGCTGTCTTTGGTCCGATATCTAAGCCCATTTCATCAGCTGGGATTGCTGTAGCATCACAATACTTAACATCAAGTTCTGCATCGATTGGATCTGGGAATGATGGAGCGATAGCTGTATCTGTTGGAAGATAAATCTTCTTTCCAAGTTCTTTAGCTTTAGCTAACATATCCTTACAATAATCTAACTTTTCATCATCAACTAGTGACTTACCAACTTCGGCGCCTTGAGCCTTTAAGAATGTATAAGCCATACCACCACCGATGATTAAAGAATCACACTTTGTTAATAAGTTGCTAATAACGTTTAACTTATCTGCAACCTTAGCACCACCTAGGATAGCTACGAATGGATGTGTTGGGTTTTCTAGAGAATCAGCCATAACTGATAATTCCTTTTCAATTAAGAATCCGCAAACAGCATCTTTAACTAGACCATATTCTACGATAGCAGCTGTTGTAGCATGAGAACGGTGAGCTGTACCAAAAGCATCGTTTACATAGATGTCGCAGAAAGCAGCTAACTTCTTGCAAAGTTCTTCGCTTCTTCCTTCTTCACCAGCATCGAAACGTGTATTTTCTAGTAATACAACTTCGCCATCTTTTAGAGCAGCAACCTTAGCTTGAGCATCTGGTCCTACAATATCTTTAGCAAATGTAACTTTGCCACCTAATAATTCGTTTAATCTCTTAGCAACTGGTTCTAGAGTAAACTTCTTTGGATCTTTCTTTAAAGCGTTAGCAATAGCATCAGCTTTTGCTTGTGCTTGTTCTTCAGCTGGAAGAGCTTCAATAGCCTTCTTTTCTTTCTTTGTTAATCCAAAGCCTTCTGTGAAAATGTTATGTGGTTTTCCCATGTGTGAGCAAAGAATAACTTTTGCCCCATGTTCCATTAAATATTTGATTGTTGGAAGAGCACCGTTAATACGATTTTCATCTGTAATAACGCCATCTTTCATTGGTACGTTGAAATCAACACGTACTAAGCATCTCTTGCCTTTTACATCAACATCTCTAATTGTCTTTTTGTTCATATAATTTATCTCCTTTTGATAAACATTTAAAATTTTTCAGCATTAAATATTATATCATATGCGTATTGCGCGCGCAACGCTCAATATATTAAAATTGCCCAATATTGCGCCATTTTAAGGTAAAATGCCCCGTTTTTCACGATTTTGTGAATAATATAACGATATTGTCTATCTTATTTATCTTTATAAATTTATATTTATTGTTGTATAATGTATTTACTTTATAGAAAGGAGTTTTTTTATGGCATCATTAATGCAACAAGAAATTTTCTCGGAACCAAAAATGCTTCTAAACACAATAAAGAATTGCGAAGCTGTCATTCCAGAAATCGTTAAAGTCGTTAAAGAAAAGAATTTAACAAATTTTGCAACAATGGCAAGAGGTACATCAGATAATGCTGCTACAGTATTTTCTTATCTATTCCCTCTTAAGACTGGTAAGGTAGTTGGATCATTCTTCCCATCTACATATACAGTATATAATTCAAAGCTAGATTTAACAGGCACTCTACTTGTTATCGTATCTCAAAGCGGTATGTCTAAAGATACAATAAAGGTTATGCATGATGCGATGCGTGATGGCGCAATCGTTGTTGGCGTAACAAACAATGCCGAGAGCCCTGTTGCTAAAGAAGCTCACTTCCATCTATTTTTGGACGTTGAAGAAGAAAAATCTGTTGCTGCTACAAAAACATACATCGCAGAATTATTTGCTCTTGAAATGTTAGCTGAAGCAATCGGCGGCGGAATTAAAACTGATTATAGAAAAGTAGCTAAAGAAATTGAAAATGTTTTAGCTCTATCTGATACATCTATAAATAAAGTTGCTAAAGGCATCGTAAATAATAACAATTATTTAATCTTATCTAGAGGTACAACTTTAGGTAGCGCTGATGAACTTTGCTTGAAGTTAACAGAATGCTGCTATCTATTTGCTAAGACATTCTCTTCTGCAACATTTATGCATGGTCCATTATCTTTACTTGCTGATGGCGCAAATCTTGTTTTGTTTGCTCCAAAATCAGAATTCACACAAGAATATATCGATATGGCAAAGCGTGCGAAAGAAAAGAATGCTACACTAATCGCATTTAGTGATATAAAAGAAGTTTTAGATTGTGCTGACTATAAAGTTGAAATGCCTGAAGTTGATGCAATCACAAGCCCAATCCTATATGGCGTTGCTGCTTCACTTCTAGCATTAAATATAGGTATGGAAAAAGGTTACAACGTAGATTCTCCAAGAAATCTAAATAAGGTAACAGTAACACTTTAGTGTTAAATTACAATAAGCATTAAAATACCGCTGCGTCAGCAGCGGTAAATTTTTTTGATTTAACGATTAATTATTCGTTTGTTGTTTTGTGGTTAGAGATATATGTTTCTAGATCTGTATCTGTCATATATGCTGGAACCTTTCCTTTAATTGTTTCATCGTCCTTGTTGATTGTGTAATCAGCATCTGCTGGATATGTGTAATTTTTATATCCGCTTACGATGTAACCCTTGATATAATCTTGAGGTTCTGATGTGTGAGAAGAAATATTTAATCTATAGAAGTATGTAGC
>JAEEWC010000144.1 GCA_016287155.1 Clostridia bacterium | reverse complement strand
CTTGTATTAAAGATAGTAAAGATAAAGGGAAGATTGGATTATGTATTTTATCTAGCAAAAAGAAATTACCATTTTTAGCTGACCCAAAATATTTAAAGTATAAAGGTTTTGAAGTAGCAGATGAAGCTGATAATGGAATACAGTTATGGTACTTTCCATTTGATAAGAATGCATTAAAACCAATGTTTAAAGAATGTGCAAAACACCCACATATTGAAGAATCAGGCTATGTTTTATACTATACAAGTCAATGCCCGTTCAATGGAAAATATGTTCCAATTGTAGAACAAACAGCTAAAGATAATAATATTCTATTTAAAGCAATTCATATAATTAGTAAAGAAGAAGCACAAAATGCTCCTACACCTATTACAACATACGCATTATTTAAAGATGGTAAATATATCACTAACGAGCAAATGAATGATACAAAATTCTTAAAGCTACATAATGTTTTAAAATAAAATATCAGCGTGGAAACCGTAGTTCTTTTGACGAGGAGATAGAGATTATGAATAAAGTTAAAATTACTGTTATGAAGATGGCATGCTATAAGGATTTAATGGATCACTATGAAAATCCTATTGAGCACGCTTGCGAAATGAAAGTAGGGCAAGAATTTATATCTATCAATGCAAATCAACCTGAAGGGTTCTGCGATAGTGCATGGGGCTCTGTATATCCATTTGTTATGGCCCTATCTCATGGCGCTGAGAATTTTTATGATGGTTGGATGAAGAACAAAAAATCTGCAATGATTTCTTGTAATGATGGATTTAGACCAGTTAGTTTCTATTTAGAAGTTATTGAATAAGAGGATTTATGAGTATAGAAGTTAAAACAGTTAATGTTGAAGATATCCAAATGGATTATTTCAGATTCGGAACGATTGGTAAACCAGTTGTTGTTGTATTGCCTGGATTATCTCTAAAGGCTGTTATGCTAAATGCAGGAGCTATAGCAAGGCAATACGATATCTTATCTAAAGACTTTGATGTTTATGTTTTAGAGAGAAGAACAAACATTGCTCCTGGATACACAATTGTAGATATGGCAGAAGATTCTTATAAGGTAGCAAAAGCTATTGGAATTGAAAAGGCAAATGTCATTGGCGTATCTCAAGGCGGAATGATTGCACAAGCTTTAGGCATTAGACATCCAGAGTTTTTGATATCTTTAGTTTTAACATCAACACAAAATGCAGTCGATGCTGGCAATCAAGTATTGTTTGATAAATGGATAGAACAAGCAAAAGAAAGAAAGACTCAAGAATTATTAGAAGACTTTGCTAAATATGTTTATACAGAAGAATATTGTGAAAAGAATGCTAAAGCAATAAAGACAATGGCTAGATTTGTAACAGAAGAAGATTTAGATAGATTCGTAATCTTTGCAAGTGCATTAAGCGGTTTAAATCTTTCAGATAACATTCGAAATATAAAATGTAGAACTTTAGTTGTAGCTTCAATGAAAGACAAAATCTTTGACTATAAAAAAGCTCTACAATTAGCAGGAGTATTATTTGCGGAGAGCACAATATATTCTGGATATTCACATGCACTATATGATGAATGCCCAGATTATTTAGATAGGCTATATAAGTTTTTGATAAAGAACAATTAACTAAATTGCCTATATGAAAAGAAGGCATAATCATTTATAATGTAATTATAACAAATGATAGAGAGGGAATTGTGGATTTTAAATACGTAAGAATTCAAGGCCAAGAGCTAGCAGAGAATACTATGTATGCTAAAGGCGTATTTAGTATGGCTATGCAGCTTATACAAAATGATGTGATGGATGAAGAGGATAGAGGCCTATTCGAAGAGATTGATGCGTGGTTCGCTGAAAACCTTCCATGGCCACCTCAATGTAAAAGGCAAGAAAAGGTAGTATGCTTCTTTAAAACAGAGAATGCAAAAGAAATGATGCAATGGATGCGACCTGTTCTATGGCTTTTAGAAAGATACCATCATCCATACTATGTAGTGTACACAAACTCGCCTGGAGAGATTGTATATGAAGATAAATATCAAATAGCAGTAAAGGTTCAAGGCGAACTTCAAATAGAGAAGACTCAAAAGAGTTGGAGCCCAGAGGATTAGAATTATGGATATTAATGAAGCAGCAAAGATAGCAGTTGAATTTAAACAACAACATGGATGTAACTGTTGCCAAGCAGTTCTACTTGCCCTAAAGGATCAAGTAAATATGTCAGAAGAGGAACTAAGACGTTTAGGCGCTGGCTTTGGATTAGGACTTGGTAATATGGAAGGTACATGCGGTGCACTTGTAGCAGCCGCTATTATAGCAGGATTCAATACGAACGTAACAAAAGCAGCAGTGCGCTCACTTAATGAAAGATTTAAGGAAATGTGTGGTGCTATAACTTGTGAAGATATAAAAGGAAGGTATACGGGAAAGATTTTGTGCTCTTGCGATGATTGTGTTAAAAACGCAGTTTTAGCATATGGCGAAATGCTAGAAAAAATGTAAGTATGATAGAACTAAGAAAGGTTAAAGTAGAAGAAATTAATGAATTATCTAAACTAGCAACAAAGATAGTAAAAGAACATTACGATCCAATTATTGGAGAAGAGACAAATGCATATATGCTTAATTTGTTCCAAACTCCAGAAGGCTTAAAAAAGCAAATGGATGATGGTTATGATTTCTTTTGGGCAATACTTGATGATGTAAAAGTTGGCTATTTTGCATTCAAACCAAAAGAGGGCAGAATGTATCTAAGCAAGTTATATATCGACAAGGAATATAGAGGTAGAAAGATAGCCTCAACTATATTTGACTATTTAGTAAAAACAACAAAAAGTCAAAACATGACGAAAATTTTTCTAAATGTTAATAAGCATAATGACGATACATTAGCAATTTATAAGCATTTAGGATTTGTAAAAATAAAGGCTGAAGTTAATCCAATAGGACATGGTTACTATATGGATGATTATGTTTTGGAATATACAATATGATGACAGAAGAAGATAAGCAAGAATTTAAATCTTGGCTAGTAAAATATGGTAGACCAATTTTTATCGCAATCGATTTTGTATTTTTATCGGTTACGATTTATGGCTCGTTTGCTGGTTTTAGTGATGTCGTAATGACTATTATGACAATCTTTGCTTTTGTTGGATTCCATGCTACATATAGAGCTTTAGTTGGATACTTTGTTGGCTTATTTAGACCAAAACTAAAATTGACAAGTCCTCTATTTAGTATTGATGCGCAAGAGGCTTCTATCTATGAATCGTTAGGGGTAAAGAGTTGGAAGGATAAAGTGCCTGCTTGGAATAAGACAAACTTTATGTTATCTCTAAAAGATATAAGAGATATTAATAAGGTTGCTCAAGTTTTAAGATTTAATATATCAGCTGAAATTACACACCACATTAATTTCTATTTATCAATATTTGG
>JAEEWC010000143.1 GCA_016287155.1 Clostridia bacterium | reverse complement strand
GCCCATGGAATAATTTGAATAGCGCTCATACCAACGCCGCATAAAGCTACGTGGATTATTGTTAAAACAACATTATTCATTGGCATAAAGATTGCAAGAAGTAAAATGATTGTCATATATATACAAGAGAATGCATATACAACGTGTTTTTGGAATTTCTTACACAAGAAGTCCCAAAGTGGAGCTGAGATGATTGCACATATAAGTGGTATAGCAATAAATACCATAGATAATGTAGCATCTCCGCCAAATCCTAACGAATCATTGATATAGAATACGAATACTGTCATGATGATATCGAATCCCATCATAGATAATAGGAATGTCATCATAATGTTTCTGAATTCTTTTAATTTGAAGAATTCTTTTAGAGTTTGTATAAAGCTCTTATCGTTATCTTCTGAATAATCAAATCTTTCCTTAACTCCAAAGCAGCATAATAACCAAACAACAAGCGCAATGGCTCCAAAGATTGCAGCGGCTACGATATATGCATACTTTGCACTATCTAATTGAGAATTATTCTTGATAAATACTCCATATAAAATACTTGTTTCGCCATCAGCAAGTAGTGCAAATACTGCAGCACCCATAATAAGACCTAAATTTGCCATGATGATTCTAATACTATTTAGAGTTGTTCTTTCATCATAATCTTTTGTCATATTTGGAGCTAATGTATTGTATGGAATATAAATAATAGTCCATGTTGTGCAATACAAAATGTACATTGCTGTATAGAACAAGAATAAAAGTGCTTGTGTATTTGTTGCTGGAACCATCCACATTAATACGAATGAAATAACAAATGGGATTACACCAAACAACATATAAACCTTACGCTTACCAAATCTTGATTGTGTTTTATCTACAATTCTACCCATTAGGTAGTCAGTAATAGCATCCCAACCTTTTCCTACTAAAAATACACCTGATGCAAGTGCTGGCTTTAATCCACCAACATTTATCATAAAATACAAGAAATAGAAGTTAATTGTTGCAAACAAAATGTTTGACGCCATATCTCCAGCACCAAACGCCAATTTTTCTTTCATTGATAATTTATTTTGAGTTTTTTCCATATAAAACAACCTCTCTGCTATATAGTATATCAAATTATTGGCATGAAAAAAGCCCCAATTTTGCTTGGGGCTTCACTTTCTATTAATTTAGCAATTAATAATTTGTTCTTGGAGCATACTTTGTATGTAGAATTTCATGAGCCTTATGGCTGTTTGGTTCTCCAAAGTATTCTTTATATAATTCTTTAACTGCTGGGTTTTCATGAGACTTACGAAGCTTCATAGCTTTGTCTGACGCATAAATACTTGCAGCACGAGTTGCTTTAATATCTGTAAAGTTTCTTGTGTAAGCATCCTTAATTGGTTGTCCACCACCGTTTACACATCCACCTGGGCAAGACATAATTTCGATGAAGTGATATGGGCTTGTACCAGCCTTGATTTGATCCATCAAAATTCTTGCATTAGCAAGACCAGATGCAACAGCAACTTTAACCTTTGTTCCTGCAATATCGTATTCAGCTTCTTTAATACCTTGAGTTCCTCTTACTTCAACGAAATCTGGATCAGCATTTTCTTTTCCTGTTAATACTTCTGAAACAGTTCTTAGAGCAGCTTCCATAACACCACCAGTTGCACCGAAGATTAAACCAGCACCTGTATCAATTCCTAGAGGAGCATCGAATTCTTCATCTGGAAGTTCATTGAATAATAAACCAAATCTATTGATTAATTTTGCTAATTCTCTTGTTGTTAGAACAGCATCGATATCTGGAACACCAGCTGCAGCTTGGTTATCTCTTGTCTTTTCGAACTTCTTTGCTACGCAAGGCATGATAGATACAACATAGATATCCTTAGGATCCATACCTAACTTTTCAGCGTAATATGTCTTTACAACAGCACCAAACATTTGTTGTGGTGATTTGCAAGAAGATAAGTGACCTAATTGTTCTGGATAGTTATGTTCGATGAACTTAATCCATGCTGGAGAACAAGATGTAATCATAGGTAGTGTGCCACCATTCTTTAATCTTCCGATGAATTCTGTTCCTTCTTCCATAATTGTTAAATCAGCCGTGAAGTCTACGTCGAATACATCGTTGAATCCGATTCTTCTTAAGGCAGCAACCATCTTGCCTTCTACGTTTGTTCCGATTGGGCTTCCGAATTCTTCACCAAGGCCAACTCTTACTGATGGAGCTGTTCCTACAACAACTCTCTTTGTTGGATCTGCAATAGCTGCAATTACATTGTCGATTTCACTTCTTTCTGTAATAGCACCAGTTGGGCAAACGTTAATACATTGTCCGCATCCTACACAAGGAGTTTCTGCTAAGTTCTTTTCAAATGCACAACCAATACGTGTATCAAAACCTCTTCCGTTTGGTCCTATTACTGCTACTGATTGATATTTTTCACAAGCAGCAACACATCTTCTACATTTAATACACTTTGAATTATCTCTAATTAGATATGCTGTAGAATCATCATATTCAGCATGAGACTTTTCGCCTTCATACTTGAATGAATCGCAGTTGTATTCTAAAGCTAAAGCTTGTAGTTCACACTTTTGATTTCTATCACAACTTAAGCAGTTTTGCTTATGGTCTGATAATAATAATTCTAGAGTCTTCTTTCTGCTTTCTAATACTCTTTGAGTATTTGTAAATACTTCCATTCCTTCGAATACTGGATATACACAAGAAGCAACAAGTGATCTTGCACCCTTTACTTCTACTACGCAAACACGGCAAGCACCTATAGCGTTGATATCTCTTAGGTAGCATAGAGTTGGAATTTTGATTCCAGCCTTTTTAGCTGCATCTAGAATAGTTGTTCCTTCTTCAACTTGAATTGGAAGATTATTAATCTTAATATTTACCATCTCTATTACCTCCTATTTCTTTTCGATTGCGTGGAACTTACATGTTTGATAGCAAACACCACACTTAATACACTTATTTGGATCAATTGTATGCTTTTCTTTAACTGTTCCAGAAATAGCATATACTGGGCACTTTCTAGCACAAGCTGTACATCCCTTACAATTGTCATTGATTTCATATCTTACTAACTTCTTGCACACGCCAGCTGGACATCTTCTTTCAACGATGTGAGCTTCGTATTCTGCTCTGAAGTTCTTTAGAGTAGATAGAACTGGGTTTGGAGCTGTTTGTCCAAGACCGCATAATGCGTTGTCTTTAATGTAGTAGCATAGTTCTTCCATCTTGTCTAAGTCTTCAAGAGTAGCTGTACCTTCTGTAACCTTTGTTAACATTTCCAAAAGTCTTCTTGTACCAACTCTACATGGAGTACACTTACCGCAAGATTCATCAACTGTGAATTCTAGGAAGAATTTAGCGATATCTACCATACATGTATCTTCGTCCATAACGATAAGACCACCTGATCCCATCATTGAACCAATCTTAATTAGGTTATCGTAATCGATTGGAATATCTAAGTTTTCTGCTGTGATACAACCGCCTGATGGACCACCTGTTTGAGCAGCCTTGAATTTCTTTCCGTTTGGAACACCGCCACCGATGTCTTCTACGATTTCTCTTAGAGTTGTACCCATTGGAACTTCAACAAGACCTGTATTAACGATCTTTCCACCTAAAGCAAATACCTTTGTTCCCTTAGACTTTTCTGTACCAACTGAGTTGAACCATTCTGCACCCTTTAAGATGATTTGAGCAACGTTTGCATATGTTTCAACGTTATTTAATAGAGTTGGCTTTCCAAATAAACCTTTGTTTGCTGGGAATGGAGGACGAACTCTTGGTTCACCTCTCTTGCCTTCAATAGATGTCATAAGAGCTGTTTCTTCACCGCATACGAATGCACCAGCACCTAAACGGATATCAATATCAAATTTGAAACCTGTACCTAGAATATCGTCTCCAAGTAAGCCATATTCTCTAGCTTGCTTGATAGCGATTTTACATCTTTCTACGGCGATTGGGTATTCAGCACGAACATAGATGTAACCTTGATGTGCTCCAATAGCATAAGCTGCAATAGCCATAGCTTCTAGTATAGCGTGTGGGTCACCTTCAAGAACAGATCTATCCATGAATGCACCTGGGTCACCTTCATCGGCATTACAACAAACATACTTTTCTTCACCCTTTGCATCATGACATAATTGCCATTTTCTTCCTGTTGGGAAACCAGCACCACCTCTACCACGAAGGCCAGAAGCTAATACTGTATCGATAACTTGTTGTGGTGTCATTTCTGTTAAAGCTTTTGCTAAAGCCTTGTAACCATCACGAGCGATATATTCATCTACATTTTCTGGATTGATTAAACCACAGTTTCTTAAAGCTACACGATGTTGCTTTTTGTAGAAGTTTGTTTCAGATAAAGCTGGAGCAGCATGATGATCTGCAGCAGCCTTTTCTTTATATAATAATCTTTCAACTGGTCTATTGTTTAAAATGTGTTCAGAAACGATTTCTTCTACGTCTGATGGCTTAACATAACTATAGAATGAACCTTCTGGGTAAACAATAACAACTGGACCTACAGCACAAAGGCCGAAACATCCTGTTCTAATAATTTGGACATCTCCGCTTAATCCCTTTGTTGTGATTTGTTCTTGGAAACTCTTATAAATTTCATTTGAATTATTTGATGTACATCCTGTTCCTCCGCAGATTAAAACAGTATGTCTATATTTAATATTCTTGGCGATTCTTTCTTCTTTTGTTAGTTGATTGTCTCTAAATTCAACTATATCGCACATTTGCTTTTTGATTGCTTCAATATCTTTAATAGTTTTCATTTTGACCTCCAACTAGTTTTCCTTTGTTACTTCTTCGATAGCTTCATCAATTTGTGTATATTTCTTAATGATGTCTGCTACCTTGTCTTCTGTTAAATTACCGAATACTTCGTCATTAACAGTAGCAACTGGTGCTAGTCCGCAGCAGCCGATACAACGACATGCTTCTAAAGACCATTCTCTATCTTCTGTACATCCACCAACTGGAATGCCTAATAATTCTGAGAATTTGTCGATAACGGCTTGTGAACCTTTAACATAACATGCTGTACCTAAACATACAGATACATGACGCTTTCCTTTTGGGTTCAACTTGAATTGCGCATAGAAAGTAGTAACTCCATATAATTTCTCTAGAGATACATTCAATTCTTCTGCGATAATCTTTTGAACTTCAATTGGAAGGTAGCCGTAAATTTCTTGAGCTTGTTGAAGAGCAATCATTTCTCCACCGTCAATCTTCTTGATTTCTTGTAGCTTAGCTCTTAATTGTGCTTCTTGCTCAGGTGTGCCATTAAAAGGAACTGTTGTTTTTTCAATTTGTCCCATATAAGTAACCTCCAAAAATTTTATAATCTGACGCTATATTTATATTTTTTTGTTATTTATTTAACATAAAAACGTAAGAATAATACTATCAAATTGTTAAAAATTTGTAAAACATATATGCGCAATATTTTTTTATTATTATAAAGAATATGTAAAATAATAAAAATAAGCCGTTAATTATCTTAACGACTTATTAAATTTGGTAGCGGCGGTGAGATTCGAACTTACGATCCCCCGGGTATGAACCGGGTGCTCTAGACCAACTAAGCTACGCCGCCAAATTTTGGGTGCGGGGGCAGGTTTCGAACCTGCGACCTCCGGG
>JAEEWC010000142.1 GCA_016287155.1 Clostridia bacterium | reverse complement strand
CAACAAAGGGATCATTTAGATTAACAAAGAGAGTTTTGTTATCTATAAAAAAGAAAATTCTAACAAGAGGTGAGTAATATGAAAAAGGCAATAGCTATAATTGTAGTAATCGCTATCGTATTGGTTGGAGTTGGCGGATATCTAGTCTGGAAGGGATATCAAGATGGATACTTTACACCAGATTATATTTCAAAGGAATATGAAGTAGAAGATTTCGATAATATAAATATTAACTTAGAATCAAGCGATGTGCTTTTCAAGAAAGCAAGCGATGGCAAGGCAAAGGTAGAGTGTCAAGAACTAGAGAAGTTATATCATGAAGTAAAAGTTGAGGATAATACACTTATAATCACTCAAGTAGACAATCTTGAGCAAATAGAGAAATGGTTTGTATTTGCTAACCTAAAAGTAACAATTTATCTACCAAAGGATGCATACGATTCTCTAAAGGTAAATACAAGCGTTGGCAATTGTGTTTCTGAAGAATTAGCTGAAGTTAACAAATTAAATGTTGAAGCAACAACAGGAAATGTAAAAATCAAGAATATGAATGTTTTAAGCGAATTCAATGCACAAGCAACAACTGGTAATGTTGAAATTGAAAATGTAAATGCTCCATCATCAAATCTATCTGCAACGACAGGAAATGTTAAAATGACAAACTTTATCGTAGATGGTGATTTAAATGTTTCAACAACAACGGGTAACATCAAACTTACAGATATAGATTCAACTGGAGGCATGAAGTTTACAGCATCAACAGGTAACATTAAAGGTACAGTAAAAAGCCCAAGACAATTTATGGCAAAATCATCAACAGGAACAATTCATGTACCATACACAGCAGGTCCTTTATGTGAAATTGAAACATCAACAGGAAACATAGATATTCAATTATCAGCATAGGATACAAAAATTTTACAATACTAAATCTCCTCCTATTCGAACAATAGGAGGATTTTTTATGCAATAGTGTATAATAATCCTCAAGAGGTTTTGATGAAAAGAAGTTATTTTTTGTTTATATCTATCCTATTAATTAGTGTTATTGTTATATCTTTAGTTGGTTGTTCAAAAGATCCTTTAGATGCAGCTACTGAATATGATATTTCTTTTGATGATTTAGGCGTAGCTCCTACGGCTAGCGTAGTAGCATCTTCAACAAGTGTTGATGAAAGCAAGATTTTAAAACTAAATGCTGAGTCTGATGATTTATCTGAAGATAGAGATGTTTTAGAGACTATCTCATATTTATATAACCTAGCAAACGAGAATCTTATGGCTATAGATTATTATGCAAGCATTGCTTTTGGTAAGGCCGGCGTTTTGATTGGAAGCAATTTAGATAGCTATGCATATTCTAGAGAATATATTGTTAAAGATGGCAGTAAGTGGTTCTTCCAAAACTACACATATGATCCAACTGCAAACTCTATCATAAAGGGCGTTATGGAATCTTCTGAAGAAAGATATACAAGCGATGGAGGTAATACAATATATAAAAGACATGGTGGTTCAGAATCTTTATCTGAAACGTGTATAGAAGACTTCTTAACAGATAAATCACCAATTATCTATTCAAAGATGGCAAAGTCTGGCAAAAAGCATGCGCCAAAGATTTATACAATGGATACATATAATGAATTCAAGCATGTAAGAGTAAGATACGATGAAATAGATAACGCATTAATTAATGCAGACACTCTTGTTAATGGTAAGGTTACATATAATGCAGACAAAGGCCTATACACAATAGAATTCAATGTAAATATATCTAATGATTCAGAAGCTCTAGAGAATGGAAGAAAGAATCTATCTGCAGCAGGTGGTACATCTGTATATTATGAAAAGCAACATCAAACAATTACTATTTGGAATTCAGGATTATTCTGTTCATACCATACAGATAATCTATGGAGAGGTAAGTTTGGTATCGTAACATATGGATCTCAAAATGATTATCAAAAGTGGTTCACATATAATAAAGCGAGTGTAAAGAAATTAGTTATTCCATTAGATACTTCTTGGACAGCTAATTGTAGCGCAGATGAAGATGACTAAAAAAATGAAGATTACTCTCTACAGTAAGGTCAGGCGATAGTCTGGCCTTATTCCGAAAAAAACAAAAGAAAAAGCGCAAGATGTCCCAAAATCGACCCATAAAAACGGCAATTTTTAAATATTGATTGACGCTTTCTTATAGAAATATGAAAATATGCTTAGAACATGTAAGGAGCTAAGCAAATATGTCAATTTTCCCACATTTTAGGATTTATAAGAAAAGTAAACATCCTGCGTTAATAGAAGGTTATGCAAAAATAGAAACACCAAAGGATGGTTTTATATATAGAAAAACTTCGCATTCAAAGGGCCTAACTAAAAGAGGATATGAAAAGGTTAGTCCGAATCCAAATCCAAAAGACCCAAAACCGATGTATATTGAAAAGCGAAAAAGAGTCGATTTCAAGGATAAATTTACTACAATTTTGCCATGGAAATATAAACAAAAAAAATAGGAGCGGTGCCAAGAGATCTCCATTATAAAAATGCGCTCCAGCCGAATGGATTAACCAAACGTTTATATGCTTCCTATCACTTTAAAATTATCAAATAATATCAAAATAGTCAAGCGCTTGTAAGT
>JAEEWC010000141.1 GCA_016287155.1 Clostridia bacterium | reverse complement strand
CAAGAGGAAGAAGAAGCTCCTGTAGCTGAAGAAGAAAAGGAAGAAGCCCCTGAAGAAAAAGAACAATTAATCGCAGAAGAGAATAAGAAAGAGCACGCTGCTCCAGCTGCTGTTGAAGAAGTTGTTGAAGAAAAAGTTCCTCAACAAAAGCAAGAAAAAGTTGAAGCAGTTTTAGATGAGCGTTTTGCAGAATTCATGGCAGCTCAACTTAAATTGAATCAAAGCATGGATAAGAGATTAGATGGCATCGATAAGACTCTAAAGTATATCGCTGATATGCTAAAGGGATTAATGTTTGATGTAGTTCCAGCTGGTACAACTGCGGTAACAGTTCCTATCCAAGAAACAGATGAACCTTTACAAGCTGAAGAACCAGCTCCACAAGTTGAGGCACAAGAAGAGCCAACAACAGATGGCGGTAACTACTTCGAACAAGTAGAAGAAGATAAGAAGATTGAAGATAACAATGCTCAAATCGCTGAAGATTATGCTCAAGAAGATGATTGGATCGCAACCGCTGATCAAGAATTAAGAATCAAGCCAAAGATGAGCTTTGAGATGAGACTTCGTGTAGCTGATGAAGATATTAAGAGATTCTATTCAGATATTAAGAACGAATTATTATCTTATGGTGTTCACGATAGAATATCTCGTCATAGAGAAAACTTCAACCAAGGTAGAATTAATATTTGCCGTATGGTTATCAACGGTAAGACTCTAAAGGTTTATTTAGCTGTTGATCCAGAATCAATCGATAAGAGATATTTCCACCATACAGACTGTGGACATAGAAAGGGTCTTGTTGAATTACCTACAATGATTAACGTTCGTTCAAAGGTATCTGCAAGAAAGGTTAAAGAATTAATCACTTTAATGATGGAAAGCTTAGTAATTAGTAAGAAGGAATACACACCAGAAGACTTTGCTTCTCAATTAACAGTAGATGGATTTACAACAGTTGAATGTAAGGGTTATGACTACTTAGTACAAAAGTCAGTAACATTAGATGCTGTAAAAGAATATCCAGACAATTTTGCTGCACAATTAATCGAAATGGTAGAAGATAATGAATATCAAGAAAGATTTATTAAGACAAATCTATCAATCGATGATTTAGCAAAGAACTTCAAGAGTGGAGATGTTATCGATATTGATAAGGTAAGAGAACTAGGACTTGGACCAGCAAATTCTAATTTCTTAAGCATCACAGAAGGCAAGAAGCTAGATAAGAAGTTCAAGGTATATGCTAACGAGTTTACTCCAAATGCTGTTAAGATGGTATGCCTTGCTGGCGGTGAAGCATTCTTAGTAGTTCAACCAGAACAAACAATCGAAGAAGTTTAATATAAAACAACAATAAGAAAACAAGACTGCTTGTCGAGCAGTCTTGTTTCTATAATATACTGATTATCTTTTTGAAAATAAATATGAGTATTTACGCATTTGTTCGAAAATGATGGTTTGAACTCTATTTCGGACTTCTATAGGATATATATTTGCTTTTGTGCTAGATAAAATACTAGAAACGTCATTGTTCGTAAAATAGAAAGTAATGTTGTTGTGATATAACATCTCAGATATTTCAGCTTGCTCTAGAAAATCAGTAGAGAAAGTTTTCGCTTTTACAGTAGGCATCAAATTATAAACATTCATGTTCATTGGGTAGTCCATTTTTGTGTCTGCCAGCAAAGAGGCGCCATTATCAAAAATTGGACAATAATCAAATTCTTGTTTTTCATTCATTAGTACGGCTAGATTATGAGTATGGCGGTCTTCATTTAAAAACAACATATCGATTGTAAGAATTTTGTTCATATATTTTCCAAATTCTCGTAGCCCGGTAATCATTTCAACATTTTGGACTAAAAATTTTAAGCGCTCTTCTGTTTGCGAGATTGTCCATAGTGCTGTGTTTAAACTTTTCCCGTAATAATTTAAGAATAACTTTTCTAATGTAACTATTTGCCATCCATCACGCAAAAAGTTATCGCTAGCAACCCCGTTGAAAATATTTGACTTATAACTAATTTCAATCGGATTGTATGAGACATATTCGGACTTTTTAAGGCTTGATAATTTTAGGAGTTCTGAAACAACAAATTCACTTAGCCCTTCGTATCCAGAATAGTCAGCTTTATACCATGTGTTATTCTTCTTCCACTTCAATTGGTTTCCCTTTGAAGATTGTCTATCATTTGTTTTTATATCTTGTTCAAATAACTCTATCATAATTTATTCCTCGATTTTTATCCAATAATCATCTTCGGCCATTCTTCCCTCAGTCTTTTTAATAATTAAAAAAGGATCGTAGAATGGAAGATCTAAATCGGCTAAAACCAATTTCAGTTTATCTCGAGTTTCTGGGAAACATCTACTTTTTAAAAATTCTAAATAGTCTTCATAACTTGGATGTTCATTGTTGCCGAAAGCCTTAGACATAACGTCATTAGTATAATTCTTTATTTCAATTTCTTGCTTTAATGGATTCACATCTATAAGCGTACAAATTGTTTGTGCTCGCATATAAAAGAGGCGAAGAGGTTTATTTTTTTTAGGCAATTTGATTCTATCTAAATACTCTATATCGTGTTCTAAAATATACAACAAAAACACTATAGGTCCAGTGATTTTGTTAGTTGATGCTTCCCATCGTTCTATAGTTGGTTTTGATATGCCGACGAGAGAAGCGAACTCTTTTTGTGTTAAATTCAAAAGATTTCGTACTCGTTTTATATCTTTTGCAGTTGCGTAATCTGGGATGGCATATTTGATACTTTCCATTAGCTGTCTCCTTTTGAATATATAATACCATTATTTTGATGGTAAATCAATGCATTTTAGCCATCATTTTAATGGTATAAGGTAAAAAAATATAAGATGATTAAATCTTGACGGCAATTGGGTTGTGTTCCAAATACTTAAATAAATATTTGAATCCTTGAGATTTTAATCTTTCGCATACATCATCGTATAGATAGCATTGAACTTCTTTTTTATGAGCATCAGAAGCGAATGTTAATAATTCTCCGCCTAATTCTTTATATCTTTTTATAATCTCAAGATTTGGAAGAGTGAAGTCTCCTGTGTTTTGAGCATGTGAATTAATTTCAAGCGCTTTCCCTTTTTCAATGATAGTTTTTAGAATTGAATCTAAAATATCTTTCATATCACTATATCTAAACATCTTATCTTCATATGGAGCTTTTCTTGAAACATAACCAATATGAGCAATAACATCATAGTGGTATGGAACAAACAAACTATCATAGATAGCTTGTGCATACATCATATATGCTTCAGCCTTTTCTCTACCATCGAAGAATTCCTTGAAATAACAATCCGTATAATCAACTAAGTGAATAGAGTTGATGGTTATATCTGTTGGATGTTTATTTAAATCTTCAACATATAAAGGAACCGCGTTTTTCATATAGCCACATTCAATACCTACGGCAATATCGATCTTGCCTTTATATTCTTCCTTTAGAGCGCGAATTTCATTCATGCAAGCGTCTAGGTCTATTTGTCTAATCTTGTCCTTGTGAAGAGGTGAGAATAAGCAATCTCTATCGCAATGATCCGTGAAAGCCAAATATTCAAGATTGTGTGCAATTGCAT
>JAEEWC010000140.1 GCA_016287155.1 Clostridia bacterium | reverse complement strand
AAGTGATGATGTGTTAGATTTAATTGCTCTTGCGATGTTTTTTGCTTCTGCAGATTTTGTTCTAGCCTTTAAAGCTAAGGCTGCTTTTGCAAAGATAGCATCAATAACATCTTTCTTTGCTTTATTGTTTAGATAGTCTTTTATAGCATCAGTTAAAAGATTTTCAACAATTGTTCTTGCTTCAGGGTTACCAAGCTTTGTTTTTGTTTGTCCTTCGAATTGAACATTTTGCATCTTGATAGATAAAACAGCTGTCAATCCTTCTCTAAAATCTTCACCGATGTAGTTATCTTGTTTGTCTTTAATTAAGTTCTTTTGTCTACCAAATTCATTAAGAGCTTTTGTTAAAGCTGACTTAAATCCAACCTCGTGTGTACCGCCTTCTGTTGTAGGGATATTATTTACATAACTGTAAATATTTTCGCTATATGTATCGGTTAATTGCATTGAAAGTGACACATAGAAGTTATCTTGCTTTTTCTCAATTGTGATTGGTGTTTGATATAAAACTGTCTTACCTTCATTTAGATATTGAACGAAATCTGTAAGACCACCCTTGTAGCAGTAAGACTTAGATTTTGGCTTTCCGTTTTCAGATAATTGTCTATAATCTGTAACAGAAATTTTTAATCCAGCATTTAAGAATGCTAAGTCTTTAATTCTCTTTCTAATTACTTCAAAATCAAATTTTTCATTTTTGAAGATTCTTTCATCTGGTAAGAAAGTAACTCTTGTTCCTCTCTTCTTCTTATCTAGGCATGGCTTTGATGTTAATTCTTTTTTGATGATACCGCTCTTTACTTTTCCGTTAACTTCTGGTGAATAGAATTCAACTTGATATTCTTGTCCATCTCTCCAGATTTGAACTTTAGTCCAAGCAGATAAAGCGTTTGTAACAGATGCACCTACACCATGTAGACCACCTGAGAAACTATAGTTCTTATTATTGAACTTACCGCCAGCGTGTAATTTTGTGAATACAAGATAAACACCCGGAACTTTATGTTTAGGGTGAATATCTACTGGTATACCTCTACCATTATCTTGAACTGAAATTGAATTATCTTCAAAAATTTCTATGTCAATCGTATCGCCATATCCATTTGATATTTCATCGATACTGTTGTCAACAATTTCCCATAGAATATGATGCATACCTTTGGAACCTGTCGTTCCGATATACATACCCGGTCTTTCTCGAACCGGCTCAAGACCTTCTAAAACCTCAAGGTCTTTAGCTCCATAACTCTCTGCCATTTATCTATCCTTTATTTGTTATTTGCTTCAAAAAACTTTAATACGTCTTGATAAACTTCTTGGTTATTTAACTCGTTAAGAATTTCATGACGAGCACCTTCGTATAACTTCATCTCAACATTAAAGCCCAATGATTTATACATCTCGAATAGATTCTTTACCAATACTCCCATTCCGCCTACTGGATCTTTATCTCCAGAGATAATGTAGATTGGCAAATCTGCTCTAATTGACTTTGGTGCATCTCCGTAGATTTGCTTTAAGCCATTGAAGAAAGATTTATAGAATCCGATTGATAGTATGAAACCACACATTGGATTAGCATTATATTTTTCACATGATTCAACATTTCTTGAACCCCAAGCAAATTTTCTATGCTCTTCTTTAAATGGTTTTTCATAATTACCAAATGAAAGATTAGCAATAAATTTAGCTGGCTTATTTGGTCCAAATAATGAGTTTTGTAGGTTAGCTACCATTCCACCTAACTTAGCATCTGATGTATCCATCTTTGCTGAACCGCAAAGAACAACTGATGCGATTTTATCTGAATACTTTTCTATATAGCCTTGTGATAAGAATGATCCATATGAGTGACCAAACAAAATCACTGGTAGTTTATATTTTTCTTTTGCATAATCTGTCAAAAGAGCCATATCTTCAATTGTATCGAAGTAGCAATCGCCGCCTTCTGGTACGATACCTAATTCGCCGTTGGCGGTCTTACCATGAGCTCTATGATCGTCTGCTAAAACGATATAGCCATTACTGTTTAAAAACTTAGCAAAGTCTTCATATCTTGCTGCGTCTTCTGCCATTCCGTGTGCGATTTGTACAACTGCTTTTGGACTTTTAACTTCGTCCCAAACGTAAACATTTAATTCATAATCTTTGTAAGCTTTAAATTTCATTTCCATAATTCACCCTCCAGCACTATATATATTACTATATATTTAAGGTTTTGACAAGATTAAACACAAGATGTTGTGGTTTTCGTTTTTTCTAAAACACAAGAGCTTTTTGAGAAATATGAGCCACTTTTATGGCCCATATTCCATCGAAAGGATTTAAATATGATTAGATTATTGATAGTTTTTAAGCCCTTTTTCTAGTTCGTTTTTGATATCCATTTTTAATTCTTTTGGCGCGATTACTTTAACAACATCAACATATTGAAGTGCCCAGTATCTCATAGCAAGTAGTGATACCTTAACTGTTACCCTATATTTGCCATCTGGAAGCTTTAAGAATTT
>JAEEWC010000139.1 GCA_016287155.1 Clostridia bacterium | reverse complement strand
TTTTTCCAATTTAGGATTTGGTAAGTATTTTACTGACCATATGTTATTAATGGAATACAAAGATGGTGCTTGGGGCGAAATCGAAATCCGTCCATTTGAACCATTTGCAATGTCACCAGCTTCAAACGTTCTACACTATGCTCAAGGTATTTTCGAAGGTGCTAAGGCTTACAAGAACGACAAGGGTGAAATTACAGTTTTCAGAATTGACGATAACTTCACAAGAATGAACAACTCAGCAAAGAGACTTTGTATGCCTACTTTCGATTCAGAAAAAGTTAAAGAAGCTTTATTTGAATTATTAAAGATCGAAAAGGATTGGATCCCAACAGCTAAGGGAACAGCTCTATACATTAGACCAACAATGATCGCTGACCAACCAGTACTTGGTGTTCATGCATCTCACGTTTATAAATTCTTCATTATCTTATCACCAGTTGGTTCTTACTATGCTCATGGCTTACAACCAACTAAGATTTTAGTTGAAGAACACTATGTTCGTGCTGCTATCGGTGGTACAGGTGAAGCTAAGTGTATGGGTAACTATGCTTGCTCATTACTAGGTGGCGAAGAAGCTAACAAGAAGGGATATGATCAATGTCTATGGTTAGATGCTGCTGAACATAAGTATGTTGAAGAAGTTGGTTCAATGAATATGTTCTTCGTAATCGATGGTGTAGTTGTAACTCCAGCATTAGTTGGTTCAATCTTACCAGGTATTACAAGAAGATCTGTTATCGAAGTTCTAAAGGCTCACAATATGCCAGTTGAAGAGAGAAGAATTTCTATGGATGAAATCGAAAAGGCTTACAACGAAGGCAGATTAAACGAGAGCTTCGGTTCTGGTACAGCAGCTGTTATTTCTCCAGTTGGTGTATTACATTACCATGGAAGAGATATGGTTATCAACAATGGTGAAATGGGTAAGATTACTCAATTCTTATATGATGAAATCACAGGTATCCAAAACAGAACAAAAGAAGATACATTTGGTTGGGTAACAAAAGTTAACTAATAAATAAGTTTATTAAAGTAAAAAATATGGAGCAGTTTCGAACTGCTCCAATTTTTATTATTTTCAATTATTATTATTTAAGAATATCTTCTCTGTTAGAACCAAGATAGATAACAACAATCATACCTTTACCAACGTGTGTACCAATTACTGGGCCAACGTCGAATTCAACTGTTTGATATCCTAAATCTTCAACTAATTTCTTTAAAAAAGCTCTATCTTCTGGAGCATCAGCAGCGCCAACGCCTACTAAAATATCTTTGCCAGGCTTAACTGCATTCTTTTGCATTGTCTCAATTAAAGTCTTAATTGCTTTCTTTTGAGAAATAACTTTTGTATATGGAACTAGTGAACCATCGTTTGGAATATATAAAACTGGCTTAATATGAAGAGCAGTTCCTAAAAATGCTTCGTTCTTAGTAGCACGACCTGTTCTGCATAAGTGATTTAAGTCATCAATCGCAAATAAATGATTGATGTTTAGCTTTAAATCCTTTTCAATATAATTTACAAGATCTTCATAAGAAACACCTTGTTGATTCTTTAATGATGCATAATATGCCATTAACCCTTGACCGAAAGAAGCAGATAGTGAATCGATAACTGTTACCTTTCTATCTGGATACTTTTCAAGGCAAGCTTTTGCAGCCATCTTTTCTTGCTCAATTGTGCCTGATAAATGACTAGATAAAGCAAGGTGAATAATGTCATATCCTTCTTCTAAATATTTTGAGAAAAACTCTTCAGCAACATATTCTGTTACTTGAGAAGTTTGTGGTAAATCTGATGCGGTTTTTGCTTTTGAAACAGCTTCGTAGAATTCATGTGGAGTTAGTTTTTCAGTAATGCCATCATAACCAACGCCATTGACTGTGTATCCCATAGGGATAATCTTGATGTCATCTCTTGTTAGAGACTCTGGAAAATCGGCTGTTGCTTCTGTTGTAATTAAAATACTCATATAGTTCTCTCCTAAATTAATACACGTATATTTTACGAAAGAAAATGTGCATTGTCAAACCTAAAGATTAGTGCCTTAGTGTACCTTTGTTTAAGATTACTTTTAGAAACTTATGTAATTTATAGGATATAAGATGCACCAAATGGGGCTTGAAAAATATTTTGCTTGCCTTTTGTGTGCGTATATAATAAAATACTTAATGTTAAAAATAAAAAGGTGAGGAGTCTAATTATGAAAAAAAGAGATGAAATCGAAGAAGAAATCCTAGACGAAGACGAAATCCTAGAAGATGAAGAAGTACTAGACGACGATGACGAAATCCTTGATGATGAAGATGTTATCGATGATGAAGAAGATGACGAATTCGAGGATGAAAGACCAGCTAAGAAAGGTAAGGCAGTTAAAAAGCCTGCAGCTGGAAAAGGCGGAAAGAAGAAATTAAGCAAGGGCGCAGTTGCCGGTATCTCTATCGGTTCAGTTGTTGCTTTTTTAGCAATCGCAGTAGTTTTAGTTGTATTTGTAATTCTACCAATGTTCAGTGCAAAGTTAGAAAATGCTGAATACCAAGGTATTATTGGTAATACAATGCCAACAGGCGTTACAGCAACAAAAGAAGTCAACAAGAATATGACTCCACTTGATATGCTAAATGCTGCTTTAGAAAACTATGATAATGCTGAATATGCTGCAAATATCTGTCTAAAGGGCGGTGTTGCAACAAAGATTTCAGCTATCTCTGTTAACCAAGGTGTTCAATCAATGAAGATTAGAGTTGGTAAGGCATCAGATTCAAATGTTAAATATTTTGCTAGAAGTATTTCTTATGGATTTACAAATATGGCAGAAGAATACTATACAGAAGATTTAGGCGCTGGTCCTATCAAGTATAGAGGATTAGATGGTAAGGTTAAAGAAGATGAAAATGGCAACCAAATCGTTAAGGGTTGGGGAAAGACAGAAACTTATGCAGATTTGGACGAATATATCGAAAAGAAGGCTACAGACTTTACAAAGATTTGGTCATATGATGTTACATCAAAGACAGTTACATCTGAATCAAAGTCAGGTAAGGTAACAAAGAGTGGAGATTGCTACACATTCACAATCACAGTTGATGTTACAAACGAATCTGCTATTGAAGGTTACAAGAAGGTTATGGAATATCAATTAGCTGGCAATATGGGCGCTAAGGGTGTATCTATTGACTTCAAGGAATTATCTTTCGATATTGGTGTATGGGAAAATGGTTTCATCCGTTATATCGGTATTAAGGAATCTTATGTTATGAACTTAAATCTTGGTTCATTAAAGGTAAATGGTATTGCTATCAATAACTCTTACATGAACGAATATTCATATGATAAGACAGAAAAGATTCCATATGAAGCAACAACATTAAAGTACACAGAATTCTTCAAGTTATTTGCTTAATTCAAAAAATGAATCTTAAGGGCTCTCGAAAGGGAGCCCTTTATTTTATTTATATATAAATATTTAAAGAATTATGATACAATATACAACGTATAGTAATAATAATTCGAAAGGAGAGAAAATGGAGTTATTAAAGAATAAACTAAAAGACTTAGCGGTGATTATTATTGCAATTGTATTGCTAATTCTTGGTACTAAATTTGATTTTAGATTTTCGGATAATATTTACAGTGACAACAACTGGTTGAATTTCTTTGTTGCTGCTATCGCAAAAATGCCTGTATATTACGCAACTATGTATGTATGCGTAGCATTGTTTGTTTTAGCATTAGCTAAAGAAAATAAAGTAGAGAAATATTTAATGGCATCAATTTATGCAGTAGGCGCATTTGTTTCTGGTATGTTAATGTTTGAAGATGTAGTAGAAACATTTATGGATGGTATCTTCAAATACTTAATTGCTTTCGCAATTGGGGCTTTGCTTGCTGGATATTTATTCTATGTACTAAAAGATAAAAATAAAGAAACATTCTTGTCTCAAAAAAAAGAAATGCTTGTTATTGTTATATCTGTTGCTTTAATAGTTATCGCAACAGCACTTCTAAAAGAAGTCATTGAAAGAACAAGATTTGAAGATTTATTAATGCAACAAGGCTCATTTACTCCTTGGTACAAAAAGGGAACAGGCGGAGATTCAATGCCATCTGGTCATACTGCGATGGTTGTTGCTTTATTTGCTGTTATCCCATATCTAAAGAAGATAGATTTATTTAAGGGAAAGAATTATTTGTATTACCCAATTATTTGTGTATTTGCTCTATGTGTAGCATTATCTAGAATTTCTATGGGTAAGCATTTCTTAAGTGATACAGCAGTTGCTATGATAGTTGCTTTTGTTATCTCTAAAGCAGTTACATGGTGCTTACTTGGATTTAAAGAAGATAAATTGGAAATAAAAGAAGGATCTTTACTAGCTAAACTATAATGGAAAATTTCAATCTATCGATGTATGACTATATGATAAATAGAACGTCTTGTTTGCCTATGACAAACAAGATGCTTAATTTCTATGGAAAAGCTATCGATAGAAAAACCTTTATAAAAGAAGTAGATAAGATTGCTTCATATCTTCAATCAATAGGTATAAAGAAAGGGGATAACGTAGTTATCTGTTTAGGTAATATCCCAAACGCTATTATATCTTTCTATGCCATTAATAAGATTGGAGCTATTGCCAATGTTTTACATCCTTTAGTAAAGGACGAAACTCTATATGCAATCTATAAAGAACATAAGCCAAAGTGCTTTATTATGTTCGATGAATTTATTAAGAATTACACAATATTTAATAACATCGATACAAATGTAATTATATGCAGTGCACTAGATTATCTTCCAGCCTTTTATAGACCATTCTATTTTGGATATATCTATCATAATATCAAAGATATTAAATACACTAAAAACATTGTTAAATACTCTAAAATTAAGCCAGGGGACGTATCGCCTATTGAAGTGAAAGGTGATGATGTGGCAATTTACATGCATTCATCTGGAACTACGGGAAATTCAAAGACAGCTTGCCAAACAAACATCGCATATAACAAGATGGCATACAATATGTATTCTGCAGCATACGAAAAAGAAGTAAGCTCAGATAAGCAAGGTATGTTAATGGCTTTGCCTATATTCCATGTGTTTGGACTTGGCGTTTGCATGCATACAACTCTATCTTATGGAGCACAAGTTATCTTGATGCCAAAATTTAGTTCAACATACGCAATATACTTAATGATGTTTAGACCAGTTACTATGATTTCTGCTGTTCCAAATATGTGCAGAAAATTAGTTAACCATCCTTTATTTAAAGGACCATGGCTAAAGAAACTTGTTGATGTGTTTGTAGGCGGGGATAAGTTAGATGAAAATATTAAGCAAAAGTTCGAAGCAGCTTGTGCTAAATATAATAACCCAATGAAGGTTGCTCAAGGATATGGCTCAACTGAAGCTGGCGTAATTATGATTAATCTTCAATCAAATCAAAAAGAAGGATCAATTGGTGTGCCTTTAGATGGGGTTGAAGTAATGATTCTTGATGACAAGAATAATAAAGTTTTAGCAAATACTGTTGGGCATATATATATTAAGTCTCAAACATTAATGAAGAGTTATTATGATACATCTTTAAATAAAGATGTTCTTTGCGAAATTAACGGCGATATTTGGCTCAATACGGGAGATATTGGTTATGTTGATGAAACAGGCCACGTATATTTCAAAGAAAGAGAAAAGCGCCTAATTAAGATTTCTGGAATTAATGTATTCCCAAATGAAATAGAAGAGATTGTAAATAATATTGAAGAAATTAAAATTTCTTGTGCTGTACAAGGCGAAAAAGATACAAAACCAATAATTGTCTTGTATGTCCAATTGAATAAAGGTTATGAATATTCAGATGCGCTTGAAAATAAGATTAAAGATATAATTTCTAAGAAGTTATTGAAATATTCTATGCCATCAAAGATTATTCCTTTAGATAATATTCCATTAACTCAAATAGGGAAGGTTGATTATAAAAAATTACGCTAAGTTGCCTTAGCGTAAATTTTCGAACTCTAATGTTATTATTGTTCACCAGATTCTTTCTTGAAAGCCTCTAAGATCTTGTCGCAAACCATTGTACGTGTTTCAGTATTAATAGGATGAGCAATATCTCTAAAAGTACCATCAGGAGTTTTTCTACTAGGCATAGCAATAAAAACACCATCTTTGCCATCGATAATCTTGATATCGTGGATTGCAAAAGCTTCGTCAATAACAATTGATGCTACAGCTTTTAACTTGCCGGTTTCTGTGGCTTTTGTCACAAGTCTAATTTGGATGTCTGTAATTTCCATATAGCACTCCTTTGAAGTTATATTTTTTAGTTATTTCTAAGGTTAATTATACATACATAATTTCTAAAAATATAGTCGCTGTGCAAAAAAACTATATATTTTAGGCGAAAAATGGAGTTTTTTATGTTATAATTTGTGCTATGAACAAGAGAATTTTAAGTATCCAAGATATTTCATGCGTAGGTCAATGCTCTCTAACGGTAGCATTACCAATTATTTCTGCAGCCGGAATTGAGACATCAATATTGCCATCTGCTGTACTATCTACACATACAGCTGCTGGTTTTGGGAAATTCACATTTAGAGACCTAACTGAGGATTTACCTTTAATCAACAAACATTGGAATGATATCAATGTTAAATTTGATGCAATTTATACTGGATATATTGGAAATAAATCGCAAATTGAATACATTTTAAATATCGTAAACACAACTCTAAAGAAGGATGCGCCTCTAATTGTAGATCCAGCTATGGGAGATAATGGCAAATTATATGTTGGTTTTGATAAATCTTTTGTATCATATATGGCTAAATTGTGTGCAAAGGCTGATGTTATCCTTCCAAATCTAACAGAAGCAGCATATTTATTAGATGAAGAGTGCAAACTTACAGGATACGATAAAGAATATATTGAAGGCTTAGTTCGTAGATTAGTAAAAATTGGTGCTAAGAATGTTATATTAACAGGTGTTAGCTTTGCTGAGGATGAAGTTGGTGTTTGTGTATATAGTTCTGAGGATGATAAAACATCATATTATTTACATAAAAAAATAGGACAATCTTTCCATGGAACAGGAGATGTTTTCTCTTCGTCTTTTGTTGGTGCGCTTTTAAATGGCAAATCGCTTCTTGATGCTGCAACAATTGCTGCAGATATTACAAGACAAAGCGTAGCTTTGACAATTGAAGATAAAGACATGCACTGGTATGGTGTAGAGTTCGAAAAAGTTCTTCCAGAATATTTGAAAAAATTAGGAAAGATTTAAATTATAAAAATATAAACAAAACGGATGCTTGATTGCATCCGTATTTTTTTAACATCTAACGATATTTTTCAATGGGTGTTTCTTTGCTGATAGGGTCGTGAATGCTGTTTCGACCTCACTAAAGTCGTACATATTTTCTAAAAGCCCAGAAACATCAACAACTTCAGTTGCTAACATATTGATAGCTGGCTCAATTTCGCCGTATCCATCATTGATACCAAAGATACTTAATCCCTTTGAAATAATGTAGTGAGCATTGATTTTTAATTTATCTAGTGTTGTATCATAACCAACAAAGGCAATTCTTCCGTGTGTGTTTGCCATATTTAATAAATCTATATTGATATCTGTATAATAATCTGTGTCTACTACAATGTGTTCAACAAGGTTGCCGGAAGTGATTTCAACAATCTTATTTAGAACGTTGTCTTTTGTTGAATTTATAGTGTAATAAATGCCATATTGTTCAGCTAAAGAAAGGGCATCAACATTTGAGTCAACAATGATTGGAATAGCTTGATAATAAAGAGCTAATTGACCCAAAATTATATTGAAAGTTGTAGCTCCAAAAAGTGCAATGTAATGAGTTTGTTTTAGTCCAATTAAAGACGTAGTCTTTATAGCCATAGCAATTTCTTCGATGAAAGTGAAATCTTCATCTGGAATTGACTCAGGTACAATGTATATATTTTCGTTTGGAACAACACAGAAATCTGATAGGTAACCATTAGTATCTTTTCCTACGATATCGAATGGTTTTTCAGTTGATTTTTGATATGGAGATAAATAAACTCTTTGGCCTTTACTTAATGACTTTAATTTTGATTCAGAGATAACGCCAAGAGCACTTCTTGATGGGATAATTGGAAGCTTTCCAAGTTTTTCTTGATAGATAGCAATATCGCTTTGGCAAAGGGAAGCTCTAGCAATTTTAACTCTTGCGTGAGTTCTTAAATTTACTTCTTCTTGTTCCTCTTGTTTTAGTGATATTGATTTTGCTTTGTCGATTACCCAGGATTGCATATTTTTCTCCTCAAATATTCTTAAAAAGTATACCATATGGACTATGTGTTTTCAAGGCAAAAGGAGGCCTGTAAGATAAAAATAAAATGAAAGTGTTTTGCTTGACACGTCTATTCTTTATATATATAATACTTGATGTAATTATTAAATGCGAGGTGAAATAAGATGAAAGATAATATTCAACCTAATTATCATGATGTCACAGTTAGATGCTCTTGCGGAAATGAATTCGTTTGTGGATCTACAATTGAAGGCGATACTATCAAAGTTGAAGTATGTAGCAAATGTCATCCTTTCTATTCTGGCAAGCAAAAGCAAGTAAGCACAGGCGGAAGAGTAGACAAGTTCAAGAAGCGCTACAACGTTTAATTAAGACTAAGACGATAATTTGGTGCAGGTTGAACAAAGACTTGCACCTTTTTTTCTAAAAGGAGTTAAGTGTGAGAAAGAAGTGTACATCTATCGGAGGACAAGCTGTAATTGAAGGTGTCATGATGCGTGGCATTAATTCAATTGCTACGGCCGTTCGCGACGATAATGGACAAATCGTTGTTGAAAGTCAATATGTAACTCCAACAGCAAAGAAGAATCCACTTTATAGAACTCCAATTATCAGAGGCTTTTTAAATTTAATTTCTTCAATGGCTATCGGAATGAAGTCATTACTAAGATCAGGAGAAGTATTCGGTGAAGATGCTGAACCTTCTAAGCTTGATACTTGGTTAGCAAAAAAGACTGGTGTAGATATTTATAGCATAGTGATGATGTTCTCAGTTATCTTGGGAGTAGCATTGTCATTATTCTTATTTGTATTTTTACCACACGAAGCAGAAGCTGGTATTTCTGCATTAATCCTAAAATTAACAGGATGGACACTTCTACCAGCTTGGGTAAGTTTCTTACTAAGTTTATTCGAAGGCTTGATTCGTGTAGGAATATTCCTAGGTTATATCGCTTTAACGACTCTAATTCCAGATGTTAAGAGAACTTATATGTATCATGGTGCAGAGCACAAGACAATTGCATGCTTTGAAAACGATTTAGACTTAACAGTTGAAAACGCTAGAAGTATGACAAGAGTTCATGATAGATGCGGTACAGCATTTATGTTTATTGTTATGATAGTAAGTATTTTTATCGTAGCAGTTGTAAATGGCGTATTAGCATTCACAGAAGTTCCAATCCTACAAAATAGATGGATCAAGTTTTTAATTAAACTTGCTCTTATTCCATTTATAGCAGGCACAAGCTATGAAGTATTAAAGTTCTTAGCAAAATTTGATAATGCTATCGTTAGAATCTTAAAGGCTCCAGGTTTAATGTTACAAAAGCTAACAACAAAGGAACCAACTGATGATATGTTAGAAGTTGCTATTGCTGCATTCAAGACAGTTCAAGCAATGGATAACGACCCAACAATTAAAGAACAAAAATTCGATGTTAAAAAGACACTAAAGAAAGTTAAGGAAGAATTCGATGAAAAATTAAAGAAGGTTAATGCTGATTCTTCTGAAAGCGAGTGGATTTTGAGCATCGCTATGGGCATTACAAGATCTCAACTTAAAACTGAGTCTCATATCAAGCAATCTCAATTAGATAAGGCAAATGAGATTTTAGAAAAGAGATTAACTGGTATGCCTTTATGGAAAGTTATTGGTAATACAGATTTCTATGGTTATGAAATCGACATTAATGAAAACGTATTATGTCCAAGACCAGAAACAGAAAATCTTGTAGAAAAAGCATTAACTTTCATTAAAGATGGAAATGAAGTTTTAGATTTATGTACAGGTAGCGGATGTATCGCTATTGCTGTTGCTAAATCTAAAAATGTAAAAGTTACAGCATCAGATATTTCAAAGGATGCGCTAAAAGTTGCTAAAGCTAACGTAGAAAAGCACAACCTTGGTGAAACTATTGATATTGTTGAGAGTGATTTATTTAAAAACATCGACAAGAAATTCGATGTAATAATATCAAATCCTCCATACATCAAAACAAAGGATATAGAAACACTAGATGTAGAAGTTAAGGATTTTGATCCAATCATCGCTTTAGATGGCGGAGAAGATGGATTAGATTTCTATAGACTAATCGCAAAAGAAGCTCCTATGCATCTAAACGATAAAGGTGTTATTTTGATGGAATGTGGAGAAGAGCAAGCACAATTAATTTGTGATATGTTCAAAGGATTTGAAACAAAAATAGAAAAGGATTTAGAAGGCGTAGACAGAATTGTTATCGCCCAAAAAGGATAATATGTTTGAAAGATTACGTTTAATGTTACAAAGATATGAAGAACTTACGAATCTGCTTGCAGATTCTGATGTTATTGCTGACCAAAATAAGTGGCGTGAATATGCTAAAGAACATGCCTCTATGGAAGAAGCAATTACACTATATAAGGAATATCTATCTGTTGAAAAGAACATGGAAGAATGCAAGGAAATGATGGAATCAGGAGATGAGCTTGCAGAATTAGCTAAAGAAGAATTCAAAGATTGTAAAGACAAGATTGAAGATTTAACTCAAAAGCTAAAGGTAGCTCTTCTACCAGTTGACCCACATGACCAAAAGAACGTAATCGTTGAAATTAGACCAGCTGCCGGTGGTGAAGAAAGTGCGCTATTCGGTGCAGAGTTAATGAGAATGTATGTAAGATACGCAGAACGTATGCATTGGAGAACACAAGAAATCAACGTTGAACTTGATGATTTAGGTGGTATTAAAGAATGTACATTCCAAGTAACAGGAGCTGGAGCATTCGCTAAATTAAAATTCGAAAGTGGTGTACACAGAGTACAACGTGTACCTGAAACAGAATCTCAAGGAAGAGTTCATACATCAACTGTTACAGTTGCTGTATTACCAGAAGTTGAAGATGTAGAAGTAGAAATCCTAGATAAGGATATAAAAGTCGATACATATAGATCATCTGGTGCTGGTGGCCAAAAGGTTAACAAGACAGATACAGCTATTCGTATTACTCACTTCCCAACAGGAATCGTTGTAACATCACAAGATGAAAGATCTCAATTAAAGAACAAGGAAAAGGCTTTCCAAGTATTAAGATCTAGAATCTATGATTACTATAAGACAAAAGCAGACAGCCAATACGCATCTGAAAGAAAGAGCCAAGTTGGTACGGGAGATAGATCTGAAAAGATTAGAACATATAACTTCCCACAAAACAGAGTTACTGACCATAGAATTGGATTCACAATGTATTCATTAGAAGACTTTATGGATGGTGACTTAAACGAAATGATTGAAGCATTACAACTAGCAAATCAAAATGAAATGTTAGCTAAGATAAACGGCTAGGAGGACAACAATGATAAAGTACAGTAAACAAAAAAATGTTTTGATAGAAAGTAACTGGAAACCAAACTTACAAGACGTTGGACAACCAAACTTCTTCAGAGAATTGTACTCATATGATACAATTCCAAAGGTTGCATTTAACTTCCGTCAAACTCCTATGGAAATTCCTGAAAACATCTGGATTACAGATACAACATTCAGAGATGGACAACAAGGAACTAAGCCTTTTACTGCTCAACAAATTATTGATTTGTATAAATTAATGCATAAGTTAGGAGGAAAGAAGGGAATCATCCGTCAATCTGAATTCTTCTTATATTCTGAAAAGGATAGAGAAGCTGTTAGAGGTTGTATGGAATTAGGATATGACTTCCCAGAAATCACTTCTTGGATTAGAGCAAGCGAAAAAGATTTCGAATTAGTTAAGGAAATGGGTATTAAAGAAACAGGTATTTTAGTTAGCTGTTCAGACTACCACATCTTCAAGAAGATGAACTTAACAAGAAAGCAAGCTGCAGATAAATATCTAAACGTTGTAAAGATGGCTCTAGATAAGGGCGTTGTTCCAAGATGTCACTTTGAAGATATTACAAGAGCTGACTTCTATGGTTTCGTTGCTCCTTTAGCATATGAATTAATGCAATTATCTAAGGAAAGCGGTATTCCAATTAAGATTAGAGCTTGCGATACAATGGGTTATGGTATTAGCTACCCAGGTGTTACACTTCCAAGATCAGTTCCAGGTATTATCTCTGGTTTAAGATATTACGCAGAAGTTCCATCTGAGCAATTAGAATGGCATGGACATAACGACTTCTATAAGGTTGTTACAAATGCTGCTACTGCTTGGTTATATGGTTGTTCTTCAGTTAACTGCTCTCTAATGGGTATTGGTGAAAGAACTGGTAACTGTCCACTTGAAGCTATGGCTATTGAATATGCTTCTCTAAAGGGTACACACGCTGGTATGAACTTCCAAGTAATTACAGATATTGCTCGTTATTTTGAATCAATGGGTATTCCAATTCCACCAAGAACACCATTCGTTGGTAAGGACTTCAACGTAACAAGAGCAGGTATCCACGCTGATGGTTTATTAAAGGATCCAGAAATCTATAACATCTGCGATACAGAAAAGATATTCGGTAGAGCTCCAAGAGTTGCCGTTGATGCTCACTCTGGTCTAGCTGGTATTGCTTACTGGATTAATGCTTACTTCAACTTAACAAAGACAAACAAGATTGATAAGAGAAGTGAAACAGTTGAAAAGATCAAGGCTCTTGTAGATAAAGAATATGAAAGAGGCAGAACTGCTTCTATGTCAGATCAAGAATTAGTATTAATGTTACAAGAAGTTGACCCAGCTTTATATCAAAAAATTACTACTATTAAATAAGGATAGATATATATGAAATATGTAAGTACACGTAATAATCAATACAAATGCACAGCAGCTGAAGCTATTAGAGATGGCCTAGCTAATGATGGCGGTCTATTCGTACCAGAAGTTATTCCAACACTATCTAAAGTAGATTTTGATAAGTTAGTTGAAATGACATACGAAGAAAGAGCAGCTTTCGTTTTAAGCAAGTATTTAGAAGATTACACTTATGACGAATTACTATCTTACACAAAGAACGCTTATTCAAGATTCTATGGTGATGATCCATGTCCACTTGTAAATATAGATGAAAATCTATATGTATTAGAATTATGGCATGGTCCAACCTGCGCATTTAAAGATATGGCTTTAACAATGTTACCACACCTTTTAGTTGGTGCAAGAAAGAAGACTGGCGAAACATCAAAGACATTAATCTTAGTTGCTACATCTGGTGATACAGGTAAGGCAGCTCTAGAAGGTTTTAGAGATGTTGAAGGCGTAGATATTATCGTATTCTATCCATCACAAGGTGTTTCAGATATGCAAAAATTGCAAATGAAAACACAACTTGGAAATAACGTATATGTATGTGCTATTGAAGGTAACTTTGATGATGCTCAATCAGCAGTTAAAACTATCTTCAATGACGATGAAATAAAAGCAAAGCTTTTAAAGAAGAATTATAAGCTATCTTCAGCTAACTCAATTAACTGGGGTAGATTAGCTCCACAAATTGCTTACTACATCTCAGCATATTGCGATTTATTAAGCGCTGAAGCTATCAAGTTTGGAGATAAGGTAAACTTCTGTGTACCATCTGGTAACTTTGGTAATATCTTAGCTGGTTATTATGCATATAAGATGGGTCTTCCTGTAAACAAGTTCATCTGTGCTTCTAACTCAAATAAGGTATTAACAGACTTCTTCAAGACTGGTGAATACAACAGAAACAGAGAATTCTTCAAGACAATGTCTCCATCAATGGATATTCTAATTTCATCTAACTTAGAAAGATTACTATTCGATATCTCAGGACATAACGATAAGTTAACAAAAGAGAGAATGGAAGCTTTAAAGAAAGATGGTAAATATAAGATCTCTGATGAAGAATTAGCAAAGATTAGAGAAATCTTCGATGCAGGATTTACAACAGAAGAAGATACAAAAGCTGCAATCTTTAGCGAAAATGATTTTGACGGCTATGTAATGGATACACATACTGCTGTTGCTATGAGCGTATATGATGAATATGCATCAGAAACAGAAGATGAAACACCAGCAATCGTTGTATCTACAGCATCAGCATATAAATTCCCAGCAGATGTTTATGAAGCAATTACTGGAGAAAGAGAAAACGATGCATTCAAGGCAACAGAAAAATTAAATGAAGAAACAGCTCTTGAAATCCCAGAACCATTAAAGGGATTAAAGGATAGAGAAGTTCGTTTCAACGATGTAATTAATAAGAACGATGTTGCTAAGGCAGTACTAGATTATATAGATAGAAAATAATATAGAGGGTATTTTAAATGAAAACAATATATAGTGCAATTCAACCATCAGGAGTAATGACTTTAGGAAACTATATAGGAGCTGTAGATAACTGGCATCAAATGCAAGCTGATCCAAACAATAAGTGCATCTTCGCACTTGCTGATCTACATACAATTACTGTAAGACAAGATCCAGCTAAATTTCACGAAAACGCAATGAGTTTCTACGCTTTACTATTAGCTCTAGGTTTAGATCCTAAAAAGAGCATTGTATATTTCCAATCACACGTACAACAACACGCTTATCTTGCTTGGTTATTAAACTGCTACACAATGGTAGGCGAAATGAATAGAATGACTCAATTTAAAGATAAGTCTCAAAAGCATTCAGACAATATCAACATGGGTCTTATGGATTACCCAGTTTTAATGGCTGCAGATATCCTACTTTATAATGCTCATGAAGTTCCAGTTGGTGTTGACCAATTACAACATATTGAAATTGCAAGAGACATCGCTGAAAGAGTAAATGGAATCTATGGCGACATTTTCACTGTACCAAAAGGCGTTCTAAAGAAGGTTGGCGCAAAGATTATGTCTTTACAAGATCCACTAGCTAAGATGAGTAAATCAGACCCAAATCCAAAGTCATTTATTTCAGTTTTGGATGATGATGCTGTAATTATGAAAAAGTTCAAGAGTGCAGTTACAGATTCTGAGACAGAAATTAGATTCGATCCTGAAAATAAGCCAGGTGTATCGAATTTATTGACTATTTTGTCTGTTGCTACTAAAAAGAGTGTTGATGATTTAGTAAAAGAATTCGATGGTTTAATGTATGGTCATTTGAAGGTTAGAACAGGTGAAGCAGTATGCGAAATGTTAAAACCTATGAAGCAAGAATACAACCATCTAATAAAAGATGAAGCATATCTATTAGAATGTGCAAGAGAAAATGCTGCACGTGCAGAAGCTATTGCTCAAGAAACTCTAGATAGATTCAAAAAAGCAATAGGATACGTAATGATCTAATGTTTGGATATGTATTGCCGGATAAGCCAAATATGTTCATGAAGGACTATGCTCAGTATAGGGCATTTTACTGTGGACTATGTAAGAGCATCGGCAAGAAGTGTAGTGAACCTATGAGATTCACAACAAATTATGACATTACATTTTTAAATGTTTTATATCATTCGATATTTGACGCGGACGTTGAAATCAACCAAGAAACTTGTATTTTAAACCCAGTACAAAAAAAGCCAATAGTTAAAGATGACGAGTTTACTCAAACAATTGTTGATGTAAACAATATCTTGGCTCATTATAAGTGCTTAGACGATGTTTTAGATAATAAATCAATATCAAAGTTGATGTTTGATAAAATCGTGCTTAAAAAGCATTATAAAAAGTCTAAAGTGAATTTGGCTAAAATAGATGAACTTGTAAAGAAGGGTTATGACGATTTAAGAATGCTTGAATTATCAAAAGTGGAGTCTATAGATAGAGTCGCAGATCCATTTGCAAAGATTATGAAGGGCATTGCAAAAGAATTGTTTAAAGATAAATATACAGAAGAACTTGGTGAAATGATGTATGCTCTTGGAAAGTGGGTATATATCGTAGATGCGATAGACGATATCGATGATGATTTTAAAGAAGATAAGTTTAACTTATTTTTAGTTAATTATAGTTATATAGATAAGAAGACATTCTTAATTGATAAACATGATGAATTAAGATTTGCGCTTATGAATTGCTATAACACAATATGTGAGAACTTTGATAAATTAAATATCAAAAAATACGAAGGCGTATTAACAAACATATTATGGTATGGTATAAAAGTAAAGAGTGAAGAGATTCTATCAAGGAGTGAAAAATGCAAAAAAATCCGTATTTAATTTTAGGTTTAAAACCTGGCGCTTCAAGAGAAGAAGTAGACAATGCATATATTGAAATGAAGAATAAGTACTGCGAGCTTCGTTATGAAGATGGCGAAATTGGTACTAATGCTTCTAAGATGTTAGATAAGATTGAAATTGCCTACGAAGATTGTTTGATGGATATTGCAAATAGAGAATCTGAAGCAACATATGGTTCTTCATATGGCGAAATAGAATCTTTAATCAAAGAAAAGAAACTTGATGAGGCTCAAGATTTATTGGATAGATGTGAAACAAGAGATGCTGAATGGCATTATCAACAAGCAAACATTTATTTCAAAAAGCAATGGCATTCAGAAGCTAGAACACAACTTGAAATCGCTTGCGATTTGGATTCAACAAATCAAAAGTACAAAGATACTTTAGAGAGATTGAAGAAAGTTATGAATCAAAACGCTGCTGGTGCGGGCACAAATCCAAACGAAGAGCAAAGAGCAAATCGTGCAGGATACACAAATCCAAACGTTGCATCACAAGATCAAATGGATTCATCTGCTGCTTGTTGTAACGCATTATCTTGCGCATGTTGTGCGGATACATGTTGTGAATGTATGGGCGGGGATTGTATTCCTTGTTGTTAAAGGATGAAAAAACTAACTGGAAAAGATATAGCATTAAGCGGAATTTCTAGTGCGTTAGCAATAATATTTGTAATAGGGGCTATTTATATATCATTTGCAACTATTCCATGTTATGTGCTAGCAGCTATTTCTATATCTTTACCATTAATCAAAAAGAATTTTATCGCGTCGCTTTTGAGCTATGTAGTAGCATCATTAGTGGCGTTTTTTGTTGGCTCAATTAAATTGTTACCATTTATTATGTTCTTTGGATTATATTCAATTATCCAATGGTTATTAGATTTTTATATGTATCCAAAATGGGAGATTAATAAGTGGATTAAAATCGCAATTAATGTGGTAATAAAGATAATATATTTCGCTCTCGTTTTCTGGGGAATATAT
>JAEEWC010000138.1 GCA_016287155.1 Clostridia bacterium | reverse complement strand
TTATACAATATGATAAAAAAAAATTAAAGATAATAATATGCGTGTATAATAATTATATGTGTGCACCTATAGCCTAATTGGATAGAGCACTCGCCTCCGGCGCGAGCGATTGTGGTTCAACTCCACATAGGTGCGCCATTTTATATTTAAATAATAGAGATTTATGCCAAGAAATAGGCGTTTTTATACTAATTTTTGAAAAGATGTATTAGATGTGTTAGAATTTCGTTGAGGGGCAAGATGGAAGAAGACAAGATTAATACTGCTGAAAATGTTCAAGAAAACGTGCAAGATGCTACAGAAGAAGTAGCTACATTTGATCCAGCGCTAATGTTAGGATCTAATAGTGACACGCTATTATTAAACCCTCCTCAAGAAAAGTTAAAGCCAAAAGGTTATAACAAAAAACAATTAAAACTTTTACATCGCAAACAAAAATTAATGAATCCAATCGATATCAAGTATTCTCCTCCTTTATCTTATAGATATTTGAGGGCGCTTGCTTGGATTTCTTTGGCAGTATCTCAAATTTATATTTTACATGCACATAGTGAACTTGCATATGCAAGCTTTTTTAGCCATGGAGTAATATCTACTCTTGTTGATTTATTTGCGGATATGTCAATGCCATTATTCTTGGTAGCATCATTTGGTTATATCCTGAACCATAAGAGGTCGAATATATCCATAACCATTTCGTATTTTGTATGTTATATCGGTATTGCATTGGCTGAGATATTTATCTTAAGAAGATATGTAATATCTATTATGACAGCAATGGGAATGGATCCTGGTGAAATGGCACAAATCTTAGGTAATCTTTTAGGGCAAAAGGTTCAAGTAAATGTATTTGCAGACTTGTTCATCTTAACGTTATTTAACTTACTTATGAATTGGAATCCTAAAAAGGTATTTACAGGTAAGAAGGTAATCATATTAAGATTATTAGGTATACTTCCTCTAGGCTTTGCTGCAGTAAGTTTTGCGTTGCGATATATGTTAAAAGATGGTTCGTTATCTCTTCCGATTGATATCTATCCATTCTTAACTACAAAATCTCCACTTGTTTATGGCATATTCATAATGCTAACAATATGGACAAAGAATAGAGAACGTGAATTTAAGAAGTTTGGCGCAACCACTGAAGATTATCATGCTTATTTGCAAACAAAGAGAAATGCATTTTCATTCTCTAGATATGTTGCGAAGTTATTCTTCTGGTTTGCTTTACTAGATGTTATTTTGACTATAATTGCGAGCGCTATAATTGCTGTGCAATTAGATATTGATGTAGATCTTGCATCGACATATACTAAATCAATTGGTCTTGGTCAATGTATAGGTATTGGTTTGGCTATTCCATTGATATTACTATTCTCTTATAAAAAGACACATAAAGATTCTACAATGGATATCATTATCCCGGTTGTCGGAATTGGACTATGTGCGCTTGTATATATTGAAGGCTTGTATGAGATAGTTGTTAATTGGATTGGTGGAATGACAACTATGGTGTAAATCGTAAATTATAGTGTATTTAAATTTGCGCGTAATTATGATAATATAAAGATGTTAGGGGTACTAACAAATAAAAGAATTGGAGAAAATTATGAAGTTAATTATTAGAAACAAATGGATTACTTTAAGAGGTTCATCTTATGTTAGAGACGAAAACGATACACAAGATGTAATGAAAGTACAAGGCAGATTTTGGAGTATTACTAATAAGAAGTACATCGAAGACTTAGAAGGTAATGTCCATTATATGGTTAGAAATAAGTTCTGGTATATTTTCAAGAGAAGAGCTTTTATTTATGATCCAAACAAGAATAAGGTAGCTACAGTTAGAAAGAAAGTTTTCTCATTCCATGATAGATACTTTATTGAAGATTGCTCATTAGGTAATATGGAAATCATGGGTAACATTCTTGGTTTTGACTATACAATCACTTTAGATGGTGTACAAGTTGGACATATCTCAAGAAAGATTTCTCTAAGAGACTCATTTGTTTTGGAATGTTCTGATCAAATCGAACCAGAATTCATGGTAGCTTTAGTTATCGCTATTGATAACATCACAGATAGAAGAAGAGCTGAAAGTTCATCATCTTAATTATCTTAAATTGAACAAGTATAGGCGCAGGCAACTGCGCCTATTTGTCTCTTTAAGTAAAATTTAATTACAATAATTAGACTTAAGAAGAGGTGAAACATGAAATTATTATTAGCTGAAGACGAAAGAGATTTATCTGATACAATTAAAAAAGTTCTTGAAATGAACAAGTTTGATGTGGATCAAGCGTTCGATGGACAAGAAGCTTTAGAGTATGCAGAATATTCTGAATATGATGGAATCATATTAGACGTAATGATGCCAAAACTAGATGGTTTTAGTGTTGTTAAAAAACTTCGTGAAAAAGGAAATAACACACCTGTTCTTATATTAACGGCAAAAGCAGAAATTGACGATAAGGTATTTGGGTTAGATGCGGGAGCCGATGACTATCTAACAAAACCTTTCGTTATAAAAGAATTATTAGCAAGAGTTAGAGCTCTAACAAGAAGAAAAGCAGATATTGCAACAAATTATGTAATTGGCAATACTACTTTAAATCCAAATACATTCGAATTATCTAGTGCATCAGGAAGTGTACGTTTAACAGGTAAGGAATACAAATTGATGGAACATTTAATGA
>JAEEWC010000137.1 GCA_016287155.1 Clostridia bacterium | reverse complement strand
TTCGTTTTTGATATCCATTTTTAATTCTTTTGGCGCGATTACTTTAACAACATCAACATATTGAAGTGCCCAGTATCTCATAGCAAGTAGTGATACCTTAACTGTTACCCTATATTTGCCATCTGGAAGCTTTAAGAATTTTGCATTTTTGCCAAACCAATCTACAACACAATCTACCCCTGCTTCATCATTAACAATTAAATCAACATTTTTAGGTCTATCTGAAAACATATAAGGAAGCGCATTAGATAAAACAGAATTATTAATACCATTGTTAAAAGACTCAATTGTGTTTATATCTTCAGCTGCAATATCTAAAAGTTTGATATTTGTTATCTTGTCGATTTTATAGTAAGCCAAATCATTCTTTCTCATATCCTTGCACATTAGATAATATCTTTGGTTCTTAACTACCATACGATATGGAGATACAATTGACTTTCTATCTAAATGTCTTGGAACTAATTCTCCAAACTCATTATAGTTATTGTAATCGAAAGTGATTTGCTTATCATTTGCAATGGCTTCATCTATTATTTCGATGTTGTAGAAGAATTCCTTATTAGGAGATTTTGCCCAATCCTTTAGTGAATATACATACTTTGTATGTCTTTTTAATTTTTCATTAGATAAGCCCATTAATTTTTCAATTAATTGTTTTGAATTTGAAGATGGAATATATCTATTAGAAAGCACATCATCAATTAATAATTTTAGCTCTGAATCATCGAACTCTCTTGATGCAATATATGTACCAGATTTTCCTGTTACGATATCATAGCCAAAATCTTCTAAAGATTGGATTGTTCTACCTAGAGCTTTTCTCTCTAAAGATAAATTGTAATCCTTATCTAGATGGTAAATGATTTTGTCATAAACCATAGGATGATCTTCGTCTGTATATTTTTTTAAGATTTCTAATACCGCAAGTATAGTGACTTTTTTATCTTCTTTCATACCTTGCCTCCCATTGCACTTTCGTTATACACCATTTTTGTCACATTACAAAGCGAAAACGAAAAATAGCGTTTTAGATGTCCCGAAATTAGGACTAACTGTACAACTTAACATCTTTTGCTAATTATTGCGTGCATATGTATTTATGTATATTTGTTTTGAATTTTTAATTCTTTAGCATATAATTCTTATGAGGTAAACATGGCATACAATATTTATTTAAAGAAAGGCGAAGAAGCAAGAATAGTAAATGGACACAGCTGGGTCTATGCAAACGAAGTAGCAAGAATTGAAGGAAAAGATAAGAATGGTTCTTTAGCTACTGTTTTATCACACGATGGCAAATATATCGGCAAAGGTTATATTAACCACCTATCCAAAATCTTAGTTCGTGTATTCATTAGAAATAACGATGAAGACACAAAAGAATTGTATAAACAAAGAATCAAATCAGCTAATGATTATAGATTAAATTTAGGCTATTCAAATTGCTACAGAATGGTGTTTGCCGAAGCAGATAACTTGCCTGCTCTTATCATAGATAAGTATGCTGATTATTTAGTAGTCCAATTGCTATCTTTAGGTATTGATCAAAGAAAGCAATTAATTATTGATTCATTAGTTGAATTATTCAATCCAAAAGGTATTTATGAACGTTCAGATGTAGCTGTAAGACAAAAGGAAGGATTAAGCGATTCTACTGGTGTTTTATATGGCGAAGTTCCTGATGAAATTATCATCGATGAAAATGGAATTAAAATGAGCGTTGATGTTAAAAATGGTCAAAAAACTGGATATTTCTTAGACCAAAAAGAAAATAGATTTGCTTTAAGAAGATATACAAAAGATGCTCGCGTTTTAGATTGCTTTTGCAACAGCGGTGGTTTTTCAATGAATGCAGCGCTTAACGCTAAAGATGTAACAAGCGTAGATATATCTGAGCTTGCTCTAAAGAATGTCCAAAGAAACGCTGAATTAAATAACTTTAAGAATGTTCACACAAAATGTGGTGATGTTTTTGAAATCTTACGTGAATATAAAAAGAACAACGAAAAATTTGATGTTGTAGTTCTAGACCCTCCTGCATTCTGTAAATCTGCTAACGAAGTTAAAGATGCATATAGAGGCTATAAAGATATCAATATCATTGGTCTTAAGATTGTTAAAGAAGGTGGATATTTAGTTACTTCTTCTTGTTCACACTATATGACATTCCCACTATTTGAAAAGATGTTAATTGAAGCAGCAAGAGAATCTAAGCGTAGAGTTAGATGCGTTGAGATAAAATCTCAAGCACCAGATCATCCATCTCTTCTATGTGCCGACGAAACTCAATATTTAAAATTCTTTGTATTACACGTTGAATAATTAATTTTGAACTAAAGCTCCATGCCCAGGCACAATTAGATATCCTTTGTATTTTTCCAATACATACTCTCTGCACGCCTTGCATTCTTTTGGATCAGAATCAACGCCAGTCATTAAAAATGGCGCTAATATATTAAATTCTTTTTGCTCTTTAGTA
>JAEEWC010000136.1 GCA_016287155.1 Clostridia bacterium | reverse complement strand
CGCTTATGAAGGTGTTTCTCTAAAAGAAGCAAACGATATCATTTGGGATAACAAATTAAATTCTCTTCCAATTATCACAAAGGAAGGAAATCTTTGCTATATGGTATTTAGAAAAGACTATGATAGCCATAAGCAAAATCCAAATGAACTTCTAGATTCATCAAAGAGATATATGGTTGGTGCTGGTATCAACACAAGAGACTTTGCTGAACGTGTTCCAGCATTAGTTGAAGCAGGTGCTGATGTATTATGTATCGATTCATCTGAAGGTTTCACAGAATGGCAAAAGATTACAATCGATTGGATTAGACAACACTACGGCGACAAGGTAAAGGTTGGTGCTGGTAACGTTGTTAGCGCAGAGGGATTTAGATTCTTAGCAGAAGCAGGTGCTGACTTCATTAAAGTTGGTATCGGTGGTGGTTCAATTTGTATTACAAGAGAAACAAAGGGTATCGGCCGTGGACAAGCTTCAGCTCTAATCGATGTATGTAACGAAAGAGATAAGTACTTCAAAGAAACAGGTATTTATGTTCCAGTATGTTCAGATGGCGGTATCGTATTTGATCACCACATCACTTTAGCTTTAGCAATGGGCGCTGACTTCATGATGCTTGGTAGATATTTCGCAAGATTTGACGAAAGCCCTACAGATAAGATTAACATTGGCGGTAACTACTATAAAGAATACTGGGGTGAAGGTTCTAACAGAGCTAGAAACTGGCAAAGATATGACTTAGGCGGAGATAAGAAGTTATCTTTCGAAGAAGGTGTAGATTCTTATGTTCCATATGCTGGTGCGCTAAAAGATAACGTAGCAAAAACATTAAGTAAAGTTCGTTCTACAATGTGTAACTGTGGTGCATTATCTATCCCAGAACTTCAAGAAAAGGCTGTATTAACATTAGTATCAGCAACATCAATCGTTGAAGGTGGAGCACACGACGTTATTCAAAAGAACAAGATGGGCGACATCAAATAAGATTTTTAATAAGTATAATATAGGACGAAGGGTAACACCTTCGTTCTTTTTTTTGTAAGGATTTTGTCTTTTTACAAAGCGTATACAAAAATAATATATTTTTCTTTTGACAATAAAATACCTATAAGGTATACTCTTAAATGTACATAAAGACTTCCTGTAACTGACGGATTAAGTGGGTTACCACAAGGGAGCAGGAAAATATAATTAGAAAGAAAGAACTTTCAGCCGACCGTCTGGGCGCACACATCACACTAAAGATGAGTGCGCCTTTTTCGTTTTCTAAATGGAGGAATTAATGAAAAAAGTTGGAATTATCATGGGAAGCGATTCAGATCTTCCAGTAGTAAAAAAAGCTATCGACACACTAAGTGCACTTTGCATACCTTGCGAGGTGCACATTTTTTCTGCACATAGAACACCAATCGAAGCTGCAGAATTTTCAAAGAACGCAAGAGATAATGGCTTTGGCGTAATTATCGCAGCAGCTGGTATGGCAGCTCACTTAGCTGGAGCTATTGCTGCTAACACAACATTGCCAGTTATTGGTATTCCTTGCAAGAGCACAAATCTTGATGGATTAGATGCACTTTTATCAACAGTACAAATGCCATCTGGTATTCCAGTAGCAACAGTTGCTATTGATGGAGCAAAGAATGCAGCATTACTTGCAGCCGAAATGTTATCTATTGAAGACAAGGATATCGCTGCAAAATTAAACGCACTAAGAGAAGAAGGTGCAAAACAAGTATTAGAAAAAAATGCCAAAATTGAGGCAGAGTTTAATAAATAATTTAGGAGAAACATATGCAAAAGACAGTTCAACTTTATGAAGGCAAAGCAAAAAAGGTTTACGCAACAGAAAATGAAGATTTAGTTATCGTATCATACAAGGACGATGCTACAGCTTTCGATGGCCAAAAGAAGGGTACAATCGTAGGTAAGGGCGTTGTTAACAATCGTATGTCAAACTACTTAATGCAAGTTCTAGAAAAGCAAGGTATTAAGACTCACTTTGTTGAAGAGTTAAACGATAGAGAAACAGTAGTTAGAAAGGTTTCAATTGTTCCACTTGAAGTTATTATTCGTAACATTTCAGCTGGTTCATTTGCTAAGCGTTATGGTGTAGAAGAAGGTATCGTATTTGACGAACCAACAATCGAATTTTCATACAAGAATGACGATTTACATGATCCACTAATCAACGATTATCATGCACTAGCACTAAAGCTTGCTACAAAAGACGAAATTGCTCAAATCAAGTCAATGGCTTTCAAGATTAATGAAGTTCTAAAGGCATATTTTATAAAATTAGGCGTAAAGCTAGTAGATTTCAAGTTAGAGTTCGGTAGATTAAAGGATGGTACAATCGTTCTTGCCGATGAAATCTCACCAGATACATGTAGATTCTGGGATGCTAAGACAAATGAAAAATTAGATAAGGATCGTTTCCGTAGAGATTTAGGCAACGTTGAAGATGCTTACAAAGAAATGATGCACAGAGTTTTTGGAGATTAATTATATGTTTGATTCAATTCACGAAGAATGCGGAATATTCGGTATATTCTCACCAGCTAAACAAGATTTAGCTGCAACAACATATTATGCTTTATTCTCTCTTCAACATAGAGGACAAGAATCAGCTGGTATCGTTGTAAATGATGACGGAGTATTCTCATCATATAAAGATGTTGGTTTAGTTAATGATGTATTTGACCAACAGATTTTAAATAAGTTAGGAGATGGCAATATCGCTATCGGTCACGTTAGATACGCAACAACAGGAACATGCGGAAGAGAAAATGCTCAACCACTTGTTGTTAACCACCTAAAGGGCAATATCGCTATAGCTCATAATGGTAACTTGGTAAATTCAGCTGAACTTAGAAATGCGCTTGAATCAGATGGTAGCATTTTCCACACAACATCAGACACTGAAGTTATCTCTTATATGATTATTAAAGAAAGAGTAAAGAGCGATTCAATCGAAGAAGCCATTTTAGCTTCTATGGATAAGTTAGAGGGTGCATATTCACTTGTTGTTATGTCACCATCAAAGTTAATCGCTGTTAGAGATAAGCACGGATTCAGACCTCTTTGTTATGGCCAAAGAGAAGATGGCTCATATGTAGTTGCTTCAGAATCTTGTGCCCTTGATGCTGTTGGCGCTAAAAAGATTAGAGAAGTTAACCCAGGCGAAGTTATCGTATTTTCAAACTATGGTGTTAAGAGTTATCAACAAAAGCAAAAATGCAAGAAGTCTTTCTGCGTATTTGAATATTTATATTTCGCAAGACCAGATTCAGAAATCGATGGTTGCTATGTTCATGACGCAAGACAAAAGGCAGGCGAATTCTTAGCACAAAATTATAAGATTGATGCTGACGTAGTAGTTGGTGTTCCAGATTCAGGATTAGATGCAGCTCTTGGTTATGCTAAGGCTTCAGGAATCCCATATGGAATCGGATTCATTAAGAATAAATATATCGGACGTACATTCATCGCTCCAAATCAAAAGCATAGAGAAGATAGAGTAAGAATTAAGTTGAACGTAGTAAAGAGCGTTGTTGATGGAAAGAGAGTTGTTTTAGTTGATGACTCAATCGTTCGTGGTACAACAAGTGCAAGAATTGTTAAATTGCTTCGTGATGCAGGTGCTAAAGAAGTTCATATGTTATCTGCAGCTCCAGCATTCTTAAATCCTTGCTACTATGGTACAGATATCGATTCAAGAGAAAATCTAATTGCTGTTAAGCACTCAGTTGAAGAAATCGCTCAAATTATCGGGGTCGATTCGCTTGGTTATTTAACAATTGATCAAGCAAAGAATTTAGCTGGTTCAAATCCAGATGATTTCTGCGTAGCTTGCTTCGATGGTAATTATCCAACAGTTGAACCAGTAATGGCAGCTAAGAATAGATTTGAATGCAAAATTAGTGAAACAAAGAAGAAATAGGAGAATATATAATGGAAAAGAGTTTTTCAGAAAGTTATAAGAAAGCAGGTGTTGATATTACAGCAGGATATAAAGCTGTTGAATTAATGAAGACACATATTGCAAGAACAATGCTAAATACAAAGGCATCAGATATCGGTGGCTTTGGTGGCTTATTCGAACTAGATTTAACAGGATATAAGAATCCTATTTTAGTATCAGGAACAGATGGTGTTGGTACAAAATTAAAGATGGCATTTTTGATGGACAAGCATGATACAGTTGGTATTGACTGTGTTGCTATGTGCGTTAACGATGTAATCTGTTGCGGTGCTAAGCCTCTATTTTTCTTAGACTACATTGCTTGTGGTAAGAACGTTCCAGAAAAGATTGCTGACATCGTAAAGGGCGTAGCTGAAGGTTGTGTACAATCTGGAAGCGCACTTATCGGTGGTGAGACAGCAGAAATGCCAGGTTTCTATCCAATCGATGAATACGATTTAGCAGGATTCTCAGTTGGTATCGTAGATAAGGCTAACGTTATAGATAAGAACTCAATGAAGGAAGGAGATGTTATGATTGCTCTTCCATCATCTGGTGTTCACTCAAATGGTTTCTCATTAGTTAGAAAGGTATTTGATGTAGAAAATATAGATATCAAGGCTCCAGTTGAAGAATTAGGTGGAAAGTCTTTAGGTGAAACACTTTTAACTCCAACAAAGATTTATGTAAAGCCAATGCTAGCACTATTTGAACAAGTAAAGGTTAAGGGCGTATCTCATATCACTGGTGGTGGCTTCTATGAAAATATGCCACGTTCAATTCCAAAGGGATTAGGCGTTAAGATCAAGAAATCTGATGTTAAGATTTTACCAATCTTCAAATTAATCCAAAAGAGGGGTAATATTGACGAGAGAGATATGTTCAATACATTCAATATGGGTGTAGGTATGAGCGTTGTTGTAGCTAAAGAAGATGCTGCTAAGGCTGTTGAAATTCTAAAGGCTAATGGCGAAGATGCATACATCATTGGTGAAATCGTTAAATCTGAAGATGGAGTAATTCTATGCTAGATAGAAAAATTAATATTGCTGTATTAGTATCAGGCGGTGGCACAAATCTTCAAGCTTTAATTGATGCTCAAGGAAGCGTTATTAAAAGCGGTGAGATTAAACTTGTTATATCTAACAATGAAAATGCTTATGCGCTAGAGCGTGCTAAGAAGGCAAATATTAAGACTGAAGTAGTTACAAGAAAAATTGAAGGGTCACAAGAAAAGTTTGAAGAAAAGCTTTTAAAGGTTTTAAAAGATAACAACATCGAACTTATTGTTCTTGCTGGATTTATGTCAATATTGAGTGAGAATTTCACATCTAAATATAATAAGAGAATTATAAATGTTCATCCATCTTTAATCCCATCTTTCTGTGGAAAAGGTTTCTATGGATTAAAGGTGCATGAAGCAGCCCTTGCATATGGTGTTAAGGTGACCGGTGCCACAGTTCATTTTGTAAATGAAATTCCAGATGGCGGTGAAATCATTATGCAAAAGGCAGTATATATTGAAGAAGGAGATACTCCTGAGGTTTTACAAAAGAGAGTTATGGAAAATGCCGAATGGATAATTCTTCCTCAATCAACACAAAAGGTTTGTGAAAATTTATTAAAGGAATAATCATGGAAATTTATAAGATTAATAAAATTGATGAATTAATTAAAGGTAATTCATATGTAGGTAGAGGCATTGTAGTTGGTTTATCTCAAGATGCAAAGAGCGCTGTTTCAGCATACTTCATTATGGGAAGAAGCCAAAATAGTAGAAATAGAATCTTCGAAGAAGTAAATGGCGAAGTATATACAAAACCATTTGATGCTTCTAAAGTTGAAGACCCATCATTAATTATCTACGCTGCAATTAGAAACATTAATAAAGATTTAGTAGTTACAAATGGTGATCAAACAGACACAATCGTTGATGGAATCAAAGCTGGAAAGACTTTCTCTCAAGCCCTAAAGAGCAGATGCTTTGAACCAGATGCTCCAAATCTAACTCCAAGAATTAGTGCAATTTTGCATATGGATAAGGCTTATTCTTATGAAATGAGCATCCTAAAGAGTAGAGATGAGATAGGATCAGGATGTAATCGTTATACATTCGATTTTGAACCAAAGGCTGGTCTTGGACATTTCATCCACACATACGTTTGTGATGGTAATCCAATTCCTACATTCCAAGGTGAACCAGAAAGAGTAGAAATCCCAAATGATATCGATAATTTCACAAACACTCTATGGAATGCTCTTGATGAAAACAACAAGATTTCTTTATATGTAAGATACATTAACCTTGAAACAGGAAAGGTTGAAAATAGATTAATCAATAAGAATAAATAGAGGTGGCTTAAATGAATGAATTTCAATTAAAGTATGGTTGTAATCCAAATCAAAAACCTGCAAGAATCTTCATGGCAAATGGAAAAGATTTACCAATCGAAGTATTAAACGGAAGACCAGGTTATATTAACTTTTTAGACGCATTTAATTCTTGGCAATTAGTTAAGGAATTAAAGGAAGCTACAGGTATGGCTTCAGCTACATCATTTAAGCACGTATCTCCAACTTCAGCTGCTGTTGGTAAGAAATTATCTCCAGCCCTAAAGAAGGCTTGCTTTGTTGATGATATCGAAAATTTAGACGATTCTCCTTTAGCTTGTGCTTATGCTAGAGCAAGAGGTACAGATAGAATGTCTTCATTTGGAGATTGGATTGCTTTATCTGACGAATGTGATTTAACAACAGCTCAAATCATCGTTAGAGAAGTGTCTGATGGTATTATTGCTCCAGGATATTCTGATGAAGCATTAGAGCTTTTAAAGACAAAGAAGAAGGGATTATATAATATTGTTAAAATTGATCCTTCTTATATTCCAGAAGAAATCGAAAGAAAGCAAGTATTTGGTATTACTTTCGAACAAGGAAGAAACAATTATAAGATTGATAAATCACTTTTAACAAATATTGTAACCGAAAATAAGAATTTACCTGATGATAAAGCAATCGATATGATTATTGCTTTAATCACTCTAAAATATACACAATCAAATTCAGTATGCTTTGCTGAAGATGGTCAAGCTATTGGTGTTGGTGCTGGACAACAATCTAGAATCCACTGTACAAGACTTGCTGCATCTAAGGCAGATTTATGGCACTTAAGACAATCAGAAAGAGTTCTAAATCTTGAATTTGCTGATGGTATTGGTAGACCAGATATGAACAACATTATCGATTTATATCTATCAGATACGGATGCTGAAGATGTTATCGGTGATGATGTATGGCAAAAGTACTTCAAGGTTAGACCAGCTAAGTTCACAAGAGAAGAAAAAGATGCATATCTAAAGACAATAACAGGTGTTACTGTTGGTTCTGATGCATTCTTCCCATTTAGCGACAACATTGAAAAGGCTGCTAAGAGCGGTGTAAAATATGTTGTTGAACCAGGTGGCTCTATAAGAGACAACTTAGTTATTGAAGCAGCAAACAACCATGACATGGTTATGGCATTTACTGGAATGAGATTATTCCACCATTGATTTTGAGGTAGAAATGAAGTTATTAGTAGTAGGCGGTGGCGGTAGAGAACACGCTATCATAAAAGCTCTAAAGAAGAACAAAGACGTTGAAGAAATATTTGCACTTCCAGGAAACGGAGGAATTGCAAAAGACGCAACTTGCGTAAACATCGGCGCAAAGGATTTAGACAAGATTGTTGCTTTTGCTAAAGAAAATAAAATTGATTATGCAGTAGTTGCTCCAGATGATCCACTAGTTTTAGGACTTGTAGATTTATTGAACAAAGAAGGTATCGATTGCTTCGGGCCAACAAAGGCAGCAGCGATTATTGAAGGTAGCAAGGCTTTCTCTAAAGATTTAATGAAGAAATACAATATCCCAACAGCAAAATACGAAGTATTTTCTGATGAGAAGAAGGCGCTTGAATATCTAGATACTCAAAAAGCTCCAATCGTAGTTAAAGCAGATGGCTTAGCTTTAGGTAAGGGTGTTATTATTGCTCAAACAATCAAAGAAGCTAAAGATGCAGTTAAATCTATGATGGAAGATAAGATCTTTGGAAAGAGCGGAGATAATATTGTTATCGAAGAATTCTTAGAAGGACCAGAAGTTTCAGTTTTAGCATTCACTGATGGTAAGGTTGTAAAACCAATGATATCTTCAATGGATCATAAGCGTGCAAAAGATTTCGACGAAGGTTTAAATACTGGTGGTATGGGAACTATTGCACCAAACCCTTACTATACAAAAGATATTGCTTCAATTTGTATGGAAAAGATTTTCTTACCAACAATTGATGCTATGAATAAAGAAGGAAGAACATTCAAAGGATGTCTATATTTTGGACTTATGATTACAAAAGATGGTCCAAAGGTTATTGAATATAACTGTAGATTCGGCGATCCTGAAACTCAAGTTGTATTACCACTTCTAGAGAGTGATTTATTAACAATAATGAAAGCTACAACATATGGCACTTTAGAAAACACTGAAGTTAAATTCTCAAACAAGAGTGCATGCTGTGTAGTTATGGCATCTAATGGATATCCACTTCATTATGAAAAAGGATTTAAAATCGATATTGCAAATGACATTTTAGATAAGGTTTATGTAGCAGGCGCAACACTAAATGATAAAGGCGAATTACTAACAAGTGGTGGCCGTGTCCTTGGTGCTGTAGATATTGATGACACTCTAAAGGGTGCAATTTCTAAGGCATATAAACTTGTAGATAAGATTCATTTTGATAACGCATATTATAGAAAAGATATTGGCGCACGTGCCCTAAAGGCGGAGGTTTAAATGGTATATCGTGTTTATGTAGAAAAAAAAGAAGAATTAGCAAACGAAGCTAAAGCTCTATAT
>JAEEWC010000135.1 GCA_016287155.1 Clostridia bacterium | reverse complement strand
TCGTAAAAGAAGATGTTATGCAATTGCTAAGGGCTTGTTTATAATGCAAAAAAGAAATTACCAACAAGAATTAGACGAGATAATTGAAAAGCTACAAAAAGATGGGTCAAGACCATCTTTATTACTTCATGCGTGCTGTGCTCCATGTAGTAGTTATTGTGTAGAGTATTTATCTCAATACTTTGATATTACATTGTATTACTACAATCCAAATATTGAATCTCAGGAAGAATTCGACAAGAGATTTAAAGAATTTGAAAAGATTGATGAAAGATTTAACGTTAAAGTGGTTGAAGAAACATATAACGCAAAAGAGTTCTACGATAGCGTTAAAGGATATGAAGATTGCAAAGAGGGTGGAGATAGATGCACAATTTGCTATAGGCTTCGTCTACAAAAGTCTCTAGAATATGCCGAAAAGCACCATTTTGATTATTTTGCATCAACGCTTTCAATTTCACCATATAAAAATGCAGAGAAACTAAATACTATTGGAGAAGAGATATCAAAAGGCTCTTCGGTTCTATATCTAATTAATGACTTCAAGAAAAAGGGCGGTTATTTAAGATCTACAGTGCTATCTAAAGAGATGGATTTATATCGTCAAGCGTACTGCGGATGCGTATTTTCAAAGAGAGATGCCGTCAAAGAAGATATCGATATTTAGGGAATTTTTCCTAATTATTGCTCCTATATCAGGTTGTCCAAAAAAATACTTATATTGTTGTTTAAAGGGTCATGTGCTAAAATATTATAAATAATAAAAGAGGCGCACGATGGTAAAGATAGCACAAGAAGAATATAAAACTTATGGAAATTGCATAGCATTTATAGCAGGAGATATTAAGCTTTTAGTGACTATTGATCTAGGCCCTCGAGTAATATTCTATGGAAAGAATGGTAAGAATATTATGTTTGAAGACTTGCAAGATACTACATCAAAAGGTGGCGAGTTCTTCGATAAAAATCTAAATGGCCTTGGTATTTGGCATCTATATGGCGGACATAGATTATGGAAGTCACCAGAATACATGGACACATATTATCCAGATAATCAAAAGGTTGAATATGAAATTTTAAATGAGCATACAGTAATCTTTACATCAAATGTTGAGAAAACAACAGGATTGCAAAAGATTATAAAGGCCGACATGAAAGATAATGGAGATGTTGAACTAACCCAAGAAATAAAGAATATCGAGGGTAAAATAAAAACTCCTATATCTGCATGGGGATTAACAGTTCTAGATAAGGGAACAAAGGCAACGATACCTCTATCAACGGAGGATACAGGATTCTTGCCAAATAGAAATGTTGTATTTTGGAGTTATACAGATATTAAGGACGAAAGAATTAATCTTCAAAACGACAAGATCATCATTGAACAAAAGAACATTGTAAATCCAATTAAGATTGGACTTTACACAACAAAGAAAATTGAAGCTGAAGTAAATGGTATGCATTTTAGCGTGGCTATGGATGAAAAAGAAGGGGTTTATCCAGATTATAGCTGTAACGTAGAATGCTATACAAACAACCATATATTTGAGATAGAGACACTATCTCCATTAACAGGGTTAGCACCAAAAGAGAGTTTAGTACATAAAGAGTATTGGACCCTAAGATGAGGTGAAAATTATGAATAAGAAAATTTTAATTATAGTAGCGATTTTAGCGGTGGTATTGATAAGCATGGTATCGTGCTCAGCAATATCTACGTTATTGAACAAATCTAATACGGTTAACTATCAAATAAGCATTGATGATTTAGAAGCTGCGAATGTAGGAACAGTTGTCGCATCTAATTCTATTAAATCATGTGTAAGAATTATTTCTACATATTCATTTGGTGGAGAAACAAGAACAATATCTGGTGCAGGATTTGTAGTATCTACGGATGGCTATATTATTACAAATAGACACGTTGTAGTTTTATATGTTCAAAGTTTGTTAAGTTCTTCATATAGTTTAGATAAGAATTCTACATATAAAACAGCTGTAGAACCAACAGAGATTAAAGTTATATTTGCAGATGATACATATTACAATGCAGATGTTTCATACTTCATTGATGAGGAAGGTGAAATCGACTTAGCAATTCTAAAGTTGAAGAATACTGGAGCAACAGTATTTGATAATCTTCAAATCGA
>JAEEWC010000134.1 GCA_016287155.1 Clostridia bacterium | reverse complement strand
TATTTTTGTAACAGAAGCAGGTAGAGATTTTAATGAAGAAGAAAAAGGCATCCTTGATAGATTAAATAAAGAAAACAAAAAGATCATTTTGGCATATAATAAATGTGATAAATTAGATTTATCTAATAATCAAAAAGATGGCTTTGCTATAAGTGCTAAGAAAAACATTGGTATTGACGAACTAAAACAAGCTATTGTAGATATGTTCATTACAAAAAATATTGATGCATCTTCTACAATTATTACAAACCAAAGACATGCTGAATGTATAAAGACAGCTATAAGCGAACTAGAAACCACTCTTGAGATTCTAAATATTGAACCAATTGAGTGTGTATTAGTTAATTTAAGAAATGCATACTTTGCCCTAGGAGAAATTACAGGTAATTGTGCAACAGAAGATATTATTACTAATATCTTTAGCAAATTCTGTTTAGGAAAATAAGATGAAAGATTTAACAGTTTTTGAAGTAGATAAGTATAAGACATATGACGCTAATGGTAACTTCAATGAAGGTATTAGAGAAGTTGACATTAATCTTGTTATTCCAAATCCAGATCAACCTAGAAAGAACTTTGATCCAGATGCTATTAAAGAACTAGCAAAAACTGTTAAGAAATACGGTCTTATCCAACCAATTATAGCTACTCTAGATAGAAACAACTATGTAATAGTTGCTGGTGAAAGAAGATTTAGAGCTGCTCAAATGGCAGGATTAAAAGTAGTTCCTGTTATTGTTAAGACACTTACAAGAAAGCAAATAGACGAAATTGCTTTAATCGAAAATATTCAAAGACAAAACTTAAATCCAATCGAAGAAGCTAACGCTTATAAGAAATTCATTGACGATTACAAGCTAACTCAAGAAGAATTAGCAAATAACATTGGTAAGTCTAGAGTTTATGTAACAAATACAATGAGATTGTTGAGTTTACCAGAAGAAGTTAGAAAGATGGTAGAAATGGGTCGACTTAGCGGAAGCCATGCTAGAGCGATTTTAGGTGTTGATGATGAAATGTTACAAATAACGCTAGCAAAAGCTGCTTGTGATAAGCAAATGAGCGTTAGACAACTAGAAATCCTAGTACACAATAAGAACAATCCAACAGATAAGAAGAAAGTTAAGCCAATTCAATCTTTAGAATTAAGACAATTAGTAAGAACAATGGAAAGAGTCTTTGCTACACACGTTACATTACATGGCAATGAACAAAAAGGAAGATTCTATATTGACTACTACACTTCTGATGATTTAGAGAGAATTATAGATTTAATTGAGATATTGAAAAAGGAAACAAATTCATAAAAAAAAGAGGTCAAACGACCTCTTAATTTTATTCTAAAATTAGTATTAGAAGAATCTTCTCTTTTCACCACCGAAAGATTTCATCTTTCCAACATATCTATTCATACCTGTAACAGTTGATGTAGATGTAGCAGGAGCTGCCTTTGGAGCGCTCTTTTGTGGTCTTTCACTTCTTTGAGAAGAAGACTTCTTAACTGGTTTGATTACTACGAATCTATTTGGTTCTTCACCTTCAGATTCTGTTGTAACGTACTTGTCATTTGCTAAAGCAGAGTGAATGATTCTTCTTTCGAATGGATTCATTGGTTCTAATTGCTTTGGTCTACCAGATTTAGAAACTTGGAAAGCAAGGTTCTTAGCTAACTTAGATAATGTTGCTTCTCTCTTTGCTCTATAGTTTTCACCATCGATAACAAGACGTTTTTGGTTGTCTCCGTTCTTGTTTATTAATAATAAAGCAAGATATTGGATGCTGTCTAAAACGTCTCCTCTGTAGCCGATTAGAACGTGTGCATCAGGTCCAATTAGATCTACTTTATATTCTTCATCTGTCTCTACGACATTTGCTTCGCATTGAAGGTTTAACTTTTCAATTATTCCATCAATAAATTCCTTGATAATTTCTACCATAATTAACCTCTATCTATCTATAACTATTCCTTGATTAGCGTTTTGTTGTCTCTTGTCTAATAATTTCATTATTAGGTTTACTGCAAGAGTTGTTAAAGTTGCCATGATATTACTCATAAAGTAGTAAATAGCGAAGGCAGCACTATATAGCATTGCAAATACAGCTAACATAATTGGCATCATGTAAGACATCATCTTCATTTGCTTTTGTTGTTGAGCTTGTTGCTCTTGAGTGCCAACAGATGTTTGAGCACTGTTCTTTTGCATGATGAATGTAGATAAGAAGCTTGTTAATAGAGATAACAATGGAAGTACGAAGTAACCGTTCCAGTTCTTGAAATCCCATGTTCCTGTCTTATTCAATCTAAGAGCAGCTGGTTCTGTTAAGTTTGTATATGTTGTATGTATTTGTGTATCTTCTAAGCTTGCATTGATACCACCAGCACCGCTAGATGTGTATGACTTAACACTTGGAACTACATCTGTACCTGTATCTGACTTGAATATGTT
>JAEEWC010000133.1 GCA_016287155.1 Clostridia bacterium | reverse complement strand
TGGTGCCGAGAGCGGGACTTGAACCCGCACGATGTCGCCATCATCGGATTTTGAGTCCGACGCGTCTGCCAATTCCACCATCCCGGCAAGTGTTTATATATTAGCACACAAAAAATCTAAATTGCAATACAAATTACTAATTCGTATATAGATAATACGCGCAAAATATTATATAATTAATAATATATGAAAGGAGGGGCATCTGAATTATGAGTATATGGCATGATATTGATCCAACTAGAATCACTCCAGATGATTTTATTGCATGTATTGAAATATCAAAGGGAAGTAAGAATAAGTACGAGGTAGATAAGGCTACTGGTATGCTAATATTGGATAGAATCCTTTATACAGCTACACACTATCCATCAAACTATGGGTTCATACCAAGAACATATGCAGATGATGGAGACCCATTAGATGTTTTAGTTATTTGTAGTGAACCATTGGTCCCACTATCATTAGTAAGATGTTATCCTATTGGACAAATCGCCATGATGGATGAAGGAAAGGAAGATATTAAGATTATTGCTATTCCTTTTAAAGATCCAATGTGGAACGCATTTAAAAAGATTGAAGATTTGCCAATCCACATCATCGAAGAAATGAGACACTTCTTTGGTGTATATAAGCAACTTGAAGGCAAGAAGATGACCGTGCTTGAAATGAGCGGTGTAGAGGTTGCAAAGAAAACAATTGCAGATAATATAGCAATATATAATAGAAAATTTGTCGAAGGACATTAATGAGAGCTTTAGAATTAGAAAAAGAACTAAAAAAAGGCATTGCGCCTGGTTATATCATTACGGGCGATGATGAGTATTTAAAGAGATTCGTGAAAGAATCTCTTTTAGCAACTATTCCAAAGGAAGAAAGAATGTTTTCGTATATTCCTATGGATTTATCTGGAGTAAATAGAGCAGATGTTGGCTCAGTTGTTTCAGCTGCTGAAACTTATACAATGATGCTTGGTGGTTCTATTTCTAAAAAGATGATTGATGTTCAACCATTTGATTCTCAATTTTCTAAGAACGATGAAAAGTTATTAAAAGAATATTTTGAAAATCCATCGGAAGATTCATTTATATTATTTGAAGGCGCAACAAAAGCTGAGGATTTTCTATTAGATTTATGTGTAGAGATTAATTGCTCAAAATGTAATGATACAGAACTATATATCTTTATAGATAAAAAGAGAGCATCTTTAAAATATAAAATGGAATCTCAAACAATTAAAGAACTTATAAAGTTGTGCAGTAATGACTTTGGTCGTATAATGACGGAGTTAGAAAAATTATTTATGTTTGCTTATGATTCAAAAGAAATCACAAGTGAGATGCTAACTTTGTTAGTTCCACCAAATATGGATATGCAAGTGTATGAATTAACAAATGCAATATCTTCAGGCAAGAGCAGTGAAGCTATTAACATTTTAAATGCTCTAAAAAAGAGAGGCGAAAAGCCAAGTACATTACTATCTATGATAGCTTCTACATATAGAAGAATATTCCAGATAGCAATATCTACAACATCAGACGAGACAATTATTAATGCCCTAAAGATTTCAAATGGTGCATTATTTATGAATAGAAAGATAGTAACTCAAAACAGAAGTAAGGATCCAAAATATATAACAAAGATGAAGGATGCAATCAAGTATTTATCTAAGTTAGAATTCATGGATAGAACTTATGTTGTTACAAGCGAAAAGGCTTTAGATTTAGCAATGAGTTATTTAATTTCAATGCAAGGTGCAAATGGAAGCAAATAAAGTTGATTATAAAGGAATTATCATAAGAGTATTTTTATTTATCGCAATGTTGTTTTGCGGTTATGTTTCAATGCTATCTGCATATAATCTATTAGCATCATATGATTTTGGTATGGATGTTAGTAGTATGTATTCTGCAATGAGATGGGTTATGCCTTTAGTGTCAGCAACTCTATATTATTTCCTATATAGAATGTATGTTGGATTGTTAAGAACAACTCTAAATTCTAGAATGGGTGTATTTAGTAAGCTTATAGATGTTTTATCTTTAAGAGAAATCGTTGACCCTAGAATGGCTATCTTAGCTCTATATGTAGGCCTTGTAAATCTACTATTCTTATTTTACCCAGTGTATAGAAATATATTGCCAACACTATTAAAAGAAATTGGCGTAGGTTTATTTGCATATTTAACATTTAAAAGATTAGGAAAAAATTTAGACAAAGTGTATAACCCAATTATGTTCTGGGGAATGCAATTGCCTTTAGTTATATTGGTGGTGCTAGTATGAGAAAGATTCAATTGTTTTTATGTATACTAGCCGTTTTAGTGATTGTATTGTCTTTTAGTGGATGCACTAAGAGCGATTTTGCTGTAAATAAAGCAGAAGAAGTTTCTTTAGCAGATGAAGCATATTCTCTATTAGAGAGCATTACTGCAAATTATCCAAATAGAACAATTGGATCAGAAGCTTCAGAAACATTTTTAACATATCTAAATAATGAACTTATAAGCTATGGATATGAAGTGACGGAGCAAAGCTTTACTTCAAAGAAAACAAAGATAACAAAGAATGTTATCGCTAAGAAAACGAAAGAAGAATCAAAAGGTAAGATAGTACTTGGGGCGAACTGGGATAACATGTATGAATACTTTGATTCTCACCCAGACGGCGCATATCAAAGTGGTGCATCTATCGCAACATTACTTGCAATTGCTAAATACATATCAACAAAAGAACTAATATATGATGTTGAAATAGTGTTTTTTGCAGGCTCTAGTGAGAACTGGAATGGCACACAAGTATATGTAGATAAATTAAGCGAAAAGCAAATTGAAGAGATTAAATTATTTGTTAACTTTGGCTATTTAGCTGGAGGCGATAATCTATATATTTATTCAAGAGATAATAACGTTTCCTATGATTCTTTCATAAGAGAAGTTGTAAGCCAAAACAATGTTCAAGGCATTACAAAGACCCCAACATTTAAGAATATTTTTGAGGCTACAATTTCAGATAATCAATTATATTCTTATTCTCATATTGGCATGTTTGGTAATAATGTTATCTTTATGAATAAGCAAATCCCATCCATTCATTTCTTCTCTATGAATTGGTCGGATTTATCTAATCCAATTTGCACTGAAATTAAGGGAATGCAAAATGTATTAGAAACATCAAACGATACTTTAGATAATATGAAAAATAGAGTATCTCAAGAAAAGATTGTTTCAACCTTGGATAGTACAATTAAATCTACAATCTATACAATCGTAGATAATCAAGAAGGTTTAATTAATGTGCTTCAAGATAGAGGAGAAGTAGTTCCATTCTTCTATTCAAATACAGCGTATTATATCTTCAATGGTGTAATAAAGATTTTATGCATTGCTGCAATATTACTAATTGTAGTTTATTGTAAGAACTATATTTCAAAGAATAAGGAAGTATATGCAAAGCTAAGAGTTGAACCAGCAGGCTTTAAAGTTAATCTAGAAAAATTAAAAGATGGTTCAATAACACCAGAAGAATTAGAAGATATATTTAAAGCAGAAGAAGAGAAGTTAAAAGGTGTACAAAACAAAAAGGAAGACAACTCGTCAAAGTCGTCAAAGGATGATGATATAATCTCTGACGACGATGTATTCCAATAATAATTGTGATATAATAACTTTGTTATAACAAAAAGGAGTAAATCTATGTTTACATTAGCAAGTCCAGTAACAGATTTTTTCAGCAGTATTACATGGCTATGGATAATTGATTTAGTAGTATTTTTAGCAGTAGCAGTTGCTATCTTTATTTTCTTTAATCGTCACCACAGTATTAAGTTAGCAGTATTGCTTTCTATTTACATGTTAGTATATATGGCAGTATATGTTGCTTATTGCTGCATCGAAGGTTCTGGATTATACATTACATTGCAAATTCTAAAATACACGACAATCTTTATTATTATTGCGATTATCGTTGTATATCAAAATGACTTCAAGGTTATGTTTGCAAAAGTTGCTAGAGGATCAGACAAGGTTTACGATATTAATGCAACAGATGAAGCTTTAATCAATTCAGCGCACGAAATGGTTACTGCTTGTCAAAATATGGCAAAGAACGATATTGGTGCATTAATCATTTTAGTTAGAACTTCAGTTCCAGATAGAATCCTAGATACTGGTACAGAATTAAATGCTATTGTATCTAGTGGATTATTAGAAAGTATTTTTAGTACAAAGGGACCTCTACACGATGGTGCCGTAGTAGTTAAAGGAAATAGAATCTTATCTGCAGGATGTTTCTTGCCTCTTTCAAAAGAAGTAGATATCGCTAAGGATTTAGGAACAAGACACCGCGCTGCAATCGGTATTACAGAAGAGAGTGACGCAGTGGCTATTGTTGTTTCTGAAGAGACTGGTGTTATATCTATTGCTCAAGCCGGTAAAATAGTTAGATATATGACTCCAGAAAGATTGCTTGATGAAATCAAGTTGGCTTATAATGTATCTGCTAAACCAAAGACTACAGAGAAAAAGAGAGAAAGAAAGTTCATATGAGCTATTTTAAAATACCCGAAATTTTATTACCAAAGAAAGAATACGATTATTCTAAATGGGCAACTATTGCATGTGATCAATTTACTTCCCAACCAGATTATTGGGAGTCATTGAAATATTTTGTTGGCGATGCTAAGTCAACTCTAAATTTAGTATTTCCTGAAGTTTATCTTGAAACAGTAGATAAAGAAGCTGAAGTTAAGAAAATCAACGCTACAATGACGCAATATCTAAACGATAATATGTTTGATACATATAATCACTTTATTTACGTAGAACGTGAATTAGAAAAGGGCGTTATTAGACACGGACTTATGCTTGCTGTTGATCTAGAAGCATATGATTATGCTCCAGATGCTAAACTTCCAATTAGAGCTACAGAAAGAACTGTTAAGGAAAGATTACCAATTAGAATTGAAATTAGAAAAGATGCTCCAATCGAAATCCCTCACATTTGTATTTTCATGGATGATAGAGAAGATAAGATTATGAAATCTCTAAAGAGAAAGAAGAGCTCAATGCAAAAGTTATATGATTTCGATTTAAGTATGGGTGGCGGACATATAACAGGATATTTAGTTGAAGATTCTAAAAATATTGAAAAGCAATTAAATTCACTTTTGGATGAAGATTTGCTTTTAGAAAAATATAAGACAAAAGAAGAATTATTATTCGTAGTTGGTGATGGTAACCACTCTTTAGCTACAGCAAAAGAATGTTGGAATTTAATAAAACCAACTCTATCTGAAGAAGAACAAAAGACTCATCCAGCAAGATATGCTCTTTGTGAATTACAAAACATTCATGATGAAGCAATCGTATTTGAACCAATTCATAGATTTATTGGCGGAGCAAATGAAGACTTTATCGAATATATGCAAGCAACACTTGATGGCGAAGGCGCTTTAAGAATTGTATTTAGAGGAACAGAAAGAACATTACTTGTAAATTCTGACCCAACAGTTGCTATTGCAGATATTCAAAATGCTATAGATAAATATTTAGCAAAGCATCCAGAAGTATATATTGACTATATTCATGGTGATGATTATCTTCTTGATGTTGCTAGAGAAAAGTCAGGCATTGCGCTATTTATGCCAAAGATTGAAAAGAATACATTATTTAGTTATGTAACAAAGCACGGAGTGCTTCCAAGAAAGTCTTTCTCAATGGGCCACGCCGAATCTAAACGATATTATTTAGAGTCAAGAATTGTTAAATAATTTGATTGGAGCTCGAAAGGGCTCCATTTTAGTTGTGATTTTAATTAATAATCATTATAATGATTTCGTAAATTAAGGAGATATCTTTATGGCAGTTAAAGTAGTAAAGTTCGGTGGAACATCAATGGCTAGCGCAGAAAGCATTAATCAAGTAGCAGATATTGTTAATGCAGATAAGACTAGAAATTACGTTATTGTTTCTGCTCCAGGTAAGAGATTTAAAGAAGATATAAAGGTAACAGATATGTTATATTCTTGTTTCTATGATTTAGAAATCAAGGGTGAATGTGCTGGAAACTTTAATAAGATTAGAGAAAGATTCATGGGAATCGTTAAAGATCTAGGATTAGATTTTGACATCGTTCCATATCTAGATAAAGTTGAAGAAGAGATGATTGCTAACAATTCAGCAGAATTCTGTGCATCTCGTGGTGAATACCTAAGCGCTGTTGTTATGGCACAAAGATTAGGTTATCAATTCGTTGATGCTAAAGATTTAATGGTATTCTCTCCTGATGGTGAATTCTTACCAGAAGAAACAAATGCAAAAGTTAAATCAGTTTTAAAAGATATTAAAAAGGCAGTAATCCCAGGATTCTATGGGGCAGACCAATATGGTACAATCCATACATTCTCAAGAGGCGGTTCAGACGTTTCTGGTGCTGTTGTTGCTAGAGCTGTTAAGGCAAGCATTTATGAAAACTGGACAGACGTTAACGGATTCATGGTTACAGATCCTCGTATCGTTCCAAATCCAAAGCAAATCCCAATTCTATCTTACTTAGAATTAAGAGAATTATCTTACATGGGAGCTAACGTTCTTCACCCAGAATCAATCTTCCCAGTTAGAAAAGAAGGTATTCCAATCAATATTAAAAATACATTCGATCCATCAAACCCAGGAACACTTATCGTTCCAGAAGTAAACCCAGAAGATGTAAAGGGTAGAGTTGTTACAGGTATTGCTGGTAAGAAGGGTTATAGCATCGTATTTATTTCAAAATCAATGATGAATATGGAAGTTGGTTTTGCAAGAAAAGTGCTATCTGTATTCGAATATTACAATGTATCTATTGAACATATCCCAAGTGGTATCGATACAATGAGTGTTATCGTAGCTGATTCTGAAATTGCTGGAAAGGAAGAAGTTATCCTTGAAAAGTTACGTAAAGAAGTAAAGCCAGATCACTTAGAATTAAAGACTGGTATTGCTCTTATCGCAACAGTTGGTCATGGTATGTGCTTCAATCCTGGTACATCAGCAAAGCTTTGCTCAGGACTAGCTAAGGTTAACATCAACATCAGAATGATCGACCAAGGTTCAAGCGAAATGAATATTATTGTAGGCGTTACAGATTCAGATTACGAAGAAGCAATCAAAGCTATCTATTACGCATTCTATAACTAATAAGATTTGAAATCATATTTGCGTGTTCGAAAGGACACGCATTTTTTTTGCAAAAAAAGAAAGACCAGTTACCTGATCTTTCTAAACCCGCAAGCCAATTAGGGTTTTATTTCTTTAATAAGATTGTCTTAATCTCATAAGGAGTGAACTTTAGCTTATCTAACTTAATAGCCTTATCTCCTTCTTCTAGCATATTTGTTTCAAATGCTTTATATTCTTCAGCTGTCTTTAGATTTACAGTAGTTTCAACACCATTTGATTCATATGCTCTTACGATTAAGCCCTTTTCATCTTCGCTAACCTTGATAGTTTCAATAACGATATTATCTTTGTTAGATGTAATGATTGGATCAATATTTAGTGCAGAATCGATAACTTCGATTTCGTTGTTAAGTGCATAACCACGAGCAAGTACATCAGATTCTTCATATTTTTCTTTATGTGGATAGATAGCATAGATAAATCTATGTGTACCTCTATCACAAGTTGGGTCTGGGAACTTAGGAGCACGAAGAAGTGCTAAGCTTACGAAACCATTCTTAACTCTATGACCATACTTACAATTGTTAAGTAGAGCAAAGCCATAATCTTTATCATCAAGGTTGATGAATTTTTGAGCACAGATTTCGAATTGAGCTTTTTCAACAGAATTATCTTCGTGTGTTGTTCTATCAAAGTTACCAAATGGGATGTTACACTTAACATTATCTGCAAATACAGTTGGAACGAAATCAGCTCTAAGTAGTTTCATATCTTCATGCCAATCAACTGTTGTATCGAATTTAACTTCAGCATCAGCAGTAGATAAGATAACCTTTTGAACGATTTGAGATTTATTGTATTTATATGTAGATTCTCTAATTACATTTGGTCCATCGATATATGATTTAGCGCTCTCTAGTTTGAATTCCCACTTATCCATATTCATATATTCCATATTGATATCCCATGCATTGTAGTACATGAATGGATCTGAATATACAACAAGTTTGTTGAAGTAGTCCTTAACCAATTCCTTTGAATTTGTTTTATCAAATAGAGAAGAGATAGAACCATCTTTATTGAATGTTACTTTGACAACGCTATTTTCGATTGTGTCATCTGTGAATACTAAATCTTCAAATGGCTTAATTACTGGCATTAAAGTGCTTGTAGAATATCCCTTTAGTGTTGCTTCATACCAGCTATCATTATTCTTTACATATTCGTGTCTATCAAAAGCAATAGGGTTGATTGCCATTAAAGTTGATTCTTTTGTTAAATCAGCAATTAGCTTTGCTTCGATTTCTTGAAGTTCACCATACATTATAATGTATCTTGCAATTGATTCGTCATATACACGCTTGATAGAAGAACCAGGTAATACATCGTGGAATTGATATAATAAAACTTCTTTCCAAATTTCTTCAACCTTAGCTCTATCGTATGTAATGCCTTTTGTGAACGCATAAGCGCCTAGCCATTCAACTTTATGAAGCATTTCTTCCATACGTCTATTCCACTTCTTTGAATTAGCTTGAGAAGTGTAGCAACCTTGGTGACGTTCATAATATAATTCGCCATGGTGTGTAGGTAAGATGTCTCTAACTGGATTTACATCGTTAAAGAAATCAACAGCCTTATGTGGTTCGCAAACTTTATGACGTCTTACATATTCGATGTGTCCTTCGCCTGGACCGCCACCGCCGTCTCCATCACCATAGATTTGAAGTGCTTTATCTAAGATATCTCTTTCTGTATTTCTTTGATCTGATTTATAGATAGCAAATGCAGAAGCTCCTGAGTTATAGTCACCTTGTGGTTCCATGTGAGCTAGAATGCTTGTGCCATCAATACCAACCCAGTTAAATGATTTATATGGGAATTGGTTAACAGTATTAGAGATAAGTTTAATTGTCATGAAATAATCCATACCACACTTCTTGAACACTTGTGGAAGTGAAGCAGGGAATCCAAATACGTCTGGTAGCCAGCACATATTTGATCTAAAGTTGAATTCATCTTTCCAGAACTTTTGGCCATATAGAGATTGTCTAACCCAGCTTTCGCCACCAGTTAAGTTACAATCGCCTTCAACCCAGTTTCCGCCTTGAAGTTCAATTCTTCCTTCTTTAACTTTTTGTTTAACTCTTTCATATAAATCTGGATATTCTTCTTTTAGCCACTTAAACATTTGTGGTTGAGATTCAGCAAAGATGAATTCAGGATAGATATCCATATTTCTTAATTGGTTAGCAAAAGTTCTTGCAATCTTTCTCTTTGTTTCTCTGATTGGCCATAGCCAAGCAAGGTCGATATGAGCATGTCCGATACAATATAACTTTGTATTAGGGTAGTCGCCTTCTCTATATTGATATGGAGCAATAACTTCTCTTGCAGCTTTAGCGCCATCTTTCTTGAAGACTTTGAAACTTTCTTTTAGAATTCTGCTAATTTCTTTATATCTTTCTTTTGTTTCGTCAAGCTTTAACATTAAGAAGAATAAATCGATGTAGTCATAATAATATTGGATGATATCGTCATGTTCGATACAAATATCGAATCTTCTTAATCTTGCAACAAGGTTTTCGAATCTTAATTTTCCGTTGAAACCTGCATCAACGAAAAAGTCTATATCTTCTCCGCCTTCAGCATCTCTTGAGATGTCGATAACTTGCTTACCGATTAAAGAGTGGAATACATCGCCTTTAGATAGAACTTGTGTTACCCCTTGGATAATATATCCGTCTTTTCCGAATACTAAGCCTTCACCTTGTAATTT
>JAEEWC010000132.1 GCA_016287155.1 Clostridia bacterium | reverse complement strand
CCCAGGAATCTGTTTTTACAAATAGATACTGATCATGAACATTAACGTTAGTATATTTATATAAATAACTATCGCCGAGCATTATGTCTATGCCATATCCTTTAGCACTTTGTACAATTGTATACTCAACGCACTTATCGCCTTTTTCATAAACACAATCCGCACGCGTAGCAATTCGAAACAATCCATATAGATAAACATATCTATTCTCAACTTTAGAATTTTGCATATATTTATCGTTATTCATTTCTGCAGTAGTTTTTGCTAAACTATGCGCTTTAAATAATTGCGTATCTTCAAATCTTTCATGAGAACTTGCTAAGACCCAAGATGCAAAGTAACTTCCAACGATAATGAGAAGCAATAAAAAAATAATCAAACTTGCTATATATAATGTTCTTTTTGCTCTACTAATAGCCATGTTTAGTCCCTCTAGTTATATTATACCAAAGACGTATTAAAAACCATAATAGCCATAATCATTATGACCAAGGAAATTGTATGGCTCGTCTGTTTTTCAAAATTATCTCATCTATTAATTTAGATCTCAAATTATATAAATGCTTTTATTGATAGTTTTGTCCCATAAAAAACCTCCAAAGCTTTTACTTTTTCAAGTGTCCACTTTGGAGGTATCATATCAAATTGTTCGTCTATTTTTTTGCTAATTCTTCAAAAGCGTGTTTATGCTCGCTTAAAATCCTTCGCGCAACTAGTTCCACATAATCGTTCTCTGTAAGCACTTGTTGATCATATTTAGAAATAACATACGCAGGCTTATTGTTCTTAGAAATAACTAATTCGCCATTCTCTTCTACCATTCTTGCTACTTTAGAAAAGTTATGATTCGCTTCGGATATTGATACCATAGTTTTTGTGTTAACTGCCATATTTTAAATATTTCCCTACTCTTCTTCGTAATAATAAGGAGAATTTGTATTAGCTAATATGCTAGATATGTCCATCGCAGCATAATACCAACTGCTTGTGTCGTTATCAAAAATAGTTCGAACTTCTTCCCCTATAAAATACCTTACTGATGATTTTGTTTTCATTCTAGTATTATTATACTAAACTATTCAGTTGTCGCCAATTTGAAGACACCTCTAAGAAAATAGGCATGACAAAAAAGTCATTTTTGTATGATTTTCCCTTATTAATTGAAATCTAAAAGCTATGCTTTTAAATATTGTTAGAAAATATATCCCGTTGGGTTCACCAATATAACAAAACGGCCAGTCTTTCAAGACTAGCCGTGAATAAACAACTAAATGCTTTATTTAGTTAAACTTTCTTAACTGTCCCTCCAGTAGCAATAATCATCTTAACGGCTTCAATAGAGTAATCTTGAAGCTCAACATTGAGTTTTTTATCAAGAGATCCTCGTGCAAGAAGTTTAACATAACCAACTTTATTTGGAATCAATTTCTTTGCCTTCAAAGCGTCAATAGTTACTACATCTCCGTTTTTAAAATTGTTTGATAGGGTATCTATATTAATAATGCCCTTTTTCCCTATTGCCCTTTCGCCAGTTTTTTCCACAACAATTGCGCTTGTTGCAACATCATCTTCTATCATTTTGATTGCTTCTGCAACGGTTACCTTTTTGACCGTTTGGACAGGAGCAAACACTTTTTTATGAACCATAGCCCCCGTGTAAAGCGCTATTGTGCGATCAATCATATATTTAACTGCTTCGTCTGTTAAGCTATCGTCAATTATGACTGAATACCATTTTTCTTTTGCCTTTGGGAACGCGCTCATATTTACCATCTTATAATCTTTGGCAAGTTCTTCACCTAATGCCTCTTTTGTCTTAAGAAGTAGCATTGTAGCGCCATCCGTTTCATATACATATATGAAGCATATTTTCTTGCCTTCGATTGTTGTTACATAGTGCGTGTCTGCAAGAGGCAAACCTGTCTTTGTATAATTCTCTCGCGTGTTAATCTCAACAACATCTGGATACTTTTTTGCTAAATATGCATTTATGAACGCCTTTGTTATCTTTTCGCTTCGAGTTGCACTCGCTGCAACTGCAAGGCTCTCTTTTAATCCAAGTCCTTCTTGCTCCCTCTTTTGAACAACAGCACCTGTATAAACAGCTATAGTGCGATCTAGCATATCTAAAACTTGCTCATCAGATAAACTATCATCGATTACAACAGAGCTCCATCTATCGCTTGATTTAGGGAAAGCACTCTTACGAGCGTTCTTATATTCTTTCTCTAGTTCTTTGCCTAGTGCGTCTTTTGTTTTAAGAAGTAACATTGTCGCGCCATCTGTCTCAAATACATAT
>JAEEWC010000131.1 GCA_016287155.1 Clostridia bacterium | reverse complement strand
TGATTTATTCACAATTCGGGAATGCATAAATGTATAAAAAATTGCATAGTCTTTTTGAGTGTATTTTTTGTTAAAATATTAACTCGTTTACTATGCAATTTTTTACTTATTATTTGGTCTATTTTTGACTCGATAATTTATTGTTGTCGCACTAGAATTCTATTAGTTCGTACTCCCTTGTTCCATAGCCTAACATTTCGGCTGCTTCAATTGTGTGTACACCATGTCTAGATTCTATTCTTTGTAGAAGATGATCTCTTCCCTTGTCCTTAGATTTGTATACTAGATCTAAGCAAGCTTGGTCAATAGCAATAGGATCTGTTGATGCTAAAATACCAATGTCTTTCATACATGGATCTTCAGCAACAGCACAGCAATCGCAATCTACTGACATATTACACATTACATTGATAAAGGCAATTTTATCTTTGAAATAATTAACAACAGTTGATGCAGCATCTGCCATACATTCTAAGAATATATCTTGTGGTGGAGTTCTTAACCATACAATGCCCTGTAGACGAGTTCTACCAGCTGAGTGTATTAAACACTTACCTGCGCTTGAGGCGCAGCCGATAGATAATTGCTTCAAAGCACCACCATATCCTCCCATTGGATGTCCCTTAAAGTGAGATAGTACTAATAGCGAGTCATAATTTTGCATATGAGAGCCAACAAGATTCTTCTTTAGTCTTTTTCCGTTCTTGACCTCTAAGGCCATATCAGGGCCCTCTGAGTCCATGATATCTACATTGAACAGCTTAGACCAACCATGCATCTCCATTAATCTTGTATGCTTTTTAGTTGTGTTTCTCTTGCCTGGGTATGCAGTGTTACATTCAACAACAGTTCCCTTTACTTCCTCAATAATTGGTTTCCAAAATTCAGGTCTTAAAAAGTTTTGATTGCCAGCTTCTCCAGAGTGAACTTTAACGGCAATATTACCAGGAAGATTGACGCCAAGCTTTTTATATATTTCTAAAACTTTTTCAGGGGTAATTTCTCTTGTGAAAAATACTTTTGCTTTTTCCATTTAAACTGCCTCCAAAATATTATTTAATTTAATTCTATCAAATATTTTTGACGATTGCATATACAAACAAACATATCTATTCTTGTTCTTCTTGTTGTTCTAATAACCATTGCGCATATAAATCTTCTGGCAAGACTTGTAATTCATCATCATATTTGTAAACATATCTGTTATATAATCTTCCGTTATATTCTTTAGTCTCATATACCATATATTCAATTCGATGAACCTCTTTTTCTCCATCATCGTCATCATCGGATAATATAGTAAACGACAAATAGTCTTCAGAAATTACTATACTTGAATCTATATATAGGTTTCCTATTTGACAGAACAATTCGCCTAGCAAATAATATGATTTTACTGTTTCTAAAGTATCTAAATATAAATTGAATGGTTGAAAATTCTCCGTATCGTTATGTTCTTTATAGTAATAATCAGCATATATTGTAGATGCAAGTGGATCTAAATTCACTATTGCCGATTCAATAATAATAGAAACATATTGTTCATAATCATATGGTTGCTCCCCTATTTCTATATCTATGCCGAAAAGTTTTAGATGAGTATTATCCTTTACAATATCTATAGTAATTTCTAAACTATCAAATCCTGAGCCAATAACTCCTCTTATTTCAGTAACATTTTCCGGAATTACTAAGTCTTTTTCTTCCCCTTTGTATCCAAGAAGGACAACATCTGTCTCATTCTCGTAAAGAATAAATCCATTTTCGTCGATATGTATTTTACTTACATAATTACGTGTAGTATATATGTCTTTTGCATAATAACCGGCAAATCCATTTTCTTCACTACCTATTTCAATATTTAGAGAAGATAAATTGCATACCTCTACCAATTTTGTAGAAAATTCAAACGCTCCATCGCTGATATTTTTTATGCTTGGCGGAATAACTATACTACAAAGGTTTCCCAAGGAACCTTCAAAACTAAGAAATGAATGTGGATATATATTATTGATACTATTTACTGGTTTCCCATCTATTTCAGGCAAAATTTCTACAGTTGTATATGTAGGATCAACTTCTACTACTGCATAATTATCTTCATATTCTCTATAAGCAACACCAGAATGAACATAAGTATCTTCGTCGACAAATCCTTCTTCGCCTCTATGATCCGGGAATATACTTTTTGCACAACCAATAAAGAACGTGCTTATAAACACACATAAAACTATAGTTAATAGAATTTTCGCCTTTCTCATAGAATTAACCTCATTTTGTTCTTTTATATTATGTATGCTTGTTCTTAAATATTCCATAACATAATTTAATTGCGCAATTCTTTCAGTTTTGTTATATTAATTTTGTAGGATGCCGTTGGACAATTGGAGCCAACATTCCCAAAACTTAGTTTTGGCGGCTGGAGCAGTTATCTGGATCTCTTGGCCTCGTCCTACTTTTTTTATTTAATGTTTGAGTCAATAATTTTTAAATCAAATACCTTAAGCTTTTTGTTTGACACGATTTATTATCATTGTTATATTAAAGATGCAGGATGGTTCAGATTTATCTGACAAATTACCGAACCTATGTTCGGCGGTTATTTATAATAACTGGCTGGAGCGCATTTTTTTGAGGGTCTCTTGGTGCTTCCTGCTTATTTTTTGCTATTATATCACTTACAAGCGCTTGACTATTTTGATATTATTTGATAATTTTAAAGTGATAGGAAGCATATAAACGTTTGGTTAATCCAT
>JAEEWC010000130.1 GCA_016287155.1 Clostridia bacterium | reverse complement strand
GTATTTATTGAGATGGGTGAGTACCCACAAACAATAGCTGAAGATGTAACTGTTGCTGATATCAAAACAAACGGAACATATGATGAATCAACTGGCTATTATACATATAATGAAAACAAATATAAGATAATTACAGCATCTCCAGATGCAGGCATAGCAGAGCCAACTTTCTCAAATGGGGAAAGTGCAGTTGCGGGCACTGAATATGCATTTAAAGTTGAGGCTATTATTTGGAAGATTATAAATAAACAATTAAAAGAAGATGACTATCTTTTATATGCAAATAAAATATTAGATTCTACTCATTACCAAGAAGAAGAGAATTATGGTGCATCAACAACTCAAGTTGTAAATTATTATCTATATGATGAGAATCATCAATTACAAATTGAAAAAGAAGTTTATGCAAATAATTATGAATATTCTACATTGAGAAATACATTAACTAGTTTCTATAATATTGCTTTTTCTGAAGATAATAAAACCGCAATAAAGAAGATAACCGTAGATAATACATCAGAAAAGGCATCTCCTGTACATGGTGAAGATTATTTCCCAAGACATCAAAACGATACTGAAGATTATGTATTTGCTTTATCTAAATTTGAAGCAACATATTCAAGATATGGATTTACTGAAGAAGATAAGGCAAGAAGATTTAGAGAAGTAACAGATTATGCTATCGCTCGTGGCGTATTCTATATCCAAAATTCATCAGGATTAAAGTCTGGTTGGATTTGGACAAGAACGTCAGGAACTTATTCAAATATGGTATATTATTTAAATACTTTAGGCGAAATTAAAGATAGAAAGATAATAAATGAGGATGCTTTAGGTATTGTTCCAGCTGTTAGAGTAGAGCCTTTAAAATAATAAATATTTACATATTATATTTATTTCATTAATTTTTGATAATCACATATAAATTGACAATTTAATTTATACAATGATATATTAACAACGCAAGATGGCCAGATGATCGCAGTCCGTAAGGAATGAGGAAAGTCCGAGCACCATAAGGCAGAGTGCTGGTTAACGGCCAGTCAAGGTGACTTGAAGGAAAGTGCAACAGAAATATACCGCCAGCTATGCTGGTAAGGATGAAAAGGCGAGGTAAGAGCTCACCGTCCTGTAGGTGACTACGGGAGCCATGTAAACCCCACTTGGTGCAAGAGAACGCGACAATTAGTAGCCTGCTAGTCGCAAAATCGCTTGAGCGTATTGGCAACAGTACGCCTAGACAGATGATCATCTAATACAGAACTCGGCTTATAGACCATCTTGTATTTTTTATGCATATATTCTTGAATATGCGTATATTTATACATTTTAATAATTTCTATTACCTTTGTTGACTAATATAAATATTCTTTATAAAATGAGCACGATAAATATTTGTTTTTTGTCGTATATTTACGCAATTGAGAAAAAATATTTATGCAAAATAATGAATACAAAGGATGTATAAAATGGCAAAAGTATTTATTGATGGATCTAGCGGTACAACAGGATTAAAGATATTCGATAGACTATCTTCACGTTCTGATATCTCATTAATCAAGCTTTCTGATGAATTAAGAAAGGATGTTAGTGCTAAAGCTGAAGCTATCAATAGTGCAGATGTAGTATTTTTATGTTTACCAGATCAAGCAGCCATTGAATCAGTATCTTTAGTAAAGAATAAAGATGTTGTTGTTATCGATACATCTACAGCTCATAGAACAAATGATAATTTTGCATATGGCTTTGCTGAAGTTAATAATTATCGTGAAAAGATTAAGAATGCAAAGTTTATTGCGAACCCAGGATGCCATGCATCTGGTTTTATATCTTTAGTTGCTCCACTTGTAAAGGAAGGTTTATTAAAGAAAGATGTTAATCTATCTTGCTTTTCTTTAACAGGATATAGTGGCGGCGGCAAAAAGATGATTCAAGCTTATGAAGAAAATCCAACACAAGATTTATTTGCACCTCGTCAATATGGATTAACACAATCTCATAAGCACCTTCCAGAAATGATGAAGGTATGTGCTTTAGACAACGCTCCAATTTTCTGTCCAATCGTTTCAAACTTTGTTCAAGGTATGGAAGTAACAGTTCCAATATTTAAGAGCGATCTAAAGGGAAGTATGAAAGACATTATTGATGTATATAAGAATTTATACACAACAAATATGGTTCACTATGATGAAAACGAAGACGAATCAGGATTCTTAACATCTAACAAATACGCAAACTTTGATGATATGGGTGTTAGCGTATATGGAAATGATGATAGAATTATT
>JAEEWC010000129.1 GCA_016287155.1 Clostridia bacterium | reverse complement strand
GCTATCTCTTAATTTCTATCTTTACGTGATATAACGGCTTTTTCAATCGGTGGTACTTATTTTAGTTATTGTGCATCATCTCAGCTCCCGATGCTCTCTGTATCAAATCGCTAAAACAGCTTGTCCTATTGCGTGTTTCCACTAGCTATTCAGTATAAAGTAGTATAGCCTTAATAAATTAAAATGTCAAACTAATTTAAATAAGCTTTTTCTTTTTGGCGTATTCAATAATGACATCTACTACTTCTTCAATACCAATATCTGAAGATAGGCATAGGTCATAACTTGCAGCCTTTCCCCATTCATCATCAGTATAGAAATTGAAGTATTTTGCCCTGTTTTTATTCTCTTTATTGATTACCTTTTCAGCAACCTTAGCATCTACTCCATAATATGTAATTGCTCTAAATACTTTATTTTGCATTGAAGCAGTAATAAATACATTCAAAACATTTGATCTTTCTTTTAGAACATATGATGAACATCTACCAACAATTACGCAAGATTCTGTATCTGCTAATTTCTTTATTGCATCAAATGTAGCTAAAGACACATTTTGTGATGGCGAATAAATATTAATTGGATCAATCATTCCATTAGAGATAAAGCCGTTCAAGAAAATTTCTTTTTTCTCATCGTTTTCTTTAACGAATTCTGGGCTATATCCTGAATCCTTAGCGACTTGTAATAGTAAGTCGTTATCATAGAATTTAACGTTTAATCTTTTAGCTAATTCTTGAGCGATATATCTACCGCCTGAACCATATTCTCTTCCAATTGTGATAACAAAACTCATAATTCACCTCTAATATTTATATTAGCACAAATCTTTTTATTAATTATATAAACATTTTGCTATCGATAATCTTTTGCAAAACTTTTATCGCTTCTTCATAATCCAAAGATTCAAACAATAGTTGCTTAGTTATTGTATTGTAATCTGACTCATAATATTTGGAATTAACGATATCCATTAGCAATTCATTAATGTTTACATCTTCTTTTGCCGAAAGATTAATCTTACTAATTTTTCTATCTTCTCTCACGTTGTTTATAAGCTTCTTGAAAGAATCATTAAATGCTATTGAATCATATAACTTATACAAGTCGTATATATGTCTAGAATTTCTTTTAGAATCATTTCTCAAATAATAATCACAAACAGCAAATACCTTATCTATAAATGTTCTTTCCAAGGTTTGAACTTTTATATCGAACGGGTCAAGCCCAAATAGGCTAGCATCCTCTAAACGTCCAGATGATATTAGCCAATCCCCTATATAAGAATTTACTTTCTTCATTTCGTCTGGATATGCCTTTTGAATATATACCATCTCGATTTGAATATATGACTTTACTGCTGGAGAATTATATTTGGTAGGATATTCTATTTCATACTTGTTATAATTGCCGTGACTATGATTAATTACTTGTTCTCTATTTCTCACATTAAAATCTAAGGCATCACATACTTCTATTATTTGTTTGTTTGCGTTTCTTTTATTGCTTTGTGTGAAATGAGTAACATCTAAAGTTAAGTCGATATCTTCCGAAAATCTATTAATGATTTTAAAGCATTTTGATAAACAAGTTCCGCCTTTAAATATAATACCTTCTATTCTCTTATTTAACTCTCTTAACAGCATTGTTACATAATAGTCTTTCTCTATTAATGATTCGTTTATGCCACAATATTTGTTTGTTCTTACTACTGCATCTATAAATTGTTTGTCATCATTATGCAACATAACTAAATACCCCACTAGAACGCATCCTTTTTAGCACTGAACATGGGAAGTTAATTGCCACATCAATTAGATCCTCTTTTTTTACATTATTTTTTTTAATATATTCTTGTAATAAATCTAAAGAAAAGTTAGACAATGATTCGTCGTCTTTTAATTCATAAAACAATTGAGCAACAGTATAAGCAGCTTGGTTTGTTTTTGAAATTTCCATTCTAGATTTTTTTACAATATATGGCATATTACCTATATATACTTTCCTTCCTCTAGTCGCTTCTTTATTTGTTACTATAGTAATAGTCTGAGGAACCTGTGTCGTT
>JAEEWC010000128.1 GCA_016287155.1 Clostridia bacterium | reverse complement strand
TCTGAAAACTTTTGTTCTATAGCGTTTTCACTTGATATATATGCATAGCAATTGTGCGTTGCATCTGAGTATTTTTTCTTTATTTTGTTAAGTTTCTCTTGGGCATCTTCTTGCGAAGAAATTGGAACAAGCGTTGTAATAAACTTGGATTTTTGAATTACTATTAATTCTTCGAATTCCTTATCTACCGCTTTATATCCCATTACTCAGCAATTACTCTTACGTGTACTTTCTTACCCTTATGAAGAATGAATCCGTTCTTTAACATATCTTCTGTTACGTTGTATGCAAAATCTGGAACGATTAAATCTTCAATCTTTACACCGCCACCAGCGATAATGTTTCTAGCTTCACTCTTAGATTTACAAGCACCAATTGATACTAAAATATCGCAGATATTTACACATTCAACTGGAACTTTCTTTTCTGGCATATCATCGCTTGCGCCACCGAAAGCAGCTTCAGCTTGAGATTTAGCTTTGTTAGCTTCATCTTCGCCATGAACAATCTTTGTTACTTCGTAAGCAAGTCTCTTTTTTGCTTCGTTGATTCTTTCGTCTTGATATTTGCAAAGTTCAGCAATTTCATCAAGTGGCATGAATGTTAAAAGCTTTAAGCACTTTTCTACGTCTTGGTCTCCAATGTTTCTCCAGTATTGATAGAATTCATATGGAGATGTCTTTGCTGGATCTAACCATACAGCTCCCTTTTGTGTCTTACCCATCTTCTTACCTTCAGATGTTGTAAGTAGTTGGAAAGTCATAGCAAAAGCTGGCTTATGTTCTTTAACTCTGATTAGGTTAGCGCCTGCTAAGATGTTTGACCATTGGTCATCACCGCCGCATTCTAGCTTACATCCATAATTTTGATATAGATATAAGAAATCGTATGCTTGAAGTGGCATATAGTTGAATTCAAGGAAAGATAGTCCTCTTTCCATTCTTTGCTTGAAGCATTCTGCTGAAAGCATTTGGTTTACAGAGAAATGTCTACCAATATCTCTAATGAATTCGATAAAGTTTAATTTATCGATCCAATCAGCATTGTTTACCATAACAGCAGCATTGTCGCCTTCGAATGAGAAGAATTTGCTCATTTGAACCTTGAAGCATTCGCAGTTATGATTGATAATATCGTTTGTCATCATTTGACGCATATCTGTTCTTCCAGATGGGTCGCCAATCTTTGCTGTACCGCCACCGATTAAAACGATTGGCTTATGTCCAGCCTTTTGCATGTGGCTCATAGCCATTAATGCTAAAAAGTGACCTACGTGTAATGAATCAGCTGTTGGGTCAAATCCGATATAGAAAGGAACACTTTCTTTTCCTAACATGTCGTATAGTTCGTCCTCATAAACAGTTTGTTTAATAAAACCTCTATCTCTTAAAGTGTCCATTATGTTTTGTGCCATATTTATATAACCTCGCCTGTAATATATAATAGTTTCTAAACAATTATAGCACCATAAAGCCAAATTGACTAATATTTAATTGCATTAAATAACAAAATAAAATGAGGCCATCAAAAATTTCTTTTCAATGGCCTATCTTTTTAAAATTTAATTAGCAAGCTAATTAGTCTTGGATTCCTGGAACCTTTGGAAGAGTATCAAATGACTTTTGTAATTCTTCGTCAGATGGAACATAATCCTTCATTGTTCCGTTTAGATATGATTCATAAGCTACCATATCGAAGAAACCTGTACCAGATAATCCGAATAGAATTGTCTTAGCTTCCCCTGTTTCTTTGCACTTTAGAGCTTCATCAATTGCAACTCTGATAGCGTGAGAAGATTCTGGAGCTGGTAGAATTGTTTCGTATTGAGCGAACAATTTAGCTGCTTCAAATACCTTTGTTTGCTTTACAGCAACCGCATCGATATATCCATCGTGATATAGCTTAGATAGAATTGGAGACATACCATGGTATCTTAAACCACCAGCGTGATCTGCACTTGGGATAAATCCTGAACCTAATGTATACATTTTTGCAAGAGGTGTGATCTTACCTGTATCGCAGAAATCGTATGCATATTTACCTCTTGTTAGAGATGGACAAGATGCAGGTTCTACAGCGATGAATTTTGTGTTTGGTTTCTTACCTGTTAACTTATCTCCCATGAATGGAGCGATTAAACCACCAAGGTTAGAACCACCACCAGCACAACCGATAACGATGTCTGGATATTCACCTAAGATTTCCATAGATTTATATGCTTCAAGACCGATAACAGATTGATGTAATAGTACTTGGTTTAGAACTGAGCCTAAAACATACTTACAACCTTCGGTTGTGACAGCCTTTTCTACAGCTTCAGAAATAGCTGTACCTAAAGAACCTGTACAATTTGGATCTGCTGCTAAAATCTTTCTTCCTGCTTCTGTTGTGTTGCTTGGAGATGGAATGATATTAGCATCAAAAGTCTTCATAATTGTTCTTCTGAATGGCTTTTGTTCATATGAACATTTAACCATATATACAGTCAATGGAAGTCCGAAGTATTCACATGCTTCAGATAATGCCGTACCCCATTGTCCAGCACCAGTTTCAGTTGTTAGAGATGTTAGACCTTCTTTCTTAGCATAGTAAGCTTGTGGAATTGCTGAATTTAGCTTATGGCTACCAGATGTGTTATTACCTTCAAATTTGTAATAAATCTTAGCTGGAGTTCCAAGTGCCTTCTCAAGTGCATATGCTCTTACAAGTGGAGATGGTCTAAATTGCTTGTAAACTTCTTGAATTTCTTCTGGGATGTCTACATATCTTGTCTTGTCATCCATTTCTTGATGAGCTAATTCTTTACAGAAAATAGGATATAGATCCTCTTCTTTCATAGCTTCTCCAGTTCCTGGGTTTAGCATTGGATCTGGAAGTTCTTTCATGTCTGCACGAAGGTTATACCATTGCTTTGGCAAATCCTTTTCTTCTAAAAAGTGTCTGTACGGTATTTTCTTGTTTTCCATTGTTTTTACCTCCTATAAATGAAAAATAGCATTTGCCCATATGGACAAATGCTTAATTTGTTATACCACCATATTTTTTTATGTTATGTACTATCATACATCTTCATTGATAACGAGTTGAATTCCCGTTGGCTATTAACCACCCTCAAAAGTCCATTCAATTATTCTTATCACGCTGCATCTCACCAACTGCAACTCTCTGTAATGACTTAAATAACCTACTCCTCTTTCTCTTCGGTTTTATGTTGTTACTGCAATAGTATTATATTTTTTCGATGCTGTCAATAGTATTTTTGAAATTTTTTTTGCTACAAAATTAGAAGCGCAGCCACTACTAAAGTAGGCACTCCAATAATAATTCCATATTTCATAAAATCAACGAATGTGTATTTAACTTCTGAGCGTCTTAAAATGTTAGACCACATAATTCCTGCTAGTGCGCCAACTGGTGTTAAAATAGCACCAAGGTTAGATCCTACAATTGCTCCAAATACAGCCTTATATGAAGCACCTTCTTGAAGGATTGAACTAAACAATACACTCATTGGAATATTGTTCAAAATATTAGCAAATAAAGCTGACGTTAATGTGTATACTATGCCATCTTGATTTGTACTTAACAAATCATATAATTTTTGAGTGACTCCTTGATACTTAAGAGCAAGTACAATTACGAACATCGAAAGCACAAATGGAATAAGCTCTAGAGGCGCTCTTTTTAGCGTTTTTTCAAGTACGACAAATTTCTTTTTTGTAATCAAAATATACACACTTATACAGATAAACAAGCTAACAGCAGCAGATAAAGAAATAACCCACATTTCAATATCTACATACGAGCAAATACTTAATCCAATAATGCATAAAACTAAATGAGCAAGGCCAATAATAAGCATATATTTATCTGCAATTTTAACTTCTTGAACATCTACATTTTCAATTGGAGTTTTTAATTTTTTATAGAATAGCATAAACAAAACTAAAAATGAGGTAACCCCGGCTCCAATTGTTGGTAGGTACATA
>JAEEWC010000127.1 GCA_016287155.1 Clostridia bacterium | reverse complement strand
TGGTATCCATTATTATTTCCAATAACTACGGAAAAGGCTATGCCTGCCCGATTCCCAAACATGATAGTGAAATTTTACTGTTTTAACTTGGCCATTTTGTTTATAGGTTAATGTACGAGTGTTAATCTGATAAGATACTATTTCGCCACCTTCTTGTTTTATCTTGTATTTAAAATAATCCATTTGTCTTTGAGATCTCTTTAGTGCACAACTTTCATATTTATAATAAGTTATTAAAAATCCGAAGAAAAATAATATTCCAAAAGCAATAGCAACAAAAGTGCCACCACTTAAACTTCTTGTTCCTACTGAAATACCAACGATAATTGCCCCTATAACACCTAGAATAAAGGATAGGGTCCCCAATTCTGATTTTTTACTATCAAGTTCAAAAAGTTCTTTATATGCTTTTGCTTCTCTTTGATTATCCATATCAAAATGTGCCGTATAATTTCCGCCATCATTTTCAAATATCAAAGTTTTCTCATTTGCCTGTTTGGTAGGTTCACTAAAAGGATTTGCAAACTCTTTTTCTACTTTTGCAAATTTGCCATTGCCCTCTTCATCGATGGCAGGATTATCATTACCACAAAATGGGCAATATTCCATATTATCATCGTATTCTTCATGGCATGCAGGACATTTCATTTAAAACCTCTTTATCTCCATCCACCTCTATGATGTCTAGAACCCATTTCATAATAATGGAATTTTACGTTTTTAACTACACCATTTAATTTATAGCAAACAGTACGTTTTTCTTTATCGCTTGTTAAAATTTCTCCGCCCTCTTGTTGTATTTTATAAATAAAATAATCCATTTGTTTTTGGCAATTTAAAATTTGGTAATCTTGATGTTTCATGCTAGTTTTTACTGCTATTACAAGCATAGCTATCACTGCAACAACGCAAAGCACAATTCCAAAAGCCGTATTAATTCTAGCAAAACGAAGTAACGCAATCACTATTACTGCTACTGCACCAAATAAAAATGCTAATACACCATTTCCTGCCTTCTTCCCATCTATGTCTTGTAATTCATGGTACGCATCTGCTTCGAATTTGTTTTTCATATCAAAATGTGCAGTGTAATTGCCATCATCTGTTTCAAATTCCATAGTATAATCATCGCTCCATTGAAGCATAGGATCAGAAGTACTTAAATTTGGTGCAATAGGAGTAGCAAAAGTTTTTTGCTCTTTTGCTTGCTCTTCTTCTCTAATCTCTCTTTGATCTACATTTGGATTATCACTACCACAATTTGGGCAGTATTCCATATTATCGTCATATTCTTCATTGCAATATGGACATCTCATTTTATAACCTCTTATTTTTGTTAGTTTATTGTATATATTATATACTCTTTGCTGCAGCGTATGCTGTAGATAATGCAAGTTGTATATTAAAGCCACCAGTTAATGCATCTACATCCAAAACTTCCCCAATAAAATATAAATTAGGTACTTTTTTAGATTGCATATCCTTAGGATTTATTTCCTTAACATCAACACCACCAGATGTTATTATTGCGCTTTCAATCTTATCAATACCTAAAATATTAAATTTTAGGCCCTTAATTGCATTAATTAATGCACCTCTCATCTCTGTAGTTATTGAATTACATTTCTTATCAAAAGGAATTCTTGCTTGCTTTAAAACATATTCAATTAATGCCTTTGGCATATACTCTGGCATTAGATTCTTTATATCTACATTCGATTTAGCCTTGAAATCCTTTAATAATCTTAATTCCAACTCTTCTATCGAGATTGCTGGTTTTAAATCAATATATAGCGCAATATGGCGGTTAAATTTGCCATTCACATAATATTTATTAATCTTTGATGTAAGAGATAAGATAATTGGGCCTGATACTCCCGTATGGGTAAATAGCATTTCGCCAAATTCTGATTCCAATAATTTATCTTCTGAGAAAATGTTTGCTTGAACATTCTTTAAAGAAAGCCCAGCAAGCTTTTCTACATCCTTACATATAAGTCCATTTAAACCAGGTCTTAGATTTACAATATTGTGGCCAACTTCTCTTGCCCACTTATATCCATCCCCTGTTGATCCTGTTGCTGGATATGAAATACCACCAGTTGCGATAAATACCTTATCTGCATCTATCTCTCCATTTTCAAGCTTTACACCTGATGCGCCGCCCTCTGAATATTTAATGCTTAATACTTTAGTATTTAGCATGATAGTTACATTTGATTTAATTAACCATCTCTCTAGCGCTTTTATAATATCTGATGATTTATCTGATTCTGGGAATACTCTATTGCCTCTTTCTACCTTTAATTTAACGCCTTCATTTTCGAAAAATTCCATTGTATCTTGAGGCGTAAATCTAGATAATGCGGAAATGGCAAATTTTGGATTTGATACGATGTTATTTAGAAGTGTTTCTCTATCTGCATCGTTTGTTAAATTACATCTACCTTTGCCTGTTATATATAGCTTTTTCCCAAGCTTTTCATTCTTTTCGATCAATGTAACATCGTGGCCGGCATTTGCTAATAAGCCAGCACAAAACATTCCGCTTGCTCCGCCACCCACTACTATACACTTCATAGCTCTACTTTTAAGTCCTTATATTTTTCGAATGATTTATAATCATTAAATTCGTGTTTAACAAATGAAATTGAAATGTAGTTATTATTAATAAGCTCTACATCTGTAAATTCATCATTACCAATATCTGCTAATGGTTCTCCCTTTATATGGTAACCCTTATGCTTTTCATAAACATAATAATCGTTATATCTTTGAAGACCAACAGTTGCAATCCTTGCGCCCTTTAGAATTGTTGGATCATCTGTTGGTACATTTATAGACAAAGCAATGTGTTCCTTTTCTGGGATAATCTCCATTAACTTTGTTAAATTCTTCTTTATAAAGTTTGCTGTGAATTCAAATGATTGCAAATCGTAATTTTGAGATACGGCAATTGACTTAATCTTAAATACAGCGCCTTCTGTTGCTGCATTTACTGTTCCTGAATATAGGATATCTGTTCCTATGTTATATCCTTTATTAATTCCTGAAATAACTAAATCTGGGAAATTTCTATTCATGATTACATCCATGCCAAACTTTGTGCAATCACAAGGAGTACCATTTACGATATAGCTATCTACACCTTCAACGATATCTAGTTTTTCATAATTTAAAAAGTCGTAAAAGGTAATTGAATGGCTTGTTCCTGACATTTGTTTAGCTGGAGCAATAATTGTTACTTTGTGCTCGCCTTTTAGCGCATTTGCAAGCGCTATAATACCTGGAGCATATACACTATCATCATTTACTAATAAAATATTCATGCGTTTATTTTATCACAATTACTATATTATATTTAATAATTTTGATATAATAACAATGACAAGAGTATTTAGTTGTTCGACTATTAGAGTCCTGGGGTTAAATACTCTTGTTTTTTTTATTTATGCTTCTATTCTTTTATTTAGAAACATTTCTTCAAAATCTGTAGTTGGTATATCTAAAGATATAACGCTCTTGCCTTTATTGTGTTCAATAAATGAAAAAACATCGTTTATCCCTTCTCTTGCCATAAAGCAAATCAATCTAATTAGTATTGAATAAGGAGAATTAAAATGCCTATAAATTGCTGGGTATATTGATTCATACCAATCAAGTTTATATCCATAGAAAAACAAAGTCTTATATTTCAATAAATAAGGATGTGCACTTCTATTGCAAAGATCCTCAAAAATATTCTCATCAGACAAATAAAATGCAGGCATATCATTTTTCTGATATACACTTAAATACATCTCTTTTTGATTATCAATTCTAAACTTTAGTGAAACCACTACATCATCACACCAATAAATATAGGCTTCATGCGATTGTGAAATTTTTTTAACGCTTGCATCAAGGAAAAATATATTTTCCATATAAACCTCCAAAATATATGATTTCCCTATGCAATTTGAATTATACTCTTGGATAATAAAAAAGAAAAGTACCTAAAAATATGGTGTCCCATTTTTGGTACTTTTCTATAAATTTTATAGTTAATATCGTATTACTTATTACCTCCGATATCCCCATCTGTACAATGAACAGTAAAATTTTTTGAAAACCAATAATTCTTTCGCCATGTTTTCCATTCAGCAATTGAGCCATCAATAAAATATATATCTGTTATAGCATCAAAACCAGCAAATACAGAAGCCATATCCGTTACAGGTAATGCTTTATAGAACTTAAAAGTCTTTACCGAATCACATGATAAAAATGCAAAATGATCCAATTCAGTAACACTACTAGGAACTGATATCTCTTCTAAAGAAGAACATTTATAGAAAGCTTGGTTACCTATACTAGTTAGATTATCTGGCAAATCTATTGTTTGCAATAATCCACAATACGCTATTGAATACTCTCCAATGCTTGTTATATTGTCATTTAAAACTAAAGTTTCAAGAGATGTCATATTTTGACATAAGCCATTTGAGATAATAGTTACCTTATTTGGAATTGATAGACTTTTTACTGATTTACAAGAATTAAACGCATATTCACCTATACTTTCTAACGTATCTGGCAAATCAAGACTCTCCAAAACTCCACAACCTTGGAACGCTTGTTGCTCTATAGTTATTAGATTCTTTGACAATTTAACGCTCTCAAGAGCTTTGCAGCCATTAAAAGCAGATTCACCAATGCAAGTTGTATTGTCTAGCATATCGAAACTTTCTAATGATTCACATCTATAAAATGTATAACTAGGAATTGTTTGTATATTTGTTTCCCAATTCACTTTTTCCAAAGATGTACAACCCATAAATACTTTTGTGCCAAGTTGGTTTAGGGTTGATGGAAGCGAAATCTCCTTAAGGCTTGAACAACCTTCAAATGCTTCATCCCCTATATTAGTGATTTTGCCCTTAAATGCAATAGATTTTAAGTATTTACAGCCATAAAAAGCTTTAGCCCCGATGCTAGTTATACTCTCTCCTAATTCAACTGTTTCTAACAAATAATATTCTTTTCTATATTCAGTAACTTCTCTATATTTAAACAATTCATCTGGGATTGATGTTCCTGTCGTAATTGTTAAATGCTTAATTTTATATTTATTAAAGTTATCTAATAATGATAGTGGAGTTATTAGAGTCTCTATTATACTGTCTGCTTTATCAAATGAACTCCTTAAAAAGGCATCTGAATTTATAGATTTACAATCTTTATCTATTTCAACTGTTTTCAAAGAATCACAGTGAGCAAAAGCATATGAATTCAAATACATTTTTGGTTTAATTAATACCTTACTTAACGCACTATTTGGAAATGCATTACTAGATATAGTCAAATTACTATTTGGAAAATTAATACTTTCTAATGATTTGCAATTATTAAACGCATAAGAGTCAATTGTATAAACAGAATCAGGAATATTTATCTTGCTTAAAGACTCACATCCACTAAACAAGTAACGAGCAATTGAACCCAAAGAATTTGGCAATTCAATACTTTCTAACGAACTACAGCCTTCAAATGAAGACTCTCCAATTGAATATATAGAATCAGAGAACTTTATGTTTTTTAATGATGTGCAATCTTTAAATGTATTATTGCCTATTTGCTCTAAAGCATAAGGAAATTCAATACTTTCTAACGAACTACAGCCTTCGAATGTATAGTTTCCTATTTTTTTTAATGTTTTAGGAAACTTTATGCTCGTTAATTTGTCACATCCACGGAATGCATAATCATTAAGTTCTGTTATACCTTCAGAAATCACAACATTCTCTAGCACTTTTGTATTATATAAGAATGCACTAGTTTTTCCAGAACCGGTAAGCGTTATAGTTTTAAGAGCATCATAAGATGTAGATGCTAATGCAGGTATTGCTTGACTTGGACCTGTAAATTCTTCAATAGGACAATAATCAAACACCGTACTAAGTGAGTCTATTTCTTTAACATTTGGCCCGATATACACTGTTTTTAAATTCTTGCAAAGAGAGAATGAATATTGACCAAGATTTCTTATATTTGGTAAATATAAACTTTCTATAGCATTACATCCAAGGAATGCACATCCTCCGATTGTTTCAAGTGATGATGGAATATTAATCTTTTTTAAAGACTTACAGCTCGAGAAGGTCAAAGATGGAACTTCTTTTAAATTAGCTGGTAAAGTAACTTCTTCTAAAGAAGTACAATACTCGAAAGCACGTTCTCCTATGGTTGTTACGCTATCTGGGATAACAATTTTCTTTAAGAAATCACAAGAAGCAAACGCAAACGCACCGATTTCCGTAACACTATCAGGGATAATAACTTCTTCAACCTTTGTGTTATAGAATGCACGATCCCCGATTTTTGTTATTCCATCCTCTATTACGACCGATGTATTTTCTTTGTTTATATAATTTGTTAAGACGTGTCCGCTAACTTTATATCCTTTTGCTGATGCAATCATCGTAGGTATACAAGATAAAATAATAATTAAAGGTATTGCTATTGCAGTTATAATACCAGCAATTTTTGCTTTCTTCTTTTGCGCTGGAGTCATTTCGGTTCTTGTTGTAGGCGTAGTAGGAACATTTATTCCTCCAATCATATTAGAAACATAAGGATTAACTACATATTTGTATTTATCTTCTTTTGCGTTATCTCTAATATAAATTAATTTTTTCTTGAATTCCACATCTGCATATTTAATAGCAAAAGTTAAATAACTAATAGATTGTGGATTTATTCCCTCTTTTATTAATGCATTAAATGTTTTTACTTCGTTTGTGGCTAATAATATGTATGCGTAAGCTAAAGCATTCTTACTATCATATGACAAAACTTTCTTAAGATATTTGCACGCAACATCAAACGCTCCATCTTTAATAGCAGAAAAAGCCTCTAACATGTTGTCATCTGTTAAATTTCTAGAATCTTCTTCATATGAAAAATCGATTGAAACATCTTCAATAACTTCATTAAAATCTGGGATATCATTTTCACATCCACAGTATTCACAGCGAACTTTTTTCTCGCCGTCAACATATAGTAGTTCTTGTCCACAATTCTTACATTTTAGGATAGCCATCTTCTCACCTTTATATTATTAATAATATAGTTATCAACTCTTATCTTATATTCAAAGGCTTATATAGTCAAACATTTAATTTGCATAAAAATAGCACTTAAAGCGGTTTTTAGCCAATTTAAGTGCATTTTTCTTAATTATCTCTTAATAATTATAATTTCATCTTTGTAACAAAGATTGTACAGCCTGCTTCAAAAGACATCTCATCAATATGTTTGTTTACTTGTTTTAAAGTTACATTATTGATACGTACTATCTTTGCAACATTTGTATCATCTTGATCTTTTGCAACGCTTGTAAACACAACAATACTATATCCATCTTGCTTTTCTTGAGTAGATAGCAAAACTGAGCCCATCTTTGTATAGACAGTACCATTTGAATCATAGAAATCATCGCTTAGCGTATCAAAAACAGATAAAAGCCCTTCTCTTATCCCTTCAATAGAAGACATCTTAACGGTAGATTTTGTAGCATCATTTACGTTTATTTCGTAAGTTGATTGACCATCAAGTTCTTCATTTAAGAAGAAAATATCAAAATCGTCACGAGTAATAGGTGCCTCTTCTGACTTTTTAGTTGGTGTGCACGCACACATAGAAATTGCAAATATAGCAATAATAGCTACTACTAATAGTAAATAAACCTTTCGCATAATTCCCCCTATGGAAGTTTATATTATTTTATCCAATCTATTATTTCTTGTTCCGTTTGTGTTAATTTCGCGTCTACGATTTTAGCCCCTTCAACAAATGGTTCAAGCTTTTGAACAGTCTTTCCTAATTGGCTTCCACCTGATGTAGCAAAAACATAAATGTTTTTACCTTGCAAGTTGTGCTTCTTTAGAAAGCTTGAAACAACAAGTGGCGCACAGCCATACCAGATTGGGAAACCCACATAAATTGTATCATATGAATCAAGATTTGCAATTTCGCCTTGAGTTTCAATATCTTTCTTTTTTAGCCACTCTTTATTGCATCTTGATGTTAATTTTCTCCAATTAATATCATCTTTTGTATATGGAATCTTTGGGACAATTTCAAATATGTCGCAATTTAATTTTTGTTGTAAAGCTTCTGCTACCTTTTTTGTGTTACCGTATTCAACTGAAAAATATAGTATTAGTTTTTTCATTTTTCACCTCTAAAATATGTGGAATGACCACGTTATTAATATTATGCCGAAGAAATACAAGAATGTATTTAATTTATGCACCGACGTTTCTTTGTTGTATGAATACTTATATGAGCACAATACATAATCAGATAGCATAAACAAAACTGAGCCTAAACCTAACATGATAGCCGGTTCATAATTGGTTACAAAATATAAAGTTGCACCAATTGATCCGTGTATTGTAACCATAGCCAAGTATCCAAATGCTTTTAACCTATCTTTCTTCTCAATTTTAAAGTGAGTTGAGAATCGCTCAAGTAGCATATACCCGCCAAATATGCCGACATATACAAGTGCTGCCCACCAATAACTGCCTATATGAATATCTAGTGATTCTAAAAGCAAAATATCGTGTGCAACTAAAGATAAGTTACCTATGGTAAAAAATAACGCCCCAAGATTAAATTTAAATAATAAAACGATATCGCCAATACAAGTAAATACAACTGCAATTAAAAGCGTAATATCTACAATATTGTATTTTGCATCATCAAAAAATAGGAATAATCCAACAACTACATACAATAGCGCCAAAAGTATTTTATTTATAGCTCTCACTTTTGACTGCCCTAAAGATGTTGTATACATGTAAGCGAAGAATGTAACAAAGTACATTCCCGTAAACGCTAAAGCTAAATTAAATAGCACTATATCCCCTTATACGTGAATTACTCCAGTTGCTGTTAAATATATTATAACAACATGTACGATAATGAACAAGATTGAAGCAACAATGCCGACCTTAAATATCTTAACATCCTTTGGATTTTTAGAACTCAATCCGATAATTGATAGAATAAGTGATAATATAGGCAAGAATACAGACAAATATACCGCACCCATAGATAATGATGATACGCTATGTCCATCGCCATATTTATGTTCTTTAATTTCGACTTCGCTCTTTTTAACTTTTTCTCCTTTCTTCAAAGGACGTGGCTTTAGAACAGCAGTTGCTACTTCAACAGGGGTTTCATCAACCTCCTCAATAGCTAACTTCTCTCTTCCTTCTATTTGAGCGCCACAATATGGGCAAAATGAAGTATTAGTATTTACTTCCGCCCCGCAAGTTTTACAACGAACAGAATCCCTAGTTGGGACTACTTCGTCAAAAACATCATCTTCTAAAAAATTTTCTCTTCCAGCCATAATAAGCTCCTTACACCTTTTCTTATAATTAAGAATAACACACGAGGGGCATTTCCCTTTGCCAAAAAAGGTACAAAAAAAGGACGTGGCTAAATTTGTCATTTTTTTGGCTACGTCCTTATTATTCTTTACTTAATCTTTACTATTATACAGGTTGAATTCCCTTGTTTGTATCTCCAAACTCTCTATCAATCTTAATTTTGTTAGCTTGTCTATATTTGAAGAAATTCATAGCAACTTGTGGGAATAAGGCATAAGATAATACATCTTCGTCTTGTTCAATATAGTTTTCGATTTCTTTTCTATACTTTTCAAGTTCTGGTTGTAGTAAGTCAGCTGGTCTGCATGTGATTCTTTCAGCGTTCTCACCAAGTGCTAGTTTTACAACTTCTGGATTTGGTTCAGCTGGTAATTGACCATATTCGCCCTTTAATACGCCCTTTGTTTCAGCTGTAATCATCTTATATCTTTCGCCTGCTAAAACGTTAAATACGGCTTGTGTTCCAACGATTTGAGATGTTGGTGTAACAAGTGGTGGGTATCCAAGATCCTTTCTAACGTTTGGAACTTCAGCTAGAGCTGCATCAAACTTATCTAAAGCGTTCATCTTCTTTAATTGACCAACTAGGTTAGATAACATACCGCCTGGTACTTGGTAAATTAAAGCGTTAACATCTGTAGCTAATGACTTTTCTGTTAACCAACCATCTTTCTTTAATCTAGCAGCTACACCCTTGAAGTATTCAGAACATTCATTTAACTTGATTAAATCTAATCCTGTGTCATATTCAGTTCCTTGAAGTGCTGCAACAAGTGGTTCTGTAGCAGGTTGAGATGTACCATTTCCTAATGGAGATAAAGCAGTATCTACGATATCTACACCAGCTTCAATAGCCTTTAGGTATGTTAAGTTACCTGTACCAGCTGTTTGGTGAGTATGTAAATGAATTTGAGTTTCTTTCTTTAGAACTTGCTTCATTGACTTAACTAGATCGTATGCTGTGTATGGTAATAATATACCAGCCATATCCTTGATACAAATGATATCAGCGCCCATATCTTCTAATTTCTTTGCTAATTGTACAAAGTATTGAGTTGTATGAACTGGAGATGTTGTATATGAGAAAGCTGCTTCGCAGATTCCACCATATTTCTTTGTAGCCTTCATAGCTGATTCCATATTTCTTGGATCGTTTAGAGCATCGAAGATACGGATAATATCAATACCGTTCTTGATAGCCATCTTTACGAATTCATCTACAACGTCATCTGCATAGTGCTTATAACCTAGTAAGTTTTGAGCACGTAGTAACATTTGTAGCTTTGTGTTAGGCATAGCCTTTCTTAACTTTCTTAGTCTATCCCATGGATCTTCATTTAAGAATCTTAGGCAGCTATCAAATGTAGCACCACCCCAACATTCTAATGAGAAGTAACCAATTTTATCTAATTTGTCTGCGATTGGTAGCATTTCATCAATTGTCATTCTTGTAGCAGCTTGAGATTGATGAGCATCACGCAAAATTGTTTCTGTAATTTTAACCATTTTTTATTTCTCCTTCTTTAAGCAACACCAAATACTGATAGTAGAACACCGGCAGCAACAGCTGAACCGATAACTCCGGCTACGTTTGGTCCCATAGCGTGCATTAATAAATAGTTGCTAGGATTTTCTTCTTGTCCAACATTGTGAGCGATTCTAGCGGCCATTGGAACGGCTGATACACCAGCAGCACCAATAAGTGGGTTAACTTTACCCTTTGTAATAACGCACATTAATTTACCGATTAATACACCACCTGCTGTACCAAAGCTGAATGCTACAACACCGATTAATAGAATTAATAATGTTTGGATGTTTAAGAATACATCTGCTGTAGCCTTTGTACCTACAAGTAAGCCTAGTAATATTGTAATAATATTGATTAATTCATTCTTTGCAGTGTTTGTTAATCTTGGAACAACACCTGATTCTTTGAATAGGTTACCAAGCATTAACATACCAAGTAGAGGTAGCGCTGATGGAAGAATGATACCAACAATAAGTGTTACGGCAATTGGGAAGATAACCTTTTCTAACTTAGATACAGGTCTCAATTGTTCCATTACAATTGATCTTTCCTTCTTTGTTGTCAATAATTTCATTATTGGTGGTTGAATAACCTTGATCAATGCCATGTATGAGTATGCGGCAACCGCAATGGCTGGCAATAGATGTGCAGCAAGCTTAGTTGTTACGTAAATAGCTGTTGGGCCATCTGCACCACCGATAATACCGATAGCAGCAGCTTCTTCGCCTGTGAAGCCAATGTTGATGGCAACTAAGAATGTAATAAAGATACCTAATTGCGCAGCAGCACCCATAATTAAGCTCTTAGGGTTAGCAATAAGTGGACCGAAGTCTGTCATAGCACCAATTCCTAAGAAAATTAGTGGTGGATAGATAACCCATTCTACACCCTTGTATAGGTAGAAGAATAAGCCTTCTGTGCCTTCTGTGATAGCTTTAGAACCGTGAACGATTAAATAATCCCCGATTTGCAAAGCTGAATAATCTATTCCGTGGTTAATACAGTAATCAATAACTGATTGGCTTCCGTCAAAAGTCATTGGAATTCCGTATAGCGCTTGGTAAGCACCAGGAATATTGATAATGAACATACCAAAACCAATTGCAACTAGCAAGTTTGGTTCGAACTCTTTAGCAATAGCTAAATAAATCAAAACTCCGGCAATGATCATCATGATCAAGTTTTGCCATAAAGGAGTCAAGCTTGTCATAAAACCTGTAGATTCCCACAAAGTCTTTAATGACTCACCTAAAGAGAACGATGGTATAGTTGAGAAAAAACTAATCATCTTACTCTCCTTTTATTATGCGATAGTTGCGATAACAGCGCCTGTATCAATATTTGCGCCTTCTGATGTTGAATAATTGATAACACCATCTGATGGAGCTACAACTGGAGTATCCATTTTCATAGCTTCAAGAATGATGATTGTGTCGCCCTTCTTTACTTGTGTTCCGTTAGCGAAGCAAAGCTTCTTAACTAAACCTGGCATTGGAGCCTTAACTGGAGCACCATTTCCTTGTGCTACTGGAGCTGGAGCAGCTTTTGGAGCAGCAGCTACTGGAGCAGCCTTTGTAACTACTGGAGTTACTGTAGAACCATCTACGATTTCTTCAACTTCAACGGCATATGATTTACCATTAACATTTACATTAAATTTGCGCATATATATATTCTCCTAATAATTTACTATTTAATTTCCTTAATGTTTCTAACTCTGAATTTAACATTAGAAGCATAAGTTGGGGCTACATTAGCATCGTAATAAGCCATGATTGCTGCAGTAATTGCTACTGCGATTTCTTCATCCTCATTGCCTAATCCTTCGATTTGTGGGATATTGCCAACAGGTTTATCTTTATTCTCATCCTTTATATTGGCTTTCTTTGCACTCTTTTTAGCTGAAAGCTTTGCTTTCAAAACATCTGAATACTTGAAACCATACTTTAGAAGAATGATGAATCCAATTAATAAGAATAAAACTGCGAATACAACACCTACACCAAGCAAAGCAACTTGTAAACCAATAAGGATTCTCTCACCTACTGATGAATTTGCCATATCTAGTTTGTCTGGTGTGCCATATTCAAAAGAACAAGCCATGAATGACATCGCACATAAAACTAGGACAAATACTATTGCTATAATCTTTGCGTATTTCTTCATATTCTTAAATTCCCTTTAGCATCATTAAAGCTGAAGATAAGTATGGACGAAGATTTGTAGCTTCGATAACGTTATCTAGATAGCCTTCTTTTGCAATCTTAATTGGATTTTCTTGCATTTCTGCATATTCTTTAGATAATTTTGCGATATTATCAATCTTATCTTTAGCCTTTAATTGATCAGCCATCATAGCAACAGCAACTTCTTCAGCAACTGGAGAAATCTTTGCATTAGCTGTAGCTAATGTGTAACCAAATCCTAATCCCTTGCTCATTAAAGCTGTGTAACCATAACCAATAGCGTTACCAAAAGCAACACCGATCTTTGGCTCTGTAATATTGTAAATAGAATCAATTAGCTTGAATGCTTTCTTTGCATAACCTGCAACTTCTTGCTTTAAGTTAGAATCTAATCCCTTTGTATCAACGAATGTGATTAAAGGTAAATCGAACATATCAACCTTATTTACGAAATCTGTAGCCTTTTCTAATCCGTCAACTGAGATGTAATCACCCTTTGTTGCTAAGAATGCTACTGGGAATCCGTTTAATTTAGCAAATGCACATAGAACATCTTGTGCATATTGTGGAGCGAACTCTAAAAGAGTTCCTTCATCTGCTACCATCTTAACAGCATCTGTAGCTTCAACGTTTAAAAGGTTTGGATCAACTCTATTTGGATCATCTTGAGCTTCGTCTTCTTCTGTTAATGTTGATAATAATATTGATATCTTATTAGAAAGGTCTTGTTCATCTTCATATACGAAATGAGCAAAATCTGAATTTTCTGCATAAGCGGCATATCCTAATGCCTTTTTATAATCTACTGGGAATGTC
>JAEEWC010000126.1 GCA_016287155.1 Clostridia bacterium | reverse complement strand
TGACGAATAGCTGAAGATCCAAATCTAGCGCCTGGTCTAAAGCTTGTTGTAGAATCAAATGGTGCTCCAAAAATAACTATCTTTGCATCTTCATATGAAGAATCGCATCCAATGAATGTTTCAATATTTCTATCCATTATTCAACCTCCCTTAACATCTTCTCTAAATATGCTGGCAAACAGAATGAACCCATATGTAGTTTTGGTGTGTAGTAGTTTGTTTCAATTCCTAATGACTTCCACTTCTCTACATCCAAATCTTTTACTGGGTGATACTTCTTGCTTGCAAAACCAAATAACCAATAACCTGCAGCATATGTTGGAATGTGTGCTTGGTATACACGGCTAATTGGGAATGTATTAACAATTTTCTTGTGGCATCTTTTCATTGCCTCAGCATCATGCTTATAGAATGGGCTACCTTGTTGGTTAACCATAATGCCATCATCTCTTAATGCGTTATAGCAAATACCATAGAACTCTCTTGTGAAATATCCTTCTGAAGGTCCGAATGGATCTGTTGAGTCTACGATAATTAGATCGTATTCGTTATGCTTTCTTCTTATGAATCTTAATGCGTTATCGTAGAAGATCTTTACACGTTCATCATCAAGCTTTGATGCAATCTCTGGTAAGAACTTTCTACAAGCCTCAGTAACTAATGGATCCATCTCAACTAAATCGATTCTTTTTATAGTTTCATATCTTGTTAATTCCTTTACTACACCACCGTCTCCAGCACCAATAACCAATACATCTTCGATTTTTGGGTGTACAGACATAGGAACGTGAGTAATCATTTCGTCGTATATAAACTCATCTCTTTCTGTTAACATTACGTTACCATCTAGAGTTAGAACCTTACCAAATTCTGGAGTTTCAAAGATATCTATTTGTTGATATTCACTCTTTTGAGAATATAGATTCTTCTTAACTCTTATACTGTGTTTTACATCAGGTGCATGATATTCGCTAAACCAAAATTCCATATGCGCTCCTATTTCAAAACATTAATATTTAATATTTCTGGGTCTTCTGGACCAGTCATTGAACAGCCCTTAGCTTTTGCGTATTCAATGTAATCTAATATTGCTGGAGTAATTCTCTCGCCTGGAGAAAGGATAGGAATTCCTGGTGGATAGCACATTACGAATTCACTACATACTCTGCCCACGCTCTCTCTTAAAGGTAAACTCTCTTTATCTGCATAGAAGGCTTCTTGTGGAGAGATTACAACTTCTGGATCAATATATTCTTGGCTCATTAATCCTCTTGGGTCTTTATGGAATCTTCTTCTAATTTCCGCAAGAGCACTAACTAATCTTTCTAATTCTTGGAATCTATCTCCGATTGATAGATATGCAAGGATGTTACCTAAATCACCAAATTCAATTTGGATATCATATTCATCACGAAGCAAATCATAAACCTCAATACCAGCAAGTCCAATTTCTCTTGTGTGAACAGATAACTTTGTTGGGTCGAAATCAAATATAGAATCGCCATTTACTAGTTCTTTACCAAAAGCATAATAACCGCCAATAGCGTTTATCTCTTCTCTTGCGTAATTAGCCATATTGATAACTTTATTGAAAACTTCTTTTCCTCTTAATGCTAAATTTCTACGGCTTATATCTAAACTTGACATTAAAAGATAACTTCCTGATGTAGTTTGAGTTAAGTTGATGATTTGTCTTACGTGACCTTCACTAACATTCTTGCCAATTAATAAAACACTTGATTGTGTTAAACTACCACCGCTTTTATGCATTGATACAGCTGCCATATCTGCACCTGCTGCCATAGCTGATGTTGGCATGTTCTCTCCAAAATAGAAGTGTGTTCCATGTGCTTCATCAGCCAAACAATACATACCTGCATCGTGAGCCATTTTAACGATAGCTTTTATATCTGAACAGATGCCATAATATGTTGGATTATTTACAAGTACAGCAACAGCATCTGGATGTTCGTTGATTGCCTTTTGCACTTGTTCTCTCTTCATGCCAAGTGAGATACCTAATCTAACATCTACTTCTGGGTTAACATAAATTGGAATAGCACCACATAAAACTAGCGCATTGATAACGCTTCTATGAACGTTTCTTGGAAGGATAATCTTATCTCCTCTTTTGCAAGTAGATAAAACCATACTTTGAACAGAGCTTGTAGTTCCTCCAACCATTAAGAATGCATGTGCTGCACCGAATGCTTCAGCCATCAATTCTTCAGCTTGACGAATAACAGATATTGGATGACATAGATTATCCAATGGCTTCATACTGTTAACATCAATGCTCATACATTGTTGTCCTAAGAACTCTGTCAATTCAGGATTACCCTTTCCATGCTTGTGGCCTGGAACATCAAATGGTACGACACGCATTTGACGGAATGTTTGCAAAGCATCATAAATAGGAGCCTTACTTTGTCTTTTGATAAATTGTTCTTTATCCATTTCACACCTCATACAAAACAAAATGCGCAAGGCGTATATACTACAACTTGCGCAAATAATATGAGCATGGATCTTATCTGAGTCTATCTAGCAACAATACTTTTACTACTCTTTATTGACCGTTTCACAAGTCTGCGAATATACGCATTTCGGTTATAAAGTAACCAACTTATAAAATTTGAGCTTTTAACTCAATCAATAAGGCGATATAAAACCGCCAATCGGCAGTGGACCCGGCTGTCCGTATGGCCTCAACTCTTTCGAGTGGTCCGTAATATCACGTAAACGACTCTGATAATCACTTTTATTCTTTGAATACCAAAGCTTATTTATGATGATGCAATTTTAACATAGTTTGATATACCCATCAACTATTTTAATAACATTTTTTTATCAATTTTTAATATTGCATTTAGTTTATTATTTCAATATAGTAAATATAGGTGGTTAATATGGAAAAAGACTTAAGAATTGGTATTATTGGCGCAGGCCATATCGCAACAAAAATGGCTGGAACAATCAAGAGATTATCTGGCTTTCAAAACTATGCAGTAGCATCAAGATCTAAAGACAAAGCAGATTCATTCAAATCAAGATTTGGTTTTGAAAAAGCATATTATTCTTATGAAGAAATGTTACAAGATGAAAATGTGGATTTAGTTTACATCGCAACACCACACTCTTGTCATAAAGAACAAATGCTTTTATGTTTAAAATACAAAAAGCCAGTTCTATGCGAAAAAGCTTTCACAACATCATATAATGATTCTTTAGAAGTTTATACTAAGTTTGAAGAAGCAAACCTATTTGTTTGCGAGGCCTTATGGACAAGTTTTATGCCATCTAGAGAGATAATTCACAAAATTCTATACGAAGATAAGAAGATTGGTAATATCAAGTCTATGTCAGCCTCTTTTAAAGTGCCACTTATGCACAAAGATAGAGTTACAAAGCGCGAACTTGGCGGTGGCGTTTTGATGGATATCGGAATCTACCCTGTAACATTTATATTTAGAACATTAGGATTTGATTACGAATCATATAATGTAGATAGCATTCAATATAAAAATGGTGTTGATATTAAAGAAGAAATTACATTTAATTACAAAGATGGGGTAACAGGCACATGCAAAGTTGATGGAACATCAAAATTATCTTTAATCGTAACTATAGTTGGTGATAAAGGTAAGATGAAAATCGATATGGTAAATTGCCCTAACATCATCACTACATACAACAAATATGGTTTATTAAATAAAGTAGTATTCACAAAGCCAAAATATGGCGGTTTTGAATTCGAACTTCAAGGATGCAAAGACGCAATTTTAAATAAAAAAGTCGAAGCAGAAAAATGGACACATAAGAATTCCCTATGTGTCGCTAAAATCATCGATGATATTTTCAATTGTGAAGCAGCTTTAAAATCTATAGAGTAATTGCAAATTTAGTTTCTTCATCTAAAGTATCTAAATATTCCTTATCTATATCATAGATACAAGGCTTTTGATCCTTTGGTATGTTGAAGAATCTTCTATACTCTTGAGCAAATGCTTTTTGTGTTTCTTGTTGTAGATAAATTGTATTCTCTTTTGTAGAGATTCCTTCCTTTGGATAAATAGGTGGCATAACAATTACTGATGCATCCTTTTTAAATCCAAACAATTTTCTTAATCCCTTTGATGGAGTCCATCTAATAAATACTGGGACTACAGGAGCATTTTCTTTAACTGCGAATGAGAATGCGCCCTTTTTGAATGGACGTGGCTTTTCATAATGTAGCCACATAGCCTTTTCTGCATAGAATTGAATTACATCTCCCTTTTGAATTAATTCATGGAATGCTTTATTCATATTCTTTGCTGCAGACAATTTCTCAGCTAAAGGTAATATACCACCTGCTCTTAATACATGGCCAGCATAACCAGACTTATTATTATGGTCTGCAACTGTTAGATAAACTTTCTTTGTATCTCCAATTGCATGTCTTAGCATTAGACTATCTAGATATGAGCAGTGATTCATAACTGTAAAATAGCCTTGTTTTTTAAGGGCTTTAACATTTTCTTTTCCATAATATTTAGCACCAAATGCAACTTTAGTTGCGAATGCGCCAAAAATAAACATTAATGAACGATAAAAACAACTCGCCAATTTAAACCCAATCGACTTTGGGATATATTCATAATTTTCATCTACAGGTATTGTATGGTCATAGCTATATGGAGTAGTATACTCGTCAAACTTTCCCATGTGTTCTAGTCTTTCATGCTCTAAATCCCAATTTGTTTTCATTAAATTAGTCCTTCTTTCTTTAATTCGTTTTCAATAACTTCTGTAATCTTATCTACGCCATTTGGCATCTCTTGGAAATATTTCATATTTTCCTTGTATTCATCTAGTATATATGGATTAGCTATCATAGCTTCAACAGCCTTTTGAATTTGCCAATCTCTAAAGATACCAATACCACACTTATGTTGCTTTACGAATAATTGATATGCAGCCTTTTCCATAGGTTGTGGGCATAGGTTAGCTACGAATGGTGTTCCAATTAAGCAACAGTCTAACAAAGTGTTTGGACCAGCCTTTGTGATAACTAAATCGCAAGCCTTATATATTTCATATATCTTTGGGGTAAATTCAAGAATTCTAAAGTCAATATTTGTTCTACCCTTCTTTTCTAGTTTAGCCTTTTTCTTTAAGAAATAATAGTGTCTCTTTACATTCTTTCCTGCAAGGTAAAGAATTGTAATTGGCTTTTTCGTCCAAAGTAGATGTCTACAGAAATCTTTTGATCTACCAACAGCATAAGCACCATCGGCTAATAAAACTGTAAATCTATCTTGTGGTAGATTATATTTTTCTCTCATTTCTTCTTTAGTTCCAGTAAATTCAGCAACTTCTTTTCTCTTACTAAAGCCAACATTGATAACTCTTTCTGGATCAAATTTTCTCTTTTGAATAGCTTCTTGTGCAGCATTTTCATTATTAACTAAGAATAATCCTGCTCTTCCATCCCACCACATATGAACGTTATTATCTGGGTTATATGTAATAACGACACATTTTGGGTCATGCTTTATCTTGTATCTATTTGCAACATATGTAATGAAGTAGTGAGTACTAACAATGACAGCTGGCTTTTCTTCTTCGAAATATTTCATAATGGCATGATATGCTACATAGAAAATTGAATGGTGTAATGCTGCTAATGATTCAATACCACCAATTACATCGAAAAACCAGAAAATGAATGATCCGAACAATGGATGCTTTACGCAAGCTGCGCATTGTTTTGTAATAAACTTCTCATATACTTTAGATGGAACGCTATGATGCATTATAAAATCTTCTTTAATATCTAAAACATCGGCATACTTTTGCAAACCTGCTTTAATTGATTGCATTGAAGTAATATGCCCCATACCTGACTCTATATATGTCAATAGAACCTTTGGTTTATT
>JAEEWC010000125.1 GCA_016287155.1 Clostridia bacterium | reverse complement strand
TCGCCATTAATATAGACATCTGCTGCATTTGCTACAGCTTCAAATTCTAATATTAATCTCTTGCCTTCATATTTTTTATCGATAAATATATGTTTTCTATATGAACTTATGAATTGATAAATTGATTCATCAAAATCGTTAAAAGGAACTTCTTTGTTTGTATGAGGAATATCTACAGAAACATAGCCCTTCTCGTCAAAATCAATATTATTACTCTCTTCGGTATATTTTTCACAATACTTCCAATCGTAATTCAAATTAATCCTTTCTATCATGCAGAAACCCTCCACCATATACAAACTTATATTACCAAATAAACCTTTTCTTTTCAAGGCGCGCCGTGCAAGCGCGCAGGCGCAAATTATTATAATGCTTTTAAAAATGCTCAAAACCGCACCTGTTGTGTGCGAATTTTACAAATTTTGCACCTCTATGATAAAATTAAGTATGCAAATTTGGAGGTTATATATGGCACAAGTTACTTTTAGCGTAAGAATGGATGAATCTTTAAAAACAGAATTTGAAACACTATGTAATTACTTTGGGATGAATATGTCTACAGCAATAAATGTATTTGCTAGAGCCGTTGTTAGAGAAAAACGAATTCCTTTTGAAATCTCCGCAACAGATTTGTATAGTCCAGAAAACTCTAGGAAAATAATCGCGGCTATTAGAAAACAAGCAAAAGACAACGGGGTTTCAGATATGTCTATGGAAGAAATAGACGAAGAAATTCAAAAAGCAAGAAAAGAATCAAAGAAATAATCTTAAATATAGTGTTGCCCTGGTGTTATTGTTTGTCCCTATATTAATACGCACACGGGCGTTTGACTTAGCAATTAGTTTGTAATAAACTATTGCTATTAAAGATTTTATGGAGAGTATATGAAATACGTAGTTATTTTAGGCGATGGTATGGCGGATTATCCAATTGAATCAATTGGAAACAAAACACCACTTATGGTCGCAAACAAACCAAATATAGATGCTCTTTGCCAAAAAGGCGAAATCGGTCTTGTAAAGACTGTACCTCAAGGTTTAAAGCCAGGAAGCGATGTAGCTAACCTTGCTGTTATGGGATATAACCCATTAAAGTGCTACACAGGTAGAAGTCCACTTGAAGCATTATCTATCGGAATCGATCTAAAGGATGATGACATTGCTACACGTTGCAACTTAGTAACATTATCTGACGATGAAAAGTACGAAGATAAAACAATGGTAGATTATTCAGCTGGCGAAATTACGACAAAGGAAGCAAAAGAATTAATCGAGTTTATCCAATCAAAGCTTGGTACAGATAACCTTGCTTTCTATGCTGGTGTTAGCTATAGACACTGCTTAGTTAAGCATCATGCAAAAGTTGGAACAACTTATACACCACCACACGATATCTCTGGAAGAAAGATTACAGGGTATCTTCCAAAAGATTTATATGGTGATGAAATGTTATCTTTAATGAAGAAATCTTATGAACTTCTAAAAGACCACCCTATCAACAAAGAAAGAGTTAAAAATGGTAAGAACCCAGCAAATAGCATTTGGCTATGGGGCGAAGGTACAAAGCCACAATTAGAATCTTTCACTTCAAAGTGGGGTATTAAGGGTTCAGTAATCTCTGCTGTAGATTTATTAAAAGGTATCGGTATTGGCGCAAAGATGGAAGTTATCGAAGTTGAAGGCGCTTGCGGTACATATGAAACAAACTTTGCTGGCAAAGCAAAAGCAGCTATTGATTCACTAAAGAGAAACGATTATGTATACATTCACATGGAAGCTCCAGATGAATGTGGACACCAAGGCGATTTAGAGCACAAGATTCTATCTATAGAAAAGATAGATAGTATTGTTGTAAAATATATTGTAGAGGAGTTATCTAAACAATCTGAACCATTCAGCATTCTAGTAGCGCCAGATCACCCTACTCCAATTGCTCTAAAGACACACGTTTCAGATCCAGTTCCTTACATCATCTATAGATCAAACAAGGAATTAGATAACAAAGCTAAAACATACAACGAACAAACAGCTAAAGACTCTGGCATCTATTATGCTAGCAGCGAAGAGCTAATACAAAAATTTATAAAGGAGGTTTAGTATGAGCGACGAAGAAAAGAAAGTTGAAGAAACTCCAGTTGAAGATACAACAATTCCTCAAGCTGAAGAAACAAACGAAGAAGCTCCTAAAACCGAAGACATTCCTCAAGTAGAGGAAGAAAAAACACAACCTGAAGAGGAACCAAAAGAAGAAGTAAAGGATGAAATCCCTCAAGAAGAAAAGAAGGATGAAACTATTATCATAGATAATGCTGCTGAAGCTCCTGTACAACCAATTCAAGAGTTACCAAGAACAGCTAAATTAAAAGAACCTATGACAAAGAAAAAGAAGATTACTATTATCGTTATTGCAATAGTAGCATTTATCGCTTTATTCTCTGTTGTATTCTTCCCTGTATACTTCTGCTATATCCAAGGTAGAATCCACATCTACGATGCAAGTGATTTCGTACCAGAAGATGGCAAGAGATTCGTTCTTGAAAAAGATATTGTAGTTGAATCAGATTTGGATTTATCTGCATCTACATGTTCTATTGACTTAAATGGTCATAATTTAACAGTTAAAGG
>JAEEWC010000124.1 GCA_016287155.1 Clostridia bacterium | reverse complement strand
GCTCTTTCCCATTTAGATACAGCTTGTCTTGAGATACCTAATTTGTCTGCTAACTCTTCTTGAGAGTATCCATTTTCCTTTCTTAATTTTTGTAATCTGTTTGCTATTTCGATATTCATAGCTATCACCTCCTGCTTTCCATCTATAATGTACCATTCACTATCGGTTGCGAACCACCAAGTCTAGTTTGAAATTACGCAACTTTTGGTTTCATTTGTGAAAAACATTCGTTTTTATTATATAACATAATTGTCTTCAGGTTTAATTTTTGTTAAGTCTTGAAGTGAAATACCTTCGAAATAGTCATTAACTAATTTTGAGAAACCTTGCCACATTTTAATTGTTCTACACTCTGCTTCTCTTGGGCAAGGAGCTGCTCCTTCTTCTAAACAAGCAATTGGCTCTAATGAACCTTCTGTACAAACAAGTATTTCTTTAACAGTATAATCTTGTGGCTCCTTTGTTAATTTGTAGCCGCCACCCTTTCCATGAAGAGCATCAACTAAATGCTTCTTTGAAAGATCTGTCATAATTCCTTCTAAATATTTTTGAGAAATCTCTTGGCGTTCAACAATTTCCTTTAATGGGATATATGTTCCATTATAGTTCTCTGCCAAATCAATCATTACTCTTAAAGCGTATCTTCCTCTTGTTGAAATTTTCATAATAGCCTCTCTAATTAACACTTGCCCACCGTATAGGTAGGCAAGTACATTTTACATTATTCTTTATTTTGGGTCAACTTAGTCTGCAAATAGAGGAGTTGATAAATATCTATCTCCAGTATCTGGTAATAGAACTACTATTGTCTTTCCAGCATTCTCTTCTCTCTTTGCTAATTCTACTGCTGCTGATAATGCTGCACCTGAAGAGATACCAACTAAAACGCCTTCCTTCTTACCAACAAGTTTTCCATATGCGAATGCATCTTCATTTGAAACTGGGATGATTTCGTCATAAATCTTTGTATTTAATACTTGAGGAACAAATCCTGCGCCAATACCTTGAATCTTGTGAGGACCAGCAACGCCTGTAGATAATACTGCAGATGTTTGTGGTTCTACTGCTACTACTTTAACGTCTGGCTTTTTAGACTTTAGATATTCGCCTACACCAGTAACTGTACCGCCTGTACCTACACCTGCTACGAAGATATCTACATTACCATCTGTATCTTCATAGATTTCAGGGCCTGTTGTTTCTCTATGAGCCTTTGGGTTAGCTGGGTTAACAAATTGTCCAGCAACGATTGATCCTTCGATTTGTTGAGCCAATTCTTCAGCCTTAGCAATAGCTCCCTTCATGCCCTTTGTTCCATCTGACAAAACTAGTTCTGCGCCATATGCTTTGATTAATTGTCTTCTTTCAATAGACATTGTTTCTGGCATAACGATGATTAATTTATATCCTCTTGCGGCTGCAACTGATGCAAGTCCAATTCCTGTATTTCCAGATGTTGGCTCGATGATTGTGCCACCCTTTTTTAATCTTCCAGATTGTTCAGCGTCATCAAGTATTGCCTTTGCTACTCTATCCTTTACTGAACCAGCTGGGTTGAAATATTCAAGTTTTGCTAATATCTTAGCCTTTAGTCCAAATTCTGCTTCTATATGTGTTAATTCTAATAATGGTGTTCTACCAATTAATTGATCTGCTGATGTATAAATTTTAGCCATAATAAATTTCCTCCTTCACTATTTTACATCTTTTACTGCATCGAATGCATCTGATAAATCAGCAATTAAGTCATCAATGTGTTCTGTACCGATAGATAATCTAATTGTGTTCTTGTAAATACCTGCTTGAGTTAACTCTTCATCTGTTAATTGAGAGTGAGTTGTTGTAGCTGGGTGAATTACTAGTGATTTAACATCTGCTACGTTTGCTAACAATGAGAAGATCTTTAGGTTGTCGATGAAAGCCAATGCTTTTTCTTCTGAGCCTTTGATCTCAAATGTGAAGATTGAACCACCACCATTTGGTAAGTACTTAGCATATAAAGCTTTTTCTCTTTCATTTGTAGATACTGATGGGTGATTTACTTTTTCTACTTGTGGATGTTCATTCAAGAACTTAACAACCTTTAGAGCGTTTTCTACATGTCTTTCAACTCTTAAAGATAATGTTTCAATACCTTGTAGAGCGATGAAAGCGTTAACTGGAGAAATAGCTGCACCTGTATCTCTAAGTAAGATAGCTCTGATGTATGTAACATAAGCAGCTGGACCTACAGCATCATAGAATGATACGCCATGGTATGATGGGTTTGGATCAACTAACTTAGGGAACTTACCTGAAGCCTTCCAATCGAACTTACCGCTATCTACGATAACACCGCCAAGTCCTGTACCATGTCCGATTAAGAACTTAGTAGCTGAGTGAACAACGATATCTGCACCGTATTCAATTGGTCTTACTAGGTATGGTGTACCAAATGTGTTGTCGATAACTAATGGAATCTTGTTAGCATGAGCAATCTTTGCAATTGCTTCAATATCTATAACTTCTGATCTTGGGTTACCTAATGTTTCAATAAATACTAATTTTGTATTTGGCTTAATTGCCTTTTCAATATTTTCTAAAGAATCTGGTTTAACGAATGTTGTATCAATACCGAAATCCTTTAATGTATGTTCAAATAGGTTATATGTACCACCATAGATGTTATTTAGAGCAACAATGTGATCTCCAGCGCCAGCTAATGCTAATACTGCATATGTGATTGCTGCTGCACCTGATGCTACTGCTAAAGCTGCTACACCGCCCTCTAGAGCTGCAATTCTTTGTTCTAATACATCTTGTGTTGGG
>JAEEWC010000123.1 GCA_016287155.1 Clostridia bacterium | reverse complement strand
TTATGTGGTAGGAACAATTTTCTTAATACTAAATTTAAGGGACCATTTTAATGACGCAAGTAAATTGCACGTCCCAGCAATTATGTTTGCTACATTATATGAAGCTGCTTCTATTATCTTTGCTTGTATAATCATGCAAGATGTAATAATAAACGTTTATTGCTATTTATTCTTAACAAATGCGTTCATAGTTCTATGCACATCTCTAATCTATGTTGATTATTATCGTCGTGCTAATAAGAGATATGTAGCAGAAAAGGCAAATGCAGCAAATAAACCTGTTGAAGATACAACAAGTGTAGAGAACACAACTGAAGAAACAAAATAAGTATTGATAGTTATCTATAGAAATGGGCAGAGGCTAAATTGGCCTCTGCTTTTTTAAATTCAATGTAATATTTTTTGAAATAATTATTAAATTATTTGACATTATATACCCCCTTATATATAATCGTGCTATAGTTTAGTAAAAGTAAACTCGAAGTTTAATATTGCTAAACTTGATTTTTGGGAGGCAAAAAGTGGAAATCGGGATTAAGATTAAGGCTTTAAGATTAAAAAATAATCTTACTCAAGAAGAATTAGCAGATAGATGTGAGCTAACAAAAGGCTATATCAGCCAATTGGAAAACGATCTAGTAAATCCTTCTGTTGAGACTTTAAGTGATATCCTAGTTGCTTTAGGTACAGACCTTGGTAATTTCTTCCAAAATGAAGAAAGCGGCCCAATTGTATTCAAGAAGAAAGATTACGTTTCTAAAGATTACGGAGATAGTGTTACAACATGGTTGGTTCCATCAGCTCAAAAGAATGAGATGGAGCCTATTTTATTGACACTAAACGAAAAGGGTGCAAAAGAAACAGATATGCCTCACGAAGGTGAAGAATTTGGTTATGTTCTTGCGGGTAAGGTTAAATTATCTATCGGGAAGAAAGCATTCACCGTATCAGAAGGCGAAACATTTTATTACAAAGCAGACAAAAAACATTCATTAGAAAATATAGGGGATAAGAAAGCTATCGTTTTATGGATTTCTTGCCCACCTAATTTTTAATACGAGGAAAACAAAATGGATTTATTGCAAAAGATTAAGAGTGTATTTAATAAACCTGTTGTAAAAGACGAACCAGCTGCTCCTATCGTAGAAGATAAGCCAGCTCAACGTGCTCCAAAGAAGGGAGATAACATCATTGAAATCAAGGGCATTACTAAAGTGTTTGATGGTGTAACAGTTATCGATAACATCAGCCTTGGTATCAAGAGAGGTCAATTCGTTACATTACTTGGACCATCTGGTTGTGGTAAGACAACACTTTTAAGAATGATTGCAGGATTTGAAACACCAACAGATGGCGAAATCTATATCGAAGGACAACCTATCACTGCAGTTCCTCCTCATAAGCGTCCAGTTAATACTGTTTTCCAAAAGTATGCTTTATTCCCACACCTAAATGTATTTAAGAATATTGCATATGGTTTAAAGCTAAAGAAGATCCCAGATTCAACTGCAAAGAATGGATATAGAAAATATACAAAGGCAGAGATTGAAGAAAAGGTTAATAGAGCTCTAAAGCTTGTAGGCCTTGATGATTATGGATATAGAGATGTTAATTCTCTATCTGGTGGTCAACAACAAAGAGTTGCTATCGCTCGTGCCATTGTTTGTGAGCCAAAGGTTTTATTATTAGATGAACCTCTAGGTGCTCTAGATTTAAAGATGAGAAAAGAGATGCAAATCGAATTAAAGAAGATGCATCAAAATCTTGGTATTACATTTATCTTCGTAACACACGATCAAGAAGAAGCTTTAACAATGTCAGATGTAGTTGTAGTTATGAATGATGGTATTATCCAACAAGTAGCTCAACCAAAGAAAGTATATGATGAACCACAAAACGCATTCGTTGCTGACTTCATTGGTGAATCAAATATCTTATCTGGTGTTATGAAGAAAGATTACTTAATTTCATTCTTAGGAAAGGATATTAAGTGCGTAGATAAAGGATTCGATAAGAATGAAAAGGTAGATATTACAATTCGTCCAGAAGATATCATCATTGTAAATGGTGAAGATAAAGGACATTTCAATGGTAATGTTTTATCTACAGTATTCAAAGGTACATACTATGAAATGGAAGTTATGGCTAATGACTATGAATTCACAGTTCAATCTCAAAAGGAATTCAAGCCAGGCGCTAAGGTTTCATTAGAAATCGACCCAGATAGTATCCACATCATGAAGAAGATGTTAACAGAAAACAAGCATAAGGGTGTTGTAACGAAAGATGGTATCGTATCATTCTGCGGTGGGGATTGGGAAATTCCAACAGATGGATTTGAAATCGGTGATGAAGTTGTTATCCACACACCATTTACAGCAGTTGAATTAATGGATGATGAAGAAGATGGTGTAGTTGGTGCTAACGTTACACAAAGCTTATACAAAGGTACATATTACCAAGTTCAAGTATATACAGATACAGACGAAGACTTCTATATCGATACCGCAGACGAATGGGATATGAACGATAGAGTTGGTGTAAAGATTGACACATCAAAGGTAACAATAGAAAAATATAATCCAGTATTAGAAGAGAAGGAGGAAGAAGTTAATGTTGAAGCATAAGGCTAAAGTATTTAGACCTACTGCATTTGCATTTCCATATTTAGCAACGACAATCGTCTTTGTTATAGTTCCTCTAATTCTAATTTTGGTGTATGCATTTAGAGATGGAGATGGTAACTTCACATTGCAAAATTTCGCACAAGTATTCACTAATCCAACAAATTTGACGCAATTATTGAAGACAATTGGTATTGCAGCAGTATCTACTTTGATCACTCTTTTAATAGCATATCCAACAGCATTTATATTAGCATCTCAACCATTTAATAAGATGGCAATTTTAGCATTGTTGTTTATCATCCCAATGTGGATTAACTTCATGCTTAGAATATTCGCTCTAAAGTCTTTACTTGTAACTTTAGGAATGAAGCAAGGTTATGTAATGGCAGTAATCGGTATCGTATATGATTTCTTCCCATATGTGCTTCTACCAATCTATACAGTTTTATCTAATATGGATAAGAGCTATCTAGAGGCTTCAAGAGACTTAGGAGCTAATAATATTGGTACATTCTTCAGAGTAACACTTCCATTGTCTATTCCAGGCGTTATTTCAGGTGTTAGCATGATGTTCATGCCAGTATTTAGTTCATACGCTATTACAGCTATGATGGGTGATGCAGAAACATCAGTTATCGGTGCAAAGATTGCAAGTATGTTTACGCACCAAAACTATGGTGACTATGGTCCAGGTTCGGCATTATCATTTGTATTACTAGTTTTAGTATTAATTGTTATGGTTGTAAGTAATGTTCTTACAAGAAAGACAAATAAAGCACCAGCAAAAGGAGGTAAGGCATAATGAATAAAAAGTCAGAGAAAATCTCCTTAATTGCAAAGTGGGCATTCTTAATCATTGTCCTTGCTGGTATTTATTTACCACTTATTATGATTATCTTATATTCATTTAGCGCATCAAGAGAAGTTGGAGGCGAATTCGGTAACTTCACATTTGCACTATATAAGAACCTATTTAATGACACTAAGTTGTTAACAGCAACCAAAAATACAATAATCATTGGTGCCGCATCTGCATCTATTGCTACTATCTTAGGTACAACAGCATCAGTTGGTATCCACTATATGAGAACAAGAGCTAAGACAGCTATGGACGCAGCATCACAAATTACTATTGTTAATGCTGAAATCGTAACTGCTATGGCATTCTTCTTGTTGATTATCGTATTAAGAGACGCTATAAAGATTCCTGTTCAATTTGGACTTGGTTGGTTAATTGTTTGCCATACTATCATTACAACACCATATGTTATATTGACAGTATCTCCAAGATTGAAACAATTAAATCCAAACCTTTTGGAAGCATCTATGGATTTAGGTGCAGGCCCAATGAGAAGTTTAATCAAAGTTATGCTTCCTCAATTAGCAGGCGCAATGGTAGCATCATTTGCAATGGCATTTACATTATCATTAGATGATTTCGTTGTAACAAATATTAACTCTGCAGGATCTGGTGTAGATACAATTTCTACATATGTATATGCAGGTATTAAAAGAAATATGCCAACAGACATAAGAGCTCTATCTACAATTATCTTCGTTATAGTTTTAGGTGGATTGATTGTGTTTAACATTGTAAAGAATAAAAAAGCAAAAGAAAATTTACATAAATAGAAGGAGCAAAATATGAAAAAGGTAATTAGTATTTTATGCGTTATCGTAATGGTTCTTGGTTTAGTAGCAGCCTTTGCTGGATGCGAAAAGCGTGAAGAAAAATTAAAGATCTATGTTCCAGGCCAATATATTGATGAAGACATTTTTGAAGAATTCGAAGCATGGTACACAGAACAAACTGGAGCTACAATCAAAGTTGAATTATCTGAATTTGAAGAAGTTGAAGATATCCAACGTAACATTGAAGGCGCTAAAGCAGACTACGACTTAGTTTGCCCAAGTGACTATATGGTTGAATATTTAATTTCAAAGAATCTTGTTCAAGAAATCGATAAGACAATCATTGATATTTCTGAAGAAGGTTTAATCAGAGCTGAATACCTTGATGTTATCAAAGAATTCGATCCAGAATTAAAGTACTCAGTTCCATATATGTACGGTACACTAGGCATACTATATGATTATTCTAAGACAAATGCTCATATAACAACATGGGAAGAATATTTCAGTAGCACATACAATGGATCTCGTTCTCTTAAGCAATCTATCCGTGATGCTTATGCAGCTGCTTGTCTTTACAACGCAAGAGAAACATTGAACTCTAAAACAGGGGCAGAGAAGAAAGCTGCTGTTCAAGCTGTATTTGAAGATTTCTCAGAAAAAACAATCGCTGCTGCAAAAGCTACTCTACAAGCAGCTCGTACTGGTTCAATCTGGGATATTGATAATGCTAAGTTTGATATGGCTCAAGGTAAGAGTGAATCAAGTGTTGCTTTAATGTGGTCTTGCGATGCTGGTTATGTTATGAACACATACGAAGATGATGACGGTGTAGAACATGATGGCAACAAGGATCTATGGTACTATGTTCCAAACGAAGGTGGTAACGTTTATATGGATAACTTCTGTATTGGTAAGTATGCTGTAAATGTTCAAGCTGCTAACTACTTCTTAAAATTCCTTTGCACAAAGGATATCGCAGTAAAGAACAGTGAATATGCTGGTGCTATTTCTCCAGTTGCTGCTGCATATGAAGAATTAAAGGAATACTATGAAACAGACGAAGATGGAATCTTTGTAGATGACAACTATTCAGATGAATATATGAAAGCTTGGAAAGCAATGTTCATTAAAACAATGTTCCCAGATGCTGCTACATTAAATAGATGCGGTGTTATGAAGGATATTAAGACTGGAAAGAACGATCTAAATACGATGTGGAGTGACATTGTAGGTTAATATCTATACTAGATAATATGACTGGTCCAAAGTAATTTGGGCCAGTTTTTTATTTTATATATATATTATATATAAAGTATGCTATAATAGTTTTAACTTAAATGAAAGGGAATTAACTATGGAAGAAACTACAATCGTAAGCGAGACCCCAAAACAGAGCGAATTAAAACTAGATTTTAAAAGAACACTAAAGGTGGGTTTTGCTTTCTTAGGCATCATGTTATTCTGGGAAGTATATGATTACATTATGCCTTTAATATTATCTAATTACTTCGGATTAAACGCATCTCAATACGGAATTATTATGGGTTTAGATAACCTTTTGGCTATCTTCTTATTACCATTATTTGGTGGATTAAGTGATAAAGCAGTGAATGCAAGAGGTGGTAGAAGAACTTCATTTATATTCTGGGGTTCTATTGCTGCAGCTTTATCTATTGTATTTCTTATGCTTATGGAGTTTAAGGAATATACGCTTTTAATAGCTAATATGAAAGATTCAATAGGAGTTTCTGTTGTTGATCTTCAAGATTTAAACCCAGAAGCAGACTACAATAAAATAATGAGCATTGTAACAGTTTTATCTGAACATGGATATATAAGCGCGGATTGGATTGCAAAAACATCATTTACTATTACGGATATAACTACAATCCAAATCGAAACTGCAAAATCAGTTATGATGGCAAATCCAGCCGTATTGGTATTCTTTATTGTAGCTCTATTAGGCGTACTTGTTGCGATGGCTTCATATAGATCTCCAGCAATTGCTTTAATGCCAGACGTAACCCCAAAGCCATTACGTTCTCAAGCTAATGCTTTAATTACGCTTATGGGCGGTGTAGGTGGTGCTCTTTCAATTTTGGTTTATATGTTTTTTGGCGCAAAGAAATATGAATCTCATATTGCTCTATGGTCAATTACGGCGGGATTATTAATTGTTATCCTTGTTTTATATTTAGTATTTGTTAATGAAAAGAAATTTGTTCAATTAAGAATGGAAGAAGAAGAAAAATATAATGTTGTCGACGAAGAAGAGGAAGAGGAAAAGCGTGGCCAACATAAGCTATCTAAGAGTAAGATGACTTCTCTTATCCTAATTCTTGCAACTGTATTCTTATGGTTTATGGGATATAACTGTGTAAGATCTCATATGTCAGTATATTGCACTAATTTCCTACAAATTAAGCAAAGCGTAGTTACTATTGTAAACTTAGCAAATGGTATTGGTGGTGCAGTAGCATTACTACCATGTGCATTCTTGTCTGCAAAGATAGGTAGAAAGAAAACAATCTTTGCTGGTTTGATCCTTGCAGCTATAACGTACATTCCTTGTTTCTTTATGACAGCAGCAACCCCAGGTGTAAGTATCTTATTTCCAGTTTGCTTTATCCTATCTGGATTTGGAATGGTATTTGTAAATGTAAACACACTTCCAATGGTTACAGAGTTATCTAAAGGAAGCAACGTAGGTAAATATACAGGGTTCTATTATGTAGCGTCAATGACAGCTCAAGCCGTTACTCCATTCTTCTCGGGTTTAATAATGGAAATAGATGGATACAATACATATAAGTACCTATTTGTTTATGCAATTTCTTTCGTAATAATTTCTATCGTTACGACAGCATGTATTAAGCATGGTGATTCAAAGGCTGGTAAGATGTCTGCTGTAGATATAATTAACCAAGCAGGAGATGATTAATATGGCGAATAATAAGAAAGCACCTCAAAAGAAGAAGGTTGATGAAAACGCACAAATAAAAAAACAAGTTAAGAAGGTTGCTAAGAAGGCAACTAAGAAAGCTTTAAAGAATAGAAATGTACAAATAGCAATTGCTGTTATTGTAGTTCTATTAGTCATTGCTTTAGTTGTTGTATATTTTGTTAAACCAGAAGTTTTTGATTTCATTCTAAATCCAAATACAGATAACACTGGAACTGGCGGTAATACAAATAATGGCACAGGCCATGTTATCGACGGCTCAAGCGTTGTTATGACTGCTATTGATGTTGGCCAAGGCGATGGCTTATATCTTGAATTTCCATCAGGCGAGAATATGTTCGTTGATGGTGGAACAGAAAATGGAAAGGGCGATTACTTTGCAAATATTCAAGCTGTATTTACAGAAAAGAATGTTACTAAGTTAGATTACTATATGTTGTCTCATACTGATTACGACCATATAAAGTATGCTCCACAAATATGCGCTGCTGTTGAAGTTGAAAAGTTTTTAATTCCGTATATCTCTGAGGAAATATCTCTATCTGAGGATTCATCAACATGGCGTTCTGAAACATGGACAAAGGCATATAAAGCCATGAAAGCCGAAACATATACGGAAAATGGCGAAACGAAGAGTGCGGCAATAACATATAATTTAGGTGCTTTTGATTTAGGTGGAGAGAGTTGGGTAATGCATTGCTATACATATGATCAAGCCGATTATCCTGTTCAAAATAATAATTCAGGAGCAGAGAATTATAATTGCATTTCTCCAGTATGCTTCTTACAATATGCTGGAAGAACATTATGTTTAACAGGTGATGTTAATTACAAAGGTGAGAAGTATTTGTATGAAAAAGGATATTTCGATTCATATGATATTGATGTTCTAAAAGTTGCTCATCATGGATCAACAACATCTACACATCAAACATATTTCTTAGATAAGGTAGATCCAGAATACGCAATCATATCTACTGGCCCTAATAAGTATAATCATCCTACAACGGAATTGTTAAATAGATTAACATCATATACAGATGTTACTCCAGATGCAGATGCTAATGGAATTCAACAAATCTATAGAACAGATTTAGATGGAAACGTAACAGTGACAATGGCATCAGATGGAACAATTAGCATTACCTCAACAAAGGATTCTTCAAAGAATGTACAAGCTGTTGCTTGCGTAATGTATGGAGATAATAATAATATAGAAATAGTATATGTGGCATATATAAAGAAGGAAGGAGAAGAATAGATGGCAAATTTCGACATCGAATTAGTTGGTAAGATTGGCTCAATGGCCTTAATAGATAAAGAATGGAAGCAAATGAACTACAACGTTATTGCTAGAATTTCTAAGGAATTAAGACCAGGCTATGTTTGGGTTACATCAGGTGCTACAGAAATCGGTAGACTTGATTTCATTAAGAGAAACGGATATGAACTAGAAGGCAATGCGCAAGACGTAAAGACGGAT
>JAEEWC010000122.1 GCA_016287155.1 Clostridia bacterium | reverse complement strand
TCAATTGATGTAGATAAATTTGACGTAAAGCTAGATATGATTGTTACCGAGGGGAATGTCTATGCGAATAATTAGTGGTAAATATAGAGGAAGAAATTTAGTATCTTTTGAAGGTAAGGATATTAGACCTACTATCGATAGAGTTAAAGAATCTATATTTAATGTTATTCAATTCGGAGTTACTAATTCAAGATTTATAGATTTATTCGCCGGTACTGGCTCAATGGGAATTGAAGCCATATCTAGGGGCGCTAAGGAAGTTATTTTCTCTGACAATGCTAATTCTTCTTTAAATATTTTAAAACAAAATTTAAAGGGAATAGAGGGTGAGTACAAGATTCTAAATAGAGATTATAGAGAAGCTTTAAACTCAATTGTTGGAAAAGTAGATTATATATTCGTAGATGCGCCATATGCTCTTGATTGTATAAATGATATTGTAAGAATTATAAAAGCAAGAGATTTATTTACAAGCGATAGCTATCTAATCTACGAGCATGATGATACTAAAGAATACACACTTCCAAAAGAATTTTATGTTGAAAAGACAAAAGTATTTGGAAAAGTTGTTGTAGATTATATAAAGCTATCTCAAAAAATATGTGCTGTAACGGGAAGTTACGACCCTATAACAAATGGCCATATAAGCATAATTGAAGATGCTTTAAAGGACTTTGATAAAGTAGTTGTGCTTATAGCACAAAATGAACAAAAAGATGTCTTTTTCACATTCGATGAGAGAAAGAAAATAGCTGAGGCTGCTTTAAAAGAATATAAAAATATTATTGTAGAAATTTGCGAAGGCTATGTATTTAGTTTTCTAAATCAAAATAATATTGATATAATTGCAAGAGGATATAGAACTCAAGAAGATTATAATTATGAAATTGAGATGGCCAAATATAATGAAGAACATGGTAAAATAAAAACCATATTATATAAGGCAAACGAAGATAGCGTAACAATAAGTTCAACAAAAGTTAGAGATGCGCTAAAAAATAATGAAGAAATCAGGGGACTTGTTCCAAAAAATACTGTAAAATTAATTAAAAGGATATACGAGGATAAAAAACTATGATCGAACAAAGTGTTGAAGAATACCTAAACAAATTAGAATCACAAATCACATTAGCAAAGAAATCTTTCATGAGCGATTTAAAGCTTGTTGATGAAAGCGCTTGCTTAGAATGCATCGCAGCTATTAGAAATTTACTACCAAGTGAATTATCTGAAGCTAGATTAATTAGAAAGGATGCTCAAAATATTATCGCTACAGCAAACAAGAATGCTCAAGATATTATTGAAAAGGCAAGAGTTGATGCTGCTAAGCTTGTTTCTGAAAACAAGATTGTTGAAGATGCAAGAGCAGAAGCAGATAAGATTTTAAAGGATGCTACAGATTATGCTAACGGAATGGTAGGACAAGCTTACAACGATTTAGCAAGATTATATGATGAAGCTGAATCTCATTCTAGAGAAATCGTAGATGTTATCGTTCAAGCAAAACAAAAGGTATTCCCACAATACCCAGCACAAGATCCAAATCAACCTCAAATGTAATAAATTAAAGGGCTGTGAAGACAGCCCTTTATTAATGCTTTTTATTTGTTTTAAATATTTATTATTTGCATATAATTATCATATTCGTAAGAAAGTGATTTAAATAATTGAGAAGCCTTTTTATCTAAAGTAGAATTTACGTGCTTATCTTTTTCAAGTTTTGCAAGCTCAGCTGGCTTTGTTACTAAATCGGCTTCGATAATAGATAATAAATCTTTTTTAGAATCTCTAATTGCCAAGATATTTAAATAATCAGGGAAGTGATCAATTACATCTTTAAATGTAAATGTATTATCTATAAGCGCGTTAATTAAAGCACGAGATAGAGTAGATTCTGAATAACGTTTTGTCTTAACTTGTTCAATGAACTCATTATATGAGTTATATTTTTGTAGATAGTTCAAGAATCTATTGTTTAATCCTTCATTCATTCCAAAGATTTTGTCTAAATTATTCTTCTTTGCAAACTCGTATTTAATAAGGGCAAATAGTTTGTCTTTATTGTCCTTTACATCAATCAATTCTTCGCTAACAAAAGGTGGAACTTTTGCATCAATTGATTCGCCGCTATATAGAGCTTTTCTTATTTGCGTTGCAGATGGGTTTTCATTATCTTCAGATGAGTTATAATCGCCATCTCTCTTTATCGTAAATGGAGATATAGCCATGTACTTTATAGCCTTAATGTATTCAATTCCAAGAATGTTATTTGAGCCATCCAAAATGCTTGCAATAGATTTATCGATATTGTGCGCATCTAAATATTTTACAAGGGCATCCTTTTGAGATTGAGCATAAGAATTGCCACCTTGAATTGCATTGTGAAGATAAGATTGGAATTCTTCGCTATCCATGATTTCAACGATTTTTTCAAGTACATATTCGCTTCCACATTCGCTACCAAAAGAGATGTATTTCTCGCAATCAAAGTAATCAATTACTTTGGCAGCGCCGTC
>JAEEWC010000121.1 GCA_016287155.1 Clostridia bacterium | reverse complement strand
TATGATATTGAAGTTTGATTCAAGTGCTAAATTGATATAATAATCAACACTCTCTTTTGTTATATCTTCAAATATTGCTGCAAATGGAATTAGGTTACCACCTTTTGCAAATACTCTTTCACCATTTAGCATAATGCTAAAATTCTTGCCGTATTCGTCTTTAGATTGATCTAGATATAAATCTCTTAAACCAATTTTCTTAACAATCTTTTCTTCGTCGTTTTCAAATACTACGCTATATAGAGGTTGTTCTCTTTGTTGAGATAATTCTCTTGTATACCAAAGCTTTGGATTCTTGATTTCAGCCTTACCGTCTTTAACTTCAATCTTCTTTCCTTCTGGAGTTTCGATATAGATTTCTTTTGCGCCATCAGCTGAGATAGTTAGGATAGATAAATCCTTTGTAGTCTTTTGTCTAATTGAGATGTTATCAATCTTTTCGTTATATGCAGCAAGATAAATATCATCCAAGATTCCGCAATATGGAACACATGGACCCCAGTCCCAACCAAAATGACATCCCGGTTTTCTAATGTATGGGATACCATTAACTCCGTTAAAGTTATTTGGAAGTGGGTCTTTTTCTTGTCTACCCTTAATATATAAATATGCAGAATGGAACTCAAATCTAATTGTGTTCTTTCCTGCTTTTAATGCTTCTTTAACATCTACATCTAAAGGAATATATGAATTGATATTTTCAAATACCTTTTTATCGTTGATGAAAATGCTGCACAAAGTATCTACGCAATTACACTTTAAATTAATGTTCTTGTTTTCAAGAACTTTTTCATCAATTTCAAATTCTCTTGAGAATGTGTAATCTTTTTCTGCTGTCTTTAAAGCTTCTTCTTCAACACCAGAAATTAGTGGGTTTTTAATTTTCCCTTCTTTAATTAAATTTCCAAAATCTGTACCTGGAATTTTACCTTGAATATTATATACACCATCAGTTGATACAATATTCCATAAACCGTTTAATAATATTTTTTCCACTTTTAGCCCCTTTTCACTAAAATTGAGAGACATAGTCTCTCAACTTAGTTGTAATTTTCAATATAATATATTAACCTTCTGCGAATTGGTCTTTACCTACCCCACATAATGGACAAACAAAATCATCAGGAAGATCTTCAAATTTTGTTCCAGCTGCGATTCCGTTATCTGGATCGCCTACTTCTTCATCATATTCGTAACCACAAATTTGACATACATATTTCATAAATATTCCCTCCTTTTCTTATGCAATAAATATAACATAAATGTTATGTATATTCAATATTGACTTTTAGAGGTCTATATCCTTTACATCGTCATTAATTAGATAACACATCTCTTCGTGTGGGTCGATATCTCCTACAATTTGAGATGGCTTTGCTTTAAAATACATAAGCTTTCCAGAAGCGATTACGCTCTTATTTTTATCCATAATCTTTGTATCGATTTCATATGTTCTTGAAGTCTCGCTAACGACCTTACCTACGCCTATTAAGTCTTCATTATATGGAGCTGGCTTTCTTAATTTTATCTCCATAGTCATTGTAACGCCATACACTTCTTCCCCGTATTTTGCCCATACAGCACGAAGCCCCATCTCGTCTAGCATAGTTCCGACTAAGCCACCATGAACGCGGAAAGGAAAAGATTGATGCTCTTCACGATATTTAAAAATTGTGGCAACTGAACCATCTTCCATGTTATAGAATTGAGCCTTAAGACCGATTGGATTATCCATACCACAAATGAAACACATTTTAGAATTTGTTTGTTTAGAAACTACTTTCATAATTCACCTCTTATCTATATTATATTTTTTAGTTAATATTTGCAATATTAGTTTTTTGTTGTAAACTATAATTATTCCAAAAATAGAGGTACGTTATGAAAGTTTTAATATTAAACGGCAGCCCAAGAAAGAATGGCAATACAACCATTTTACTTGATGAAGCATGCAAAGTTTTTGAAAAGGAAAACATTGAATATAAGATAATTGAAGTTGGTCAAAAGAACATTCGTGGATGTATGGGATGTGGATATTGCTCAACACACGATGAATGCGCAATTAAAGATGAAGTTAACGAGGCAAACGCATATCTAAAGGATGCAGATGGACTTTTAGTTGCATCTCCTGTATATTACGCTTCTCCAAACGGGACACTAGTTAGTTTTTTAGATAGATTATTCTATAGCTGCGCATTTGATTTAAGAATGAAAGTTGGAGCTGCATTTGCTGTTGCAAGACGTGGTGGTACAGAAGCTACTTTTGATGTAATAAACAAATACTTCACTATTTCTCAAATGCCAATCGCATCTGGTAAGTATTGGAACAATGGATTTGGCGGAGCAAAAGGTCAAATCGCTGAAGACAAAGAAGGATTACAAAACGCGAGAGTTGTCGCAAAGAATATGGTCTTTTTAATGAAATCAATTGCCCTTGGCAAAGAACAGTTTGGGCTTCCTGAAGATGAAGCAAAAATATTTACAAATTTCATCAAATAGTAAAAATAACGGCTGAATTATCAGCCGTTATTTATTGGATTTACCTTAGATTATACACATGTATATCCGCCATCAACAGCAATAGCTTGTCCTGTTACATATGAAGCTTCTTCAGATCCTAAGAATACAGCTGCAGCGTTTAATTCGCCTTCATGGCCATATCTTTGCATTGGAACTGTTCTCTTAGCAAATTCTTGGAAGTAATCAGAATTTAGTGTATCTGTTGTTAATTCTGTGTAGAAATATCCTGGGCAGATAGCATTAACTGTAATTCCAGCTGGAGCTAATTCTGCAGCAGCACCCTTTGTGAAGTTTACAACAGCACCCTTTGTTGAGTGGTATGCGATTGTAGGGATAGCTGTGTTACCAACTAAACCATAGATTGATGCGATATTTATAACTCTACCATATGTTTGCTTACCAGCAGCGATAGCCTTCTTCATTAAGTTACCGAAAGCCTTTGTTACTGAGAAGATGCTTGTTAAGTCAAGATTTAGAGTGAATTCCCAATCTTCCTTCTTGTAATCTAGAAGTGGAGTTCCTGTTCCTCTTTCACCACCAGCGTCGTTAACTAGAACTTCGCAGTGACCAAATACCTTTTCTGTTTCAGCAACAGCTGCGTTGATTGATTCTTCGCTTGTAACATCACACTTAACAGCGATAGCCTTGATACCATACTTTGCAGATAATTCTTTAGCTGTTTCTTCTAATCTTTCTACTCTTCTTGCAAGAAGAACTAGATTAGCACCTTGTTCAGCATAACCGTAAGCCATTTGCTTACCTAAACCTGAAGATGCACCTGTGATTGCTACTACTTTATCTTTGTAATTAAACATATAAAAATGCCTCCTGAATGTTTCATCAGTAGGCATTATATCACATCGTTAATTTATTAACAAGTGTATTTGATAATTTTTTAACAATTTATTCTTTTGCTAGCAATTCCGGGCTATTTTTTGGCATAAATTTGATTAAAAGTTCATTTGCTATGCATGTAAATACAAGCGTAATTAATGCACCCATAGACACATCAGATAGATAATGAGCTGCAGCTAAGATACGAGAAATCGCAACTAATACAACAAAACAGCAAGAGCCAATAAATAATGGTAATTGATATTTCTTCAATTTCTCATCCGCAAGAGGTATGAATGCTGATACAACGACTAATACTGCTGCTTCCCCAGTATGTCCAGATGGGAATGATTTAAATTCTTCTGAAGCATAACCAAAGTCAGCCATGTATTCTTTGTAATTTGCACATCTTTGCCACCAAGCGTGGAATGGAACAAGACCTGTACCATCAGCAACAGTTCTAAATCTTGGTCTATGCATAATTGACTTAAGGCCTGTAATACCAACAACCAAAACCAAAATTAGAACGATATATACACAAGCGAATGAAACCCAAGCGTATTTGTTCTTGCAATCTTTAAATACGAAATAACCGCCAACTTCAGCGCCTGTTGCGCATACAAACGAAATTAAATATCCAACGATATTTGGAGCCTTTTCGTAGAATCCATTTACACCAAAGAATTCTTTACCAGCAAAATATGTACCTATACCAAGACCTAATACAGCTAAAGCTATAAATAGAATCTTAACCCACATTTTATCTTGTTTGAATGATATAGCGAAAAATCCACCGCCAACGAATGCTAATCCGCAAAAACCAATAGTTGGTGCTATTACTGAAATAAATAGACCAAAGCCGTTAGTTGGAGATGCAATTGCTGTTGATAATTGATAATCAAAAATTGATCCAAATATTAAGCCAAATATAGCAACACAAATTGCACTCAATATTGGAATTCTCATATTTTTCATGTTTAGTTCCCCCATACAATATTTAGAACATTTCTATTTTAGCATAGATAATTATATTTTTTAAGATGCTTATTCTGTAAATTCTCCGTATTCGCAGCCTACATTTTTACATTCGAATTCATCTACAAGTTTTCCCATATGGAATAACTTAACAACGCCTTCACCGTTTCCTCCATTCCATAATCTATTATGACGCTTT
>JAEEWC010000012.1 GCA_016287155.1 Clostridia bacterium | reverse complement strand
GTAATTAAAGCAATTAACAATTCACATATCCATATGCATACGCTCTCTTCAAATGTTGAGCCAAGCATTATTTGGATTATGACTTGTGCCAAAAATACAATATAAGCTGTAATCCTTATATATGCATATCCTTTCTTTATAGTTCTAGATAGCACACATAACAAAACTACCATACATATTAGAATTATGCATGGTATAGAATTTGTTATAAAAAGATCGCTAGCTTCTTTAATCAAATTAGTTTCCTTCGATGATAGTAATCATGTCACCTATGTTTTGCATAGATAGAACTTGCTTCATCTTAAACTTCATATTAAATCTCTCTTCTACTGACGAGATGATTGCAATATGAGTTAAAGAATCCCATCCTTTTACATCTTTTGCTGATGTTAATTCTGTTAGAGGGATTTCTTCTCCAAATACTTCTTTAAAAATTTCTTTTAATACATTTAAAATTTCTTCTCTAGTCATTTTCTTCCCTTATTGTTGTATTGAATTTTGTATAATCAAGTGGGCTTAAATAATATTTACCATCTCTTTCTTCAAAGCCAAAATCCTTATACAAGTTTTCAACCAACGCATTCTTTGGTGTTTTTATATACTCGCCTATAATATCTAAATCTTTTTCGGCTGCTATTTCTACTATCTTGTTAAAGATGAATTCTTCCATTCCTCTCTTTAATACTCTACAGCTCATAATTAGCGTATCTATAAATAAAGCATCATCTTGCTTTTTCATAATAAGCGCAGCAATAATGCCATAATCGCCAACATGATCTTTTAGAGTGAAGTACTTACAGATGTTGTTTTCATCTTTAACTAAATCTTTTATATCTTGTTCTGTATATCTAATTGTTCTTAAATTGAATTGATTAGAGCGTTGTGTTAATTGAGCAATTCTTGGAATAGAAAAAGCATCGAAATCTTTAACCGTGGCTTTCATATCCAAAGATTGTAGATATGCATTATAGTCTTCAAATAAAGATTGCTCTTTTACTCGTTTGAATTCTTCTTGGTATTGAGTTGTTCTTTCTTTATCTTCTTCAGAATAAGAAATTGTCTCGAATAACTTTAGTGATTGAATATATGATGTGTATAGAGCTGGATCTTCTGGCATCTCAGGCACACATAGATTTGGGATTAAAGCCTTAACTGCATTTCTTTCAAATTCACTATCATCAATAAACACAATTGAATCCATTGCTATATTTAGCGTTTGTTGAATGTATTTAATGTTAGCTGCTTTATCTTCCCAATTAGCAATGAAGATTGCAATATCGTCCAACTTTAGAACCATATCTGGATGTTCTTCAAATGGCTTCATTGCTACGTCTTGATTATTCTTTGAACATACAGCCAAAATGATTCCTCTATCTTTTAATTCTTTTAAATACTTTTGGAAAGCAGTAAATGCTCTACCTGTTTCATAATCGCCGATCTCAATATTTTCGATACCAACATCGCCAATTACTCCACCCCAAAGCGTATTATCTAAATCTAAAATTACACATTTTTTAATGTTGCCAATTAAACATTTAATAACAGGAATTGTAATTGATGCTACATCATATAGCGCATTTGTAGATATGGCCATTTTTGCGATGTAATAAAGCTTTTCATCAAATAGTTTTTCACGACCAATTTTAGATTGTAAAGCATTTAAATCGATTACATGTACGTTATTTTCCTTTGAAAGGTTAGCAATTAAATAATTTAGTTTTGTTATCTGGAACGAGAAACTTTCCTTTAATTGAGCAGCAAATGAACCAAATACTTCATCGTTTATATACACGAAATTATATTGCAAGATTTTTGCTTTTGAATTAGCCTTAATCTTATCCCAGTACATCTTAATTCTGTTTGCTTCATCTTCAGCAAACTTCACCCTATCTTGGTTAGAAAGGTTTAAGAACTTTTCGTATAGCTTCTCTGTTGAGATGTATATTAAGATGGCATTTGGATTTGTTTCAAAGCAATCAGATTTGCTGTCTAATAGTTGAGCTTCTATTTGATTATATGGGGCATCAAAGATATTAAGCTTAATGTTCTCAAGCTTTGCATAACCTTTTAGGGCAATAGATAATTGTTGTGTTGAGGTATCACCTAAAACGGATAAATTAAATGGCTTAATATTTTCAGCCATTTCTTCTTTGCATGCTTTCAATAAATCTAAAAAACTCATTCTACCCATATTATAATTATAATAATATAATAAATAGCCTAAGTCAATTTTGATGTATTTTGGGGATTCTATTTCTTTAAAATCTTAGCCTTTGCTTTCTTTGGGAAATATAAAATGGCAGCTTTCATTCTTTCTGTAGCTTCAATAAAACGCTCTTCTGCCTTATCTCCATATTTATAATCTACACTTCTTAAAATCTTTCTACATACTATATTTACAAGCCAAGAAATAGCAACAGCTCCTAAAACAAATAGCGCATCATTTACAGTCTCTGGCATTTCTACATCTAAAAGATACCCTTGTAGATAATTGAAATCTACAGCGGCCGAGATTACTGCTAGCACTGCAGCGATAAAGATTGTAAGTAATCTAATCTTATTCCAAGGAAGAGATATAAATACTACGCAGATAAATGCAGCCATAGTCATAGCCAAAGAAGCAAGAGATACTACATAGTTGCCCATAACTATTTGCCCTGGGATAACTCCACATAGATTTAGAATAAATATAAAGCCAGCTGCTGCTATCATAGAAAATGCAGCTGGGAATGATACAACCATAACGTTTCTCATGAATTTACCTTGCGATCTTTCCTGATTAGGAAGAAGCGCAAACGTAAATGATGGAATAGCTATAACGAAGAATTCAACCATTAACATATTCTTTGTTGAGAATGGATATCCAAATGATGGATCTTGAGCAATCATCATTGCTATAGCAAATACGAATGTCATAATCATAATGAAGATATTCTTCATAATATACATTGAAGAAACCTTTTCGATGTTACCAATAACACGACGGCCTTCTTCAACAATCTTTGGCATTGATTTAAAGTCGTTATCTAAAAGCACGATTCTTGATGTATTTCTTGCAGCTTCGTTTGCATTAGCAAAAGAGATTGAGCAATCTGAAGCCTTTAGAGCTTGAACGTCATTAACGCCATCCCCTACCATACCTACAACGTGCTTTGCTTTTTTAAGTTCGTTTACGATTAATACCTTTTGTTCAGGAGATACTCTACCAAACACAACTGAGTCTTTGCAGATTTCTCTTAATTCGTCATCTGAAAGCTCTGCACAGTTTACCATCTTCCAAGCATCTTTAACTCCAGCCTTTTGAGCAATAGCAGATACTGTTGCTGGATTATCTCCAGATATAATTTTTATATCTACATCATTTTGTTTGAACCAATCCAAGATATTTATGATGTTATCTTTTAATCTTTCTTCAATAGTAAATAAGCAAATTGGAGTTGTCTT
>JAEEWC010000120.1 GCA_016287155.1 Clostridia bacterium | reverse complement strand
TATTGGGTATCCAGCAAGCATGTCTTGCTCCATTGATTTAACATATGATGAAAAACCATTTGAAATAGCAAGTACTAAAGATAGACCAATAATACCAATTGAACCAGCAACAGCAGTTAGAATTGTTCTAGCCTTTTTTGTCATTAAGTTTGTAAATGAAAGCTTTATAGCAGTCAAGAAACTCATTGAAGTTTTTGCTAGCTTTTTCTTCTTTTCTCTATTTATCTTTCTTAGTTCTTTTTTAGAAATTTCGCCACTTGTTTCGACTTTTTGTGAATAGATTTCCTCGCTTGCTGTTGTAATTTCTTCATCTAAAAATGGGTTAGAATCTGATATAACTTCACCATCAGATAGTCTTACAATTCTTGTTGAATATTGTTCAGCAAGTTCTGGGTTATGTGTAACCATAATAACCAATCTATCTTTAGCAATCTCTTTTAAAAGCTCCATGATTTGGATTGATGTGTTTGAATCCAAAGCGCCTGTTGGTTCGTCTGCTAAGATAATGCTTGGGTTATTAATTAGAGCTCTTGCAATAGATACTCTTTGCATTTGTCCACCAGATAATTGGTTAGGCTTTTTCTTAACTTGATCTTTTAACCCTACCGCCTCTAGTGCCTTTAGTGCTCTTTCCTTTCTTTCTGATGCAGGAACACCTGATAACGTTAAAGACATTTCAACGTTAGATAAAATATCTATGTGGTTAATTAAATTGTAGCTTTGGAATATAAAACCAATTTTGCCATTTCTATAAGCATCCCAATCAACATCTTGGAATTTCTTTGTAGAAATGCCATCAATTATTAAATCACCTGAAGTATATCGGTCTAGTCCACCAACGATATTTAAAAGTGTTGTCTTTCCACATCCTGATTGGCCTAAAATAGAAACAAATTCATTGTCTCTAAAATTTAGACTTACGCCCTTTAGAGCGTGAACAACGTTTTCCTTTTCTCCATAGTCCTTGACTATATTCTTCAACTGTAACATATATATCACTTTCCTTTTTGTTAGGTCGCTAACAAATTCTATTATATTTGCATATAATTTTAGAGTCAACTACTTTAAAGTGCCTTAAATACAATCTTTTTTTTTAATTTATTATGTGATAAACTTTTTTTAGTAGGAAAATTATTGGAGGTACATTCTATGGCAAAGAAACAAAAGGCTTATTTCGGACTAAGCTACATCGTAAGTTTAATCTTAACAATCATTCCAATAACAGATTTCATTTTCGGAATCATTAAGAGAATTCAAGATGGTTGCATCATTGCAGCAATTCTACGTCTTCTTTTAGGTTGGAATATCATCTGGATTTTAGATATCGTATTTATGATTCTAAAGAAGGATATTTTCTGTTTATTAAATTGCTAATAAATAGAACATCAAAAAGTGAATTAAGGGACTCAAATGAGTCCCTTTTTTCTGTCGTCATGCACTAGTATTTATTAAATACGCTTCGTTTTAATTCGTCTAATATATGTTTTCATTTCTTCTGTTGTAAAAAAGTTGATTTCTGATTTGCTCAATCGTTTTGCCTTCATTTTTTCATTTAATAATTCTATCGTGCAAATAAGATCCGCAACTTGAAATAATTTGTAATTAACCGGAAGCACCTTAATAAAATCCACATTAACCAAAAAAGAATTTAGGCTTACATTCAAAATAGTACTAATTTCATGTTGTCCATTGTCATAATAAACTTTTACTTTCTCATATTTTGAAAATATTTCTAAATTCTCTCTAACAAATGCAGACAAATCTTTTGCCATCATTGCTATCAAAGCATTCTTATTTTCGTAATTCTTTTTTAGATACACAAAACTATGATATGTTATAGGAACCTTTCTTGCAAAATTAAACATTAAAGCAAACATCTTTCGTCTTATGGTTAATTGTTCATTTTCGTATGGGCGTTCTTTTCTAATCAATGGCTCGGAATGAATCGCGTGTTCTTTGAACCCAAGTTCTACTACTTTTTTATTTAAAAAATCAATTTCATTTACAATGTTTTCGTCTTGGTTATGAAAAACCAATGTGAAAATATAGTAAGGCGAATGCTTACTGTTAATATCAAAATCTCCGGATTCATCTACAAATATACTCAATTCCATATCAAAAAGAAAAAGCAGGGAATCTCCCTGCACGCGGTGGACCTGGTTCTTTCGAACAGCCCAAAGTGATTTCTCACTTCCCTCTTATATTATATACGGCAATCCAAAAACTTGCAATCG
>JAEEWC010000119.1 GCA_016287155.1 Clostridia bacterium | reverse complement strand
TTATCCAATCTATGAACAATGCCCGGTCTTATTACACCGTTTATATCACTAAGATTCTTTAGATGATATAAAAGCGCATTAACAAGCGTATGATCATATGAACCTGGAGCTGGATGAACTACCATTCCTTGTGGCTTATTTATAACGGCCAAATCGTCGTCTTCGTAAATTATATCAAGATCAATATTTTCAGGCTCTAAATTAAGGATTTCGGCCTCTGGAATAGATATCGAGATAACATCGTTTTCTTTAACAATGTATCCAGCCTTTTTAATAACGTTTGAATTAACTAAAACGTTTTGTTTTTCGATTAATGTTTTAATGTATGAACGAGATAAATCTAATTCTTCATTTAAAAAGATATCTATTCTTTTAGAAGCATCTTCTAAAGAAACAACAATGGTTCTATTCTCCATCTTTAGCGCTTTCCTCTACTTGAGCTTCTTGAGGTTCACTAGCTTGAATAAGTTGTGCTTGTTCTTCTGCTAGCTTGGCTAACTTTTTCTTAGAATAGAAATCCTTATCTTGGAATTCAAAAATGATATATACAATGAGCATAACAACGCCCATTAATAAGAATAAATCTGCAACATTACCAATAGCAAAATCTATACCGAAGAATGTATCTAAAAATACATAATCGATAAAGTCTCTAACATAACCAAATGCTAATCTATCTACTAAATTACCTAAAGCTCCAGCTGCTATCATGATAGCGCCAATTCTTAAATTAGTTGGAGTATTTGGTCTAACAATAAGTAGCGCAGCAATACCTGCAATAGCAATAATTGGCATTATTGTTAAAAATGTAATTTGACCAGGCAAAATACTAAAAGATGCGCCTGTGTTTCTTGCTAATTGAAGTGAGAATATTTTATCTAAAACTACATATGAATAAGTATCTTCTAATAAATCAAAAACAATTTGCTTTGTAAGCAAATCAATAGCAACTAATAGTGCAAAAAATACAACTTCTAGAATATATCTTATGTAGCTCTTTTTCATTATTTATCTAATTGTCCTCTAATTCCAGTTCCTGGAGGTGTTAATACGAACTTCTTATCTCCCATAGGTTGCATTAAACCGCCTAAAGCAAAAGATGCGCCAGATAAGAAATCTAACATTCTTTGGCTTTGTGCTTCATTAGCCTTTGAGAAATCTACGAATGCTGTATCTCCAGCCTTTAGCATATTGATAATCAATTTCACATCATTAATTGTTTGTGGAGTTTGAAGATTAACAAATTGTTGTGCATACATAGGTTGCATTTGTTGTGGTTGCTCTTGCTTTTTGTTCATGAATGAGAACAAACCTCTCTTCTTTGGTTGTTGAGGTTGCATTTGCATTGGTTGTCCAATAGGCATTTGATTCATTTGAGGATTTGGCATTGGCATTCCGATTGGAGTTTGCATTCCTCTTGTGTAATCAAATTGATCTTCAAAGTCTTGTTGTGAAATTTGACCTTGTTGTTGTACATATTGTGGTGGTACTTGAGGTTGTTGTGGTGGCATTTGAGGTTGAGCATATCTATTGATTGGTGCTTGAGGTTGATAAGATGGCATAGGATTTTGTGGCGCCATTCTTGGGTCACTTTGTGGACGAATTGGACTTGTATATCCTCTTTCTTGTGGATTTTGTGTACCATATCTAGAAGCGTATGGGTTTACATTGCCAATTGATCTGTTAAAATCGTTGTTTCCGAAATTATCCATTCCATTATCCATTATGCTTTTCCTCCGTAATTTCTTTCACCAAATAGAACTCTACCTAGTCTTATCATATTTGAGCCACCAAACTCAATTGCCATTTCATAATCATTTGTCATACCGCAAGATAAAATATCGATTTGATGTCTTTTATCTGCGCTTTTTTGAAGATTCTTATATAAGGCATTTAATTCTATGTACATACTCTTTAATAATTCTTTATCTTCAATATTTGGAAGTACGCTCATTAATCCTCTAATTCTAATATTTGGATATTTATCTAACATAACCATAAATTCATCCAAATCAGCTTTATTGATTCCGCCTTTAGTAATTTCGCTTCCCATGTTGATTTCTATTAAACAATCCATAACTTTGTTATGCTTTTTTGCTTGTTTATCAATTTCTTGGGCTAGAGATTCTCTATCTAAAGAATGAATTAGAGCTACCTTATCTATGATATATTTAACTTTGTTTGATTGTAATTGACCAATCATATGCCAAGTTAATTTATCGCCTGTTTCGTACTTCTCTACGATTTCTTGAACATGGTTTTCCCCTACAACTTCTAAAAGATTATTATCTTGTATCATTTGAATTAATTCTTTAGGTTGAGTTTTTGTAGCACCAACTAAAACAACTTTATCATCTCTTGATGCTCTTTTCTTAGCTGCCTCAATCTTTTGTAAACATTTATCGATATTTGATTTTAATTCTTCAAGTGTAACCATATTTCCTCGATTTCTAAAATATTTTAACATATTGCGTAATAATTATTCAAGATTTATATAAAAACGCGCAAAATAAAGAAGGCACCTACTTAACGGGGGTGCCTACTAACAAAAATGAGGGGGTTATATGAAAAAGTTATCTAAATTGTAGAATACTTTTTCTATTTGCACTTTCATAATATTGGCTGAAACTAAATTTTACTTAAGGAAAATCATATTTTTAGAAAAATTTTCAATATTGACAAATCCTATATATAAAATTAAAATATATTTATTCTTATAAAGAAGGTGCATTTATGATTTTCGGATTAGATTTAAATGTTCTAGACTGGAACGAAAATGTTATTGTATGGATTCTTAGAATGTTTATAGCTGCCATTTGCGGTTTTGCTATTGGCGTTGAAAGAACAGCACGTTCAAAAGAAGCTGGAATCAGAACTCATACTATTGTATGTTTAGCCGCAGCCATTATGATGTTAGTATCAAAATATGCCTTTGGAGATCTAGATGGTACCCTTGGCGTAGGCACAAGAGATGCCGACCCTGCTCGTATCGCAGCACAAGTTGTATCTGGTATTGGTTTCTTAGGCGCAGGTATTATTTTCTACAAACGTGACTTATTACATGGTTTAACAACAGCAGCCGGAGTATGGGCTACAGCTGGTATTGGTTTAGCAATTGGCGCTGGAATGGTAATCATTGGTGTTATTTCAACAGTTATGCTTATTGCTATTCAATTAATACTTCACAGATCAATTAAGTTCATCAAGAGAAAAGACGCATGTCTTTTGAAGATAACGGTTGAACTTACAGAATCAGAAACGATTACTAAGATTTTAGAATCATATAAAATTAGAAAATTCGAAAGATTTAAAACAACAAACAATCCAGATGGCACAACAGTTGCTGTTATCGAAGCTATCTCTGAATATCAATGGACAGCAGAAGAATTATTCGATCTAACAAAGACAATGCCATTTGTTAAATCAATCGAAAAACTAGAAGAAGCTTAATTGAGATTTGACTCATAGAAATAGGGCTGAAAAATGCCCTATTTTTCTTGCAAAAAAAATCTTGGCCCACTAGGAGCCAAAACTTTAAAAAATAATGTTGAGGGGTTATTTTTTTGTTTACACGATTATTATCAAGGCGCAAACTTAAAGTTACACTAAAAAATCCGATAAATTGTAAAGGTTTTATAAAATTTTAACAAAGTTTTCGAACATATTGTTTGGTTAATATTTACAATCTGATATTTATAGAACACTTTGTTCGATAATATAAAAATTATAGGATATCAATTCGGAATTTTACAAATGATTCAAAACTTGGCAGGGGTAGCAGGACTCAAACCTGCGAATGTGGGAGTCAGAATCCCATGCCTTATCAGCTTGGCGATACCCCTAAGCCTTTATATAATAATATTTTCAATGCAGATAAGCAACATTATTGACTTTTTAATCCCAAAATAACTATAATAAACGTACTGTGCTAGGCGGGGAGTTAGCGGTGCCCTGTATCTGCAATCCGCTCCAGCAGAGCTGAATGCCTTTTTAGGTTCTATATATGTAAGGTTTGCCTTTAGCAAGTGATGTTGATATTAAGGTCTTGTGCAATTGAACGCTGTGAACCATGTCAGGGCTTGATCGCAGCAGCATTAAGCAGATTGTTCGATGTGCCACGAGGTAGCTTTAAAGGAGTTAACTACTATTGTTCCACTTGGGTATATAGTATCGACAAAGGATGCACAGTCTTGATGAAAAAAATGATGCCGATTTCGACATCATTATTTTTTTTAATTTCCTGTTAGGTCTAATACTTTGCTTAAGTCCTTCCCTCGAACTTCAATTAATTCAATAGGTTCAAGTACTAATTCTTCTTCTTCGTATTCTTGAGACCATACATATTTAATCTTAGCTTTAACATGGATTGTTGTTCTATCTTTAAATGATTTACCCAAATCTCCATCAACTAAGAATCCATATAATTGGATATCATTTGCACAGCAGTTCATAATGAATCTACCTGCGATAAATTGATGCTTTGCTAAGATTTTGCTCTTTACTGCTACGCAGTCAAAATCGATAACTTTACCATCATATCTTTCTTTATGTTCAAATGTATCAACATAGAATGCAGGATAATCATCATCGTTTAGAGTAATTTCATTACCTTCCCAATCGTATGGCATCTTTTCTTCAAAGGCTGGATGGCCTTGGAATTCCTTATCTGCAATCATGTATATACATTTGCTTGAAGCAAGCTTCAAAGCGTTCTCATATGGCTTAATAAAGTCGTCAGATGTAGATTTAGTAAAGCATACAACATTTGAACGCTTAATCATATCTACAACCATTTGTCTCATATTGTTAAAATATTCTGGGAATGTTGTAGAATCAAATATTGTCATAAATTGAGCAACTTGCAAAATTCTTGGCAATTGAATCTTTGTTAAATCCCACATACCATTTAATTCAACAATAACTCTATCTGGGTTAGATTCTTTAATATATTCAGAGATCTTTCTATAATCGAATTCTTCTTGAGATTCAAAATACTTAACAGTAGTTAGAGTATCTTTTAAGAACTTCTCTTCATACTCAACTTCGCCTTGTTCGCAAGCAAGTAATAATGTTCTAACATTATAATCTGCAGAATCATTCTTGATTGTATCGATAATGAAAGAAGTCTTACCAGAATCCAAAAACCCGTCAATAAAGAATACTGGAATTCTTTGTCTTGTATTTTCCATTTTATACCTTCTTTGAGAACAAGTTCTCAATTTTTTCTTCATCAATCTTTGAGCCAATTACAACAACTCTACCTGTGTAATCTGGATCTCCAAGTCTAATATCATAATCTCCAGCTACTAAATCAAAGTAATACCACTTTTCATTGTCTGAAGCTTTTACAATACCCTTGCTTCTTAAGATAATACCTAAGCCTGCATCATCATTGCAAAGAGTATCTAATATGCTAGATAATTCAGCCTTTGAATAAGATCTTGCTGTTTCAGTTCCCCAAGATTCAAAAATTTCATCAGCATCGTGTCCATGGTGATGATGGTGATGGTGGTGTTCATGTCCTTCTTCATCATGATCATGG
>JAEEWC010000118.1 GCA_016287155.1 Clostridia bacterium | reverse complement strand
GTTGTTGGAAATCCTGCAACAATAAAGAAATATAGATTTGATGAAGAAACAATTAAGTTCATGCTTGAATTAAAATGGTGGGATAAAGATATTGAAACAATAAAGAAAATTGTCCCAATTATCTCGTCAGATCAAGTTAAAGATTATAAAGAAGCATTAAAAGAATTTATAAACAAATAATAAGTGTTTATTTCATAATTGACATTGATTAGTTTATAAACTAACATATATTTATTAAGGGAAATGTAGGAGAACGTTATTATGGCAAAAAGGAGAAATTTTTTAGGCTCATTATTAATCTTTTTAATACTTTTAATAATGGTAGCTTTAATCGTTGGTGCAGTATTTGAATTAGTAGTTACACCAAAAGCAAGCAGTATAGAAGATAAATATAACAAAGATGGTTCAGATACTTATGTAGCTGTCTCAAGTGGCGAGGTATTAGGAGTTCGTCCAGGTAGAGGTTTTGCTAAAGCAGCGCTATTAACATATGGTTATTCAAATGATTCAATTACAGATAAGATTGATACATTTGTACTTATAACTTACCAAAAGAAAGAAGGGGATCAAACAATTACTTACACAGCATGTGTTATTTACTTTGATTCAATCGGAGATGCAATGACAGCAAGAAAGGGAGTCAAGGATAAATTAAAGGAAGATGACAAGGTTTCTATGTTCAGAGGAAAGACACTTGTTATGGGAGATCAAAAAGCAGTCTTGAAATATTATTATGTTTTGGTATAATAATATATGAGGTCAAGCGAATAGCAAGACATAGGGAGAATTAAATGGGAAAGGCGTGCCTTTCCCTTTAATCATTTATAGGATGGAAATATTAAAGAAAGATATTAACATATTCGATTCGCTTTTATGTGGTCAAACTTTTAGATTTAAAAAGCTTGATAATAATTTGTATGAAGTTTTTTCAAAGGATGAATATGCCACAATAAAAGATGAAGGAGATAGATATATCGTAAATACAAATAACGAAAAATATTTCCACGACTATTTTAATTTAAATGTAGATTATTCAATTATTCTAAATGAATTAAGAAAAGATGCTTATTTAAAAGATTTAATCCCAACTAATAATGTACCACTTCGTATATTAAAACAAGACCCATTTGAAATGATAATTTCATTTATTGTGTCAGCAAATAATAATATACCTCGAATTAAGGGCATTATAGAGAGAATTTGTATAAATGACGGGAAAAGTATAGGAGAAAATAAATTTGCCTTTCCTGAGGCTAATAAACTAGCTAAGCGTGATGTTAAATATTTCGAATCAATAGGTCTTGGATATAGAGCGCCATATATATTAAAAACTGCTCAGGATATAGCAAGTGGGGAGTTTAATGTAAATGCGATTTTATCTTTAGATACAGAAAGCGCCAGAAAGAAATTATTAACGCTTCAAGGTGTAGGACCAAAGGTTGCAGATTGTATATTATTATTTGGATACAATAGATATGATGTATTCCCAGTAGATACTTGGATTAAGAAAGTTTATGTAGATGTATTTAATAAAGATAACAAGCCAGATCAAATGCGAAAAGATTTTATAAATAGATTTGGTAAGTATTCTGGTATAGCTCAACAATATTTGTTCTTTGCAAAAAGAGGCAAATAATTTATGATAAAATAATTACAAATTGAGGAGATTAATTATGGCAAGGGTAAAACAATATTGTGGGTTATATCTTTATGAAATAGGAAATGGACAAATTAAACAATATTGTGGCCCAGCTCTATATACAATTAGAGGGGATAGATTAGACAGATTTTGTGGCCCTTCAATATTTTCATTTAGAGATAGATATATCAATCAATTTTGCGGGCAAACTCTTTTAGAGTTTGATGGCAGACGTATTAAGAGATTTTGTGGCCCAATTATTTATGAATTTGATGGCAAATACATTTCACAATATTGTGGTCCACGTTTATATGAAATAGAAGGTAATTTATCTCATGAAGAATTAATGGCTTTAATAGCTATATTATTTGCTTAACATAAGGAGACATGGGGAGAATGTTTGAAGAATTAGATGCTATAAAGAAAGATAAATATGGCGAATTTGATCCAAAGGCTATAAGAGTACATAGAGCAATAAGCTGGGGCAAGGTTGCAGAGAAGGCTGAAAGTATAGACGAAAAATTTATCTTTTATTGGATAGCTCTAAATGCTGCATATAGTGATGATTCTTCAAGTGAAGAAGCTGAAAGAACAAAGAGAAAAACCTTCTTTGAAAAGATTTCTCAATTAGATACAGAAAGTAAGATTAAAAAAGCGTTATTTAATATCCCAAACCAATTAAGAGTGTTTGTAGATAATCAATACCTTTATACTGAATATTGGAAAACTCAAAAGGGTGAGATGAGTAGTGGAGATTTTGAATTTGTTAAAAACAAAATGATGAAAAAGATATACGGCGGGCTTATGGCTAAAGATGACGATGTAGAACTTTTAGATTATTTATTTACATTGATGTCACTACTTAGAAATCAGATATTCCATGGACTTGCTACATATAATAGTTCAGTTAATCGTGAACAATTAAAATCAGGAGTTACAATTCTTGAGGCACTTATTCCAATTTTGATTGAAATCGTATTAGAAAATGACGATGTAGATTGGGGTGAAGTATCTTACCCATATACAGGGAACAAGTAATTTTAAAAGTTCATTTCAATAAAATATTTATTATTTAATTTAATAATGCCATATTTTTGTGGCACTTCTGTTGCACCGCATTTTATATGATTAAGTTAGCTAAGAAAACTATGCGCAATTTAAATTATATAGGAGAAGTATAGATGAGGAGGCTTATTTTTAATAAAGTAGATGCCCACAAGAGCCTTGCTATTATATTGTCGATTGTATTAATAGCATTATTGCTTGCAAGTTTTATGCTTATTTTGAATGCATTTCCAAATGCAGAAAATGCATATGCGGTTACGGAGGGGATGTATCATACAGAAGAAAATGACGATAAAGTTGATGAAGTTGTTAAAAAGATTGAAAATATTGGCAAGATTGAATATACAAAAGAAACAAAAGAATCAATTGATGAAGCAAGACGATATTTTGATAGTTTAACAGATGAACAAAAGGCACTTATTCCTCCAGCTGCTTTAGATACCCTAAAAGAAGCGGAACATTCATATAATTTAAGACATGGCTGGGGAATGACATTCTTTGCATTAGGGATTATTATTGCTTTTGTTGGATTTATATATCTTTTAATGTTCTTTGCATTTAATAGATACACGATTAAAGACAATAAAGTTATAAGAGTACATTTTATGGGCGAAGAATGTGGCCAATTAAAATTATTAACATATAATCTACAAATAATCTATAGGACAGAGGAAGAAGTATTTAGATATAAAAGCTTTGCAGATAAATTGATCGTAAAAGATGAAAAAGGAGATTAATTAGATTAACACATGAATAATGCCTCCAAAGTAAACAGATTTGTTAAAACTTTGGAGGTTTTTTATTTTAAAAGGATTTTTAGATTTAATTTTTATATAAGTTTAAATACGAATTTTTTACATTTTTTAAAACAAAGTGTTTGAAAAATCGAAAATCACGTTAAATATTTAACATTTAGTTAAGTTTTTTTGTTTAGAAAAGTATCAAAGGGTTATCGTATAGGTAGAACTATTTTTTATGTAGTTCTCCTCAACAAAAATGAGTTTGGAGTGTTGTATGTTGAAAGAAAGAGAAGTGCTTGATATAGATAAGCACATAAAAGAAATTGAGAATGTTATTCAATTGAATGACCAAATCAAAGCAAGGGCCTTATATGATGAATTGCTAGAATGCTATGGTAAGTGTATCCCTTGCTTTGAAGTTGGGACAAATGCGCTATTTGTAAAAACTAATATGCAATGGAATTTCAATGACGGCGTTGATTTAGTAGATGAAGACGATTATATAAACGATTTAAAAATAATTCTAAAGAAAGTTCAAAAATATTATGACGATTTAAGCTGTTAAATATATTTAAAATATTTACCAAATGATATAATATACGCATGGCTGCGTTATTAGTTTCAGTTATTTATCTTGCATTTATGTCACTAGGGTTACCAGATTCATTACTTGGTTCTGGTTGGCCAAGTATGCATATTGTATTTGATGTGCCAGAATCATATGCTGGGTATGTATCAATGACGATAGCTTTGATGACTATTATTTCATCACTTTTATCCCCAAGTATTATAAAAAAGATTAAAACAGAATACATTGTAATTAGTTCAATAGCTTTAACTGTTGCTGGGTTATTAGGCTTTTCTTTTGCAACTAAATACTGGATGCTATTTTTAATAGCAGTTCCATATGGTCTTGGAGCTGGATCAATTGATGCTGCTTTAAATCATTATGTAGCAAATCATTATTCATCAAAGGTAATGAACTTTTTGCATTGCTTTTATGGATTAGGAGCAATTGTATCTCCTGTTATTATGGGACTTGCTTTAAAATACGCTCATTGGAATCAAGGATATCAATGGACGGCATACATACAGATATTCATTTTGATTGTTTGTGTTTTCTCTTTACCATTATGGAAGATTAATCAAAAAGAAGGGATTGAAGAGCATATAGAATCAAAGAGCATTAAAGATGCTATAAAGATGCCAGCTGTTTTATTAACGCTTGTTGCCTTCTTTGCATATTGTGCAGGAGAGGTCACATGCTTTTTATGGGTGCCAACGTATTTTGATAATAGATATGTAGAATTAAGTAAAGATGTTGTAGCTGCATTTGGTGCTTTGATATTCGGTGGCTTGATGATAGGTAGATTAATTGCAGGCTTTATATCAGATAAGGTTAGTGATAAGAACTTAATTAGAGCAGGGGCTATTGTTGAATTAATTGGGATTATATTAATAGCTTTACCAATTAATAGTTACATTTTAACTGCTATTGCTTTTGTGATTGTGGGAACTGGTATGGGTCCTATATATCCGGCAATACAACATATGGCACCAACGAATTTTGGTAAAGAATATAGCGCACCTGTAATTGGGCTACAAATGGCATCCGCATATATTGGGGCAACATTTATGCCAACAGTATTTGGATTATTGTTTGAAAATATAGGATTTTGGATAATGCCTATATATTTAGGATTTTTCTTAACTATAAATATTTCATTGTTAGAGATTAGTTATAAGGTTAATAAATTAAAAACAAAAGAAGATACTATTTAAAAACTTATATTTCTTGGCTTTTTTGCCACTTATGAAAAACTTGTTTGTTCTATGGGGAATATTTTATTTGCATCTGAATATAAAAATTGCCAAATATGTGTTGATTGTTGCCACATTTTATAGAACATTTTGTTCGATATTGACTCTTTATATTTATAAATATAAACTAAAAGGTAGAAGCGTGCTTAATTATAAATAATTATTCGCGCAAATAAGACTAGAAGAAAAGAGGGGGTATTTTAAATGAGTAATACAAATAAGCAAATAAATCGTTTAGTATGCTTAGTAGTTGTATTAATTATGGTAATGGGACTTGCTGTTACCATATTTGCATTAAAAATCGATAATACAGTTAATGCAGATGACGTTGTTAATTACTGTGAATACGATTTTAATCAAGGAAAATATGTAATAAAACAAGCTGCAAGCGCGTGTACTCAAATTACAGCGGATGAGGATTTCGCATCAGGTGGATGGTACATTGCAGATCAAAACGTTACTGTAACGACACAAGATATTCAAACTACGCACGATGTATATATCATTGTAAAAAATGGCGTAACATTAACATTTAAAGGAAGGATTAGTTCTACAAAGAATTTTAAAGTTTATGGCGAAAATAAATTTAGTTGGAGTGGTTATGGCGAAGTTCAATTCTCGACTAATGTAACTAATCCATCTGATTATGGTTCATATTTAAACGATTTTGGTAACTTTGAATTACATTGTTTACGTTCTGTATTTTACTGTTATGCGGTAGACAACCAAAAAGCATTTAGGGCTTCAGATACAATAAATATTATAAACGGTTCCCAAAGTTTAGAACTCTCTGGATCCAAGACGGATTACGATAACAATTCTGTAACTGCATTTGAAGCAAGGTTTGTTAATTTCTATAATACAAATTTGCTTCAAGCAAATTATGGTGTTAATACACGTAGATTAGATAAATTTATAAATGCACAAAATTATGTATCATTTAACGAAAAAGCAGAAGTTAGTTTATATGCTGCAAATATTGGTATTAATGTAGCCGGAGATTGTGAATTTTTTGGTAATAGTAGATTTGCATACCAAGATGATCATGGCGGAGATAAAACTACAGCTACAGCATATGGAATTAAAGCAACAGGAGAGGTTAATTTTACAAATTCTGGTGCAAATTTAAAGCGTTTAAGATATGGTATTTATGCGGATGGTGAAATTACTATTTCTGGTAATAGCTCAAATATTAATATCTCAGATGCAGGCACGGTATGTGGTTTGTATTCAAATACGGGTATTACTATAAGCGGAGGACAAATTGTAGCTCTTAACTCTCCTACTTGGGAGGGCGGTAAAATCGAAACTACAGGGACATTAACTGTTAGCGGTGGTAAGGTAGAAGGCTGTGGCTCTCCAGAAGGTATTACGGCTGCAAATATTGTGCTTGAAAATGGAACACAATTTTTAGGTAAAAATAATATATCAGCCGAATATGAAGAAATTGCTTTAAATGATGGATCATATGCTCAATATACAAAAAAGCCTTATATGCTAATAAGACAAGCACCTGTAAAATATTTGGAATATAATGAAACAACTGGTGAATTTGATGAAAAAGAAGCAGATGTTTATAATGTTGTAACTTCATCAACAACATTCAATGAAGATGGCTGGTATGTTGTTAATTCATCAGAAATTGATATTTGTGGTAGTATTTTGCAAAAAGATAACGATAGAGTTATTAATTTGATTTTGACAGACAGTGGGGATTCATCAGAACCAAATTCACTTATAATAGAAGGCAATTTCTCAGCAAAAACACTTAATGTCTTTGGACAAAAAGGAGATGTCCCAGGCGTACTTACATTAGGCGCTGATGCAACAGAAGCAATAGGAACAACTAAAGCAGTAAATTTATTTGATAATCTTCGCATTGACGGCGGAAAAGTTGAAACAATGATGTTTCCAGTAGCAAACTTAGTTGGTGTTAGCGCTGAAGAAACTTTGACGGTAAATGGAGGCATATTAGCTTTCGTACCGGTAAATAGTAATCCAGCAACTTATGAAGAAAATAATCCAGAATCTTTAATGGCAGCAAATCATTTGACTTTAAGAGAAGACGCAGTGATTATGGAACAAGAGGGCTTGTTTGCAAATGATGCATTAAAGTTAGGAAGCGATTCTGTAATCTCTGGAAACGTGCTACTTGGAGGAAGCCATTACGGCATATATATAGAGACAGGTACTTTAACAATAGATAAAGAGGCTGTCGTTCTTATTAACAATATGGTAGACGCCGGAATTGTGCTTGAGCCTAACAGTCATTTAGTGATCAAAGATAAAGCAGCTTTAGTTATGTCTTTAGCGGAATTAGATAATAATTGCGGTGGTATTTTAGCGTTTGAAGCTGATGTTACTGTTTCTGACAATGCAACTTTAATGATTAGGTCAAAAGATAATGCTATATATACAGATTTATTAACTGTCACAGGTTTTAAGAAATTTGAATTATATGCTGAAAGTACAAAAGCATTAAATGTTACTTCAGCAACAATTCCAGATGGTTATACATTTAAAGGAAAGGATGCTGAAGCAGATAATTATGTAGATACAACTTATAATAATAATTATCATTATGTAATTATTGCTCAATCTTTAGTATTT